>CADAYJ010000004.1:0-57736 GCA_902792115.1 uncultured Ruminococcus sp. | reverse complement strand
CCGCTCGGCTGCCGCCTCGCCGCTCGCTAAAAACAGTCCGCAGGACTGTTTTCTTGACGCTCGCGCCCTCTCGGGTTCAAGTCCTTTCTCTTATGAAAAACAAAAAATCCCGAAGCATATTTCAGCTTCGGAACTTTATTTGGCAGGGGCAGAAGGACTTGAACCCTCGGCACGCGGTTTTGGAGACCGCTGCTCTACCAACTGAGCTATACCCCTGTGTCTATTGAGAATGCTCTATTATTATATCAGCCGCGTTACGATTTGTCAAGTGTTTTTTCAATATTTTTCGCCCGATATAATAATGCCCGCCTAGGGCGTCTGCGCTGTACGCGGAGCCGAAGGCGGGCTTTGTGCCGATATGTTTTACTCGCCGTATTTTTTGAGAGAGACCTCGACGATCTTGTCGCAAAGCTCCTCGTAGCCGATGCCTGCGGCAGCAGCCTCCTGCGGGATCAGGCTTGCGCTCGTCATGCCGGGGAGCGTGTTTGCCTCCAGCGCAAAGATCTCGCCCTTGCTGTTGAGAAGGAAATCAACTCTGCCGTATCCCTCAAGGCCGAGCGCTTCGTACGCCTTCTCTGCCTCGCGCTGCATTCGCGCGTTTGTGTATTCGTCGATATTCGCCGGGCAGATCTCCTCCGTGCGGCCGCTCTGATACTTGTTGATGTAATCGTAAAAGCCGCATTTCGGAATGATCTCAATGACAGGAAGCGCCTTGCCGTCAATAACGCCGACAGAGAATTCTCTGCCCTTGACGTATTCCTCAACAAGAACGTTCGACTCATAGCGGAACGCCTCTTCCATCGCCTTGCGGAAATCAGCCTTGCTCTCGACGATCGAAACGCCTACGCTGCTGCCGCCGGAGCAGGGCTTTACAACGCACGGGAATACGTTGTATTTGCTGATTTTGCCGTTGTCCATATCCTCTGCCTTGAAGCGTACGCCCTTAGGTGTCCTTACGCCGTGGTCGAGGAAGATGCTCTTTGTGATGCCCTTGTCCATAGCGGCTGCGCTTGCGAGGTAGCCGCTGCCTGTGTACCTGATGTCCATAAGGTCAAAGGCTGCCTGAAGCCTGCCGTTTTCGCCGTCGCCGCCGTGAAGAGCGAGGAAGCAGATGTCAGCGTAACGGCAGATCTCCTCAACGTGCTCGCCGAAGAAGCGGCTCGAATGGACGCGGCGTGAGGAACGAACCTTCTCAAGGTCGGGTATGCTTTCGCCGACGGCCACGTCCTTTGTAAAATCGTAGCCCTCGCGGAACATCTTTTCAACATCGCATTCGTCCTGCTCGTAGCCCATGTATACGTCAAGCAGCACAACGTTGTGCCCTCTCTTTCTGAGAGCCTTGGCGACCATGCCGCCGGAGGTTATCGAAACGTCGCGCTCTGTGCTGAGACCGCCTGCAAGTACAGCTATATTCATTGTTATCGAACCTTTCAGATGGATTTTTTTGCGTTGTTATTGGCGCCGATCCCTTACTGCGGATAATGCGCCTCGTATATTTTACCGCAAATTCTCCACCGTTACAATACCGAATTTAATATTTGTTTCCATTGTATAATGCGCTGCGTCATTTGCCGAACTGTTTTGTGCATGGTTAGTCCGATCTGTAAACAATCCGTACTCCTCGCTGTGGCGAAGCGTTACGTTTGCGCCCTTTGGCAGGCGTACCACCGCTTGCCCGGCCGTCTGATCCAGCGTGACGTTGCCCGTTAAGGCGCTGAACGATATCTCCGAGGGCGTCATCTGCGTCCGGCCGCTGAAGGCTCCCGAAATGCCCGAAAGCACAGCTGTCGAATTGTCGGCAGTGAGATCGGTATACGACGCGGATATGCCTCCGGCGCGAAGCTCCGAGGCCGCTGCCTGCATCTTTAGCCCCTCGGAAGCGTCAAGCCTTTCGATCTGAGCAAACGAGCCGCTCATTTGAAGCGTTATGTTGTCGGCGCTGAGCACACCTGCGCCGAGCTTGCTTTCAAAAAGGCAGAACGACATATCCATCGCGCTCTCAACGCTGCCGAGGTCAAGCCTGCTTCCGACGGCGTTTACGACGCAGCCGCCCTTGTATATCTCTGGAAGCTGCACTATAAGCTCGCCGTGATCTCCGCTTTCGCATATCGCGCAAACTATGAACCGTCCGCCGCTTACAGCCGTTGTGAGCGTGCCCGTCTCGAGCACCGCGCGCATCGTCTCCTCCGTGCTCTGCACGAATGATACGTCGGCGTTCTCCGCGTATATCTCAAGCGTGTTGAATTCGTTCAGTCCGCTGCCTGCGACCTTGTACACCTTGCGTTCTATCCCGGTGAAATCAGGCTGCTTCGGCTGCTCAAGCACAACGAGGCTTTCGCTCAGCTTCAGATTTTCCTCAACGATGCCGTAGAGCATCGCGGGGTTTACGTCGTCTCTCCTGGCTATGAAGATGCCGGTGCCGCAGAGTATCAGCCCAACGGCAAGCAGCACCGCCGATATTTTAACGAGCTTTTTCATGCTGCGCCTCCCCTCTTGAATCTGAGGGTGCGCCCCATTAAGCGCGGGAACCACGCAAAGCCCGATGCGATGCCTCGAAAAGCGGCAACGCTCACAAGCACGAGCGCTACCGTTACGAATAATCCGCCTATCCCGAGCAGGATAAAGCCACGGCTAAGCCCCATTACGCCGAAGCTGGCGACGCTTGCGAACGCCGCCGCAACGCAGAGCGCAAGCAGCAGGATCGCCGTCAGAAGTCCGACAACGAAAGCCAGCGATTCATATACGATCAAAACGGGTATCATAAGAATAAACAAAAATACTCCGAGGGGCGTCGCTCCGCCCTCACCGCCGTCATGAGCGCCCCCGGGTGTGATAGGCTCACCCTTTACGTAGCTCTCGGCTATCTCCTGCGGAGAAGGAAGCACCGCCGTTATCTCGCTCTCGGTCTTACCCGAATCGAGCATCTCGGCAAAGTGGCGGTTGTAGTCGTTTACAAGCGCAAATTTCACCTCGTCCGGAAAATCCTCGGCCGCCACCATCAGCTCATACATAAACTGCGTCTGCGTCATATGAGATAATCCTTCATCTTAAATGTATCGCCGTCGGGGATAAAATATGTACAGCCTGTGTTGTAATCTATCTCCGGAGAAATGTTGGAGTGGATATAGAGCGTATCCCAGCCTGCCGCAATACCGCCCTTGATATCGGTTCTGGGATCGTTCCCTATCATTATCGTTTTCTTCGGATCGAGCGAATACAGCTTTTCCAGCGCTTTGAAAAAATGGATATCCGGCTTGCTGCACTCCTCGTCCGAGGAGATGAGTATCCCGTCGAAATCCTTTACTATATCCAGTATCTCAAGCTCGTCCCACGTAAATGAGCGCTGCGCGTTCGTAAGAAGGAACACCCTGCCGTGCTTTTTGAGATCGTCGAGAAGCTCGCGAATACCGGGGTACAGTCTGATATATTCTCTCGACGTGCGGCGGAAATAAAATCCCGTCTCCTCAAGCAGCTTATCGGACGGAGTGACTCCCTTCATTTCGTAGATCTGACGGAACACCTTTTCCACCTTTATATCTATGTATTCATAATCGGGGTGACGCTTATGAACCTTCTCAGTCTCCGCGTCGGTCAGCTTTGTATACACTCCGAACAGATCGTCTTTCTCTTCATAGGCGGCTCCGTTTTCTGCAAAGAACTCCGCCATCTTTTTCCAAAGCTCCTCTGACCACTCATTGGTGCGGATATCGGCAAGTGTACCGTAAAGATCAAAAACATAATTATCGTACATAATGACCTTCCTTTCCTCGTAAGTATGCCGTAACCGGCATATACTCACTATAATTATAATATATAATTTTTCTCCCGTCAAACATTTATTGGCGTTTTGTTGGGAATTATTTGAAATATATCTGAAAATTTTTCCTCTTGCGAGCCGGCGCAGTACATTGCACCGTGAATACAAAGGCAAAGAAACAGGAAAAGGGCACACGATTGCTCTGTGCCCTTTCCCTGTTTTGTTTTGGGGTTATTTATCTTAACATAAGACGTTAGCTGGATCAATAAACTCGCCG
This sequence comes from uncultured Ruminococcus sp., assembly GCA_902792115.1. Lineage (GTDB taxonomy): Bacteria > Bacillota > Clostridia > Oscillospirales > Acutalibacteraceae > RUG592. Next base: position 53,702 of record CADAYJ010000004.1, on the reverse strand, counting down.
TTCTCGATCACACGGAAGTGGAGGTGCGGACCGGTGGAGTCGCCCGTTGAGCCGACTGCCGCGATGATGTCGCCCTTCTCTACCTGCTGGCCGACCGACGCATAAATATCGCTGCACTGAGCGTATGTCGTCTGGTAGCCGTTGCCGTGATCTACGGTGATATAGCAGCCCAACCCTTCGGTGCCGTAGTCGATAACAACGTCAACTACCGTACCGGAAGCGGAAGCGGCGATCGGTGTTCCCTCTCCTGCGCCGATGTCGATGCCCTTGTGGAAGTGCTCGCCCTCGTAGCCGAAGTAGCTCGTTACATAGCCCTGAACAGGCCAAATGAACGGTGCGTCGCTCTTAGGCTCCTCCTTGCTCTGCTCGCCTGCCTTTTCGGACCCGGCCTTGTCGCTGTCGGAGGTCTTGTCTGCGTCCTTCGCCTTCGCTGCCTTTTCTGTATCTGTGTCCTTTTCGTCCTTCTCGGAGTCGCTGCCCTGTGCGTGCTCGTTGTCGGGCGATACGGTGATTATCTCGTTTACCGGCTTCTTCGTCGCAACTACCTTGACGTGCTCCGACGATATCTTCTCGCCGTTGATATACACGCTCTCGTTCGTCGCAACGCCCTCGCCGATCACTCCCTTCTGAGTGACCTTCTCAAAGCCCTCGGGCTTCGTATCGTCAACCTTGTACTCTGTCTTGTACTTTATCTTTACATTCTGCTCCTGCAAAACGGTTATGATGTAGCTGATCTCCACGTTATTCTCAAGACGAGCCTTGAGCTCTGCCTTGTCAACGACGGAATCCTTCGCGTACAGACCTACCTGAGCGGAAACGTCGCTGTTGAACTCTGCCGACTTCACCGTTCCGAGGTCTGCGGCGCTCTTCTTCTGAGCCTCGAGCAGCGAGTTAAGAACGGACTGAGCCTCATCCTCGCTGCTGACGGCGCCGATAAAGTCTCCGTCAACAAACACGCCGCAAAGCTCGTCTTCAAGCGTCGCATCGCGCTCAATGATCTGGCGGCTAAGCTCCGAGGAGCTTCTCAGCTCGGATTTGTTCGTCATGATCGCAACCTTGTACTGCGGCTCATTTTCAAGAGAATCAAGGCTCTTGTTGATGATCCTGCTGTCAATGATGCTCGTAGCCTCCCTGAGGACTCCGGCATTCTCAACAACTCCGAGCGTCTCGTCGTTGTATGAAACCACAAGGCCGAACTGCAAAGAGTTCATATAGCAAACGGTGCTCACGAGCAGAACGAGCGCCGCCGTCGGCATGAAGTAGCTCATAATATTTGTGCGAAGCTGCTGCTTCCTTTTGAGCTTTCTCTGCTCCTGCCTGCGGTACCTCTCCTCCCTGATCTGCTCGATCGTCTTCTCGTCCGTCTCATAAGCGAGAACAGGCTCGTTCGACTCAAAATTCGCCAGCAGCTCGGGAGTGATCTCAAAATCATCTCTTTCAAATTCTGACATAAAAACAACCCCTAATTGTCTAGGCCGCAGAATTCCGCGGCAGCTTAATTGTTACACGTCTGTAAAAATTAACTATATATATTATAACAGAAAGTTACAGAAATGCAACCACTTTTGTTAAAGTTTGTAATCTTTGTGAATCGTTCACAAATTCATTCGTTATATCATGTGCATTTATAATAAAGATATGTAAAAAAATCCGGGCGATAAGCGCTTTCTGCCTGCCCGGATCAAATACTATGTAAACAAATAGACGACTGTATGATAATACACCTATTACCCGTTAAGCCTCTCCGTTCTCCTTTTCGCAGAAATCTCTCATGCAGCACTCCGCACACTTCGGCGATCTCGCCGTGCAGACAGCTCTGCCGTGAAGAACGAGGCGGTGGCAGAAATCGTTCGATTCCGCAGGATCGAGCGCATCTCTCATGATCTTTTCTATTTTAACGGCGTCCTTGCTGTCGTGGAAGCCGAGGCGCGACGTTATCCGTATGCAGTGCGTATCCACAACGACGGCAGGCTTGCCGTACACGTCTCCGACGATCAGGTTTGCCGTTTTCCTGCCGATCCCGGAGAGCGTCGTCAGCTGCTCGATCGTATCGGGAACCTTTCCGCCGAAGTTTTCGCAGATCTGCCTTGACATTTCCACTATATCGCGAGCCTTCGTCTTGTAGAGACCGCAGCTCTTTATAAGGCGCTCAACGTCCTCGATATCCGCCTTCGCGAAATCCTCCGAGGATCTGTACCTTTCAAAGAGCGCCGGCGTGACCATATTCACGCGTGCGTCGGTACACTGAGCCGAGAGCCGCGTCGCGATGAGCAGCTCATGCGGCTTTTCATATATAAGAGAGCACACGGCGCCGGGGTACTCTTTTTTCAGAGCGTCAACGGCGAGCGCCGCGCGCTCCTTGTTTGATATTTTCTTCATCGCGCTCACTCCGTCATGCCGCCGAGATATCGCTCGGCCTTGTCGATAACGCGAAGGTCGTTGTCGTAGCTGCACATCGAGCGCGCCTTTGAAAACGGTACCCAGATGAAGTAGTCGATCTCACTTTCCTGGATATGCACGTCTCTGCTCTTCGCCTCGGCGAGGAAGAAGACGACGCGCTTGCGCACCTTGCCGAACGGGCAGTAGTCGCTCGTCTCGCGGAATCCCGGCTGGATCACGACGTCGAGGTCGGTCTCCTCCTTGATCTCGCGGATAGCCGTCTGACGCTCGTTTTCGCCAAGCTCAACGTGCCCCTTAGGGAACGACCAGTAGCGGCCGTTCTTGTTCTTGACGAGCAGAACCATCAAGTCCTCCGGCGCGCGGTAGAACACGATCGCTCCGCATGATTTCTCGTACAGGCAGCTTATTCTTCCGACGCGAAAGTTCCGCAGCCTTTTGAGTCTCTTCTTGATGAGCGGCTCATAGTAGATCTGCCCCTCGGGCGCTGCGATAAGGCGCACCTGAGTACCGCTGCGGCTTTGCGCGATCGCGACGACGGTGCAGCGGACATGATCCCTCGGATGCTCTTTAGAGAGGAGGAATACGTTTTTGCGGCGCGTTCCGGACATATAGTAGCCGCTGTAAAGCCCCGCATACGGGATCGCCGACGTGACCTTCACGTCGATCTTCCTGCCGAGCATACTGTCGCCGCCTATGTAATTGTTATTTCTGTATCCGTTAATCTGATAAACTGTTGTCAAACAAATCCCTCATTCTCTGACAATAAAGTGCATTGTTGGCGCTGTCGATCCCGTTGATAAAGAGGATATCGGTTATCTCGTTTTCATTGATGTAATCCGCGAGGCTGCCGCTGTACAGTGAAACGTCGGCGACGAACACCTCTGTATAATGCGGAATAAGGTATCCTATGACCGGCTCGGCGGAGTGATCCTTTACGATCAGCAGCTTTTTGTCGGTGCTGCTCTGGAGATTTTCGATCGTGAGCAGCGCCTTATCCTTCCCCGGGAAAATATTGAGGATATCGGATATAGCGTCGCTTTCCTTGAAGAGATCAGTCTCGACGCGGTTTCCCGTTTTGAGATCGACGCTGTAACAGTTGTAATGCACAGGCAGCTTGTAATATTCGACGATATCTCCGCTGCCGAGCAGCTCCGGATTCCCGTCCGGCTGATCCTTTCCCATCGTCCGCGTCACGAAGGAGCCGTAGAACGGGGAAAGCGTTCCGCTTTTTTCGGAAAGCGTACTCAGAGAATAGACGGTGCGCTCGCCGTAGCCCGCCGTATCGGCAATTTTTTTATATACATAATACGCGCCCTTCGACGTCATACACTCGTCGGTGCGGTAATAAATGTAGTCATTTTTCTGCGCCTCAAGCGCCGAATACACGTCCACAACCTTAACACGGTCTGACAGAGACGACTTGATAACGCCGAGGTTATCGCTCTGCGACGCGCTTCCCGGCAGCGCTCCCTTTAGCCCGAAGGCTTCGTTCGTCGGGATAACGGCGTCGTAAACGGCGACGTCCGACGCGAGGGACGACGAAATGCTGTTGAGTACAGCCGCGTAATTCCTCGCCGTCGTATCAAGCCCCTTAAAGGGCGAATAGGCGCTTCCGTTCTGGATAAATACGCTGCCGTCCACTTTATCGAAGCTGCCCTGCGCCACAGTCGGCTCAGGCTCCTCGACAGTTTCCGAGATTTCGGACGTATCCGACTGTACCGGCTGATCGGGAGTGTCATTTGATGCGCCTTTTATCGAGCGGACGAAGGGCATTATGTTGTCTGCAAAGAGATACAGCAGCACAAGAACGGCCGCCGAGGCTGCAATTATCGCCGCGACCTTTGCCGCACCGCCGCCCCTGCGTCTGCGCTTGAATCCGGACGCCTTGTGACGGCGTCTGCCGTAACCGCTTGTCCTCTGCTCGTATCCTCTGTGTGAGTAACTGCTCATAAAAGCGTCCTTTCCGCGGATAGTATCCGCTGACAGTTCCGCCCCAGGTTTACTTAAAAACGGAAGCTATCTCCGCGATTGCCACTTATTCGTTCTCGCGATTCCGACTTATCCTTGCGGACAGTGTCCGCTGACAGTTCCGCCCCAGGTTTACTATAAAAACGGAAGCTATCTCCGCGATTGCGGCTTATTCGTTCTCGCTAATTCTAATACTTGCGGACAGTATCCGCTGACAGTTCCGCCCTAGGTTTACTTAAAAACGGAAGCTATCTCCGCGATTGCCACTTATTCGTTCTCGCTGATCCTTATCCTTGCGGACAGTATCCGCTGACAGCTCCGCCCCGTATTTACTTAAAAACGGAAGCTATCTCCGCGATTCTTTTCTCTCCCGCGCCGAAATTATCTATTATGGAAGCACTGATTAAATCGAGTGCCCATATTGCGCAGTCAGATTTTGAGGCAAATTGGACGAAAAAGCCGCCGGAATACTGACGTATTTCAAGGTTTTTGAGTTCAATTTGACCAAAAGATGCAAGCAAGATGGGTGCTCAGCCCGTAGGGCGTGATTTATTCAGTGGTTCCTTATATATAGTATAGTACACCTGCGCGCATTTTGTCAATGCACGGCAGGCAGCGCCTGTCTCACCGACCGCCGCCGGAGGACGCCTTGGAGGACGCCGACTTGGAAGCCGTCTTTTTTGGCGGACCGAAGTATGCGTCGAGCATTGCCTTTGCCGTATTCATTGAATATTTGCCCTCACCGCCGTGCTCGATAACGACGGCGAGCGCCACCTTCGGGTTTTCATAAGGCGCGAACGCGATAAACGTCACGTTGTCGGTGCCGATATTCTCGGCTGTACCCGTCTTGGCGGCGATCGGGATATGGTATCCGGAGAAAATTTCCTTCGCCGTACCGGAGGTGACGACCTTTCTCATACCCGATTTGACTATCCTCATATTCTCGGTCGATACGCCGACCGTCTCAACGACCTCCGGCTGCTCGGAATTATCGAGCACCGTCTCGGTCTTCGTGTAGTCCGTGATCTTATCGACAAAGTGTGTGCGAAGGCGCACACCGTCGTTCGCTACCGTCGCGGCGTACGTTGCGAGCTGTATCGGCGTGAACGCATTGTCCGACTGACCGATAGCCGCCTGGCACGTGTTTCCCTCGAACCAGGTCTCGCTGTCGCGCCCGGCGAGGATTCCTCTGCTCTCGTAAACCTCTATGCCGGTGCTTACTCCCAGACCGAATTTCTCCGCGTAGAAGTCCATCGACTCTATTCCGAGACGCCTTCCGACCTCGGCGAAATAGTAGTTGCAGGAATTCGCGAGAGCCTGCTCCACATTCTGGCTCGAATGGTAGCCGAGGCATTTTATAATATCTGTCTTGTAGTAATCGTAATTCTGCTTGCAGAAGATCGTTGACGTCCCCGTTACAACGCCCTCCTCAAGACCTGCCGCAGCGACGCACGGCTTGAACGTCGAACCGACGATAAAGTTGCCGGTGAGCGCCCTGTCGAACAGCGGCAGCTTGCTGTCCGACATCAGATTTGAGTAATACTTCTCGTCCGTCATATATTTTTGCAGATCGAACGTGGGATACGTCGAGCAGGCGAGAACTGAAAAATCCTCCAGGTCGATCATGACCGCCGCACCTGCGACGCAGTCCGAATGCGATTTTCCTGCTTCTCTGACATTCTGCGCGAGCGCTCTGTTTGTCGCGTCCTGCAGCTTTGAGTCGATCGTAAGGTAGACGGTATCTCCCGGCTTTGCCTTGACCGTCTCCACCTCGTCCACGATAGCGCCGTCCGACGTTTTCGTTATCCTCTTTTCTCCGCCGGTGCCCTTCAAATATTCTTCAAGCGCAGACTCTATGCCGCTCTTTCCGATCGTGTCGTCGAGCGTATAGCCCTTATCCTTGAGGCTGTCGTATTCCTCCTGCGATATCGCGCCGACCGTGCCGATCAGATGCGGCACCAGCGCGCTGTCCTTATAATAGCGCACAAATGTTCCGGCACACTCAACGCCGGGGAAGCCCTGCGAGTTTTCAAGCACGATCGCGATCATATCACGGCTGATATTCTCGGCGAAGCGGTACGGAGTGGAATAGGAATAACCCTTGAACTCCATGTTGTACCGTACGCTGATGATGTCGCGCTTCTCCTGCTGCGAATACTCGGTATCGGCGAGGTCGAAGCGCTCCTCGAAGGCGTCCATGCAGTCCTGCGCCGTTGCGTACTTATTCATATCGAGCATAGCCTTGCTCTTGATGAAGTCGATCGTCGCGTCGCAGTCCTCTTTAAACTGATATGCGCCCGAATCGTCGATATATATAGGGAGAGCGTCGATCCATGCTTCGTGCCGCAGCTTCATAAGACCGATCAGCTTGTTGATGATCTCGTTCTCCGTGCCCTCCTTCATATAGAGCTTGTTGAATATTATCATGTATCCGGGATCGTTCACGGCAAGCTCCTTGCCGTTGCGGTCGAGTATCTCTCCGCGCCCGGCTTCCGTCGTCATTGTATACGACGCTGACGACAGCGCGTCGCTCTGGTAATCGTCGCTTTTTATGATCTGCCACGTAAAGAGCCTCACGGCAAACGCGGCAAATATCGCGACCGTCAGCAGCGCGCAGACGGCTGCGCGGAAGCTGATCGTACTGTTTGTATCGTCCGCTCTGTGCATTGCGCGGCTCCTTCCGATCAATTTTATTGATAAGCTGATCCGACGCGCAAAGCGCCGGACAAAATATCAGTAGTCCGTCTTTTTCGCCCTTCTTCTGCTTGCGCCCGAGCGCTGCGAGGGCGGGACTCTCTTTCTCTTTCTGACCTTGATCTTTCTCTTTTCCTTCGTGAACGCCTTTGAAACGCCCATCGTCAACAGGTAAACGATCGGTGTGACCGCCCAGGTGTAAAGCATTCTCATTACATAGTGCGTGCGAAGCAGGGCGAACACGCCGTCGTACTCTCTGACAAAGCAGAAAACGAACCATTTCAGCCCTATCACTAGCACGGAAGCGACCGCGCTGTACAGCAGCACGAAGTAGATATTGTTTTTGAAATACTTGTCGTTCCAGCTCGACTCATAGTAGCAGATAAAGCCGAGAATGATCGACGTAAGCCCCATCACGCCGCCCGTGCCGACGTCGATAACGAGGCCGCACGCGACTGCGTAAAGCAGCGAAAAATACGGCAGCTCAAACGCCGCCGCACTCACCGCAGCGCTCACAAGCAGCAGCGGTCTCGCGAGGTATATTGCAGGCAGCAGCCCCGGTGTGCCTTCGATGATGCAGAGCAAAAAAAGCTCAAGTGCATAGAGAGCGTATCTGTAATATTTTCCCGGTATCAATGGCACACCCCCTTTTCAAATTTGCTGTATGCAGTGTGCTGCAAAGCGGTTTATTTTTTATCCGAGTCGCTCCCGGCTTCCTCGATAACGCCCTGACCTTCAAACGAGGTGATAACAACGACGTCGGAGACCGTTCTGAGGTCTCCGTACGGCTCGATAACGGCGTAAGGCGTCGTATCAAACTCGCTGAATCCGAGCTTTACTACCTTGCCGACGACGATATCGGCAGGATACACTCCTCCGACTCCCGTTGTGACGACGATATCGCCCTCCCGCATTTTGTTGTCGGCGGAGATAACGGAGAGCATAAACTGTCCGCCGTCCGCAAGGGAAGCGCTGCCGGTCGCAATGCCGCTGTCGTGCGTTTTCTGATCCATCGCGCCGACCTTGGCTTCGGGAGAGAGCAGCGTTGTGACGCGGCTCGTTGTGACGTTCACCTCGCTCACCCAGCCGACAAGTCCGCTGTCGGTGATAACGGGATCGCCGCGCTTTACGTCGTCGCGGCTGCCCTTGTCGATCGTGAAGCCGTAGAAATCGTCGTTCGGATCGCGGCGAATGACCGTACCCACAACGACGCCGTAGTCCGGGTGCTCGTCCTTTATTCCGTAATACTTTCTCAGTATCTCGTTTTCCTTTTTGATCGTATCGTAGTCGATCACGCGGTTCGTCAGCTCATTGATCTCGCTGTGCAGCTCGCTGTTCTCCCTCAGAAGCTCCTCCTTCGAGCGCGCGGCAGCTTCGTCTCCGGAAAGCGCCCGGCTTGTCTGCTGAAAGGGCTTCGAAACCATCGTGTAAAAGTCCGCGAATATATTTTTATCGACTGCCGCCGTGACCGCCGCCGTAACGAGCAGTACGACGAACGTCGTCGTCAGTATTTTTTTCGCATAGCCGTGTTCTTTCATCTGTATGACTCCATAAGCGGGGAAATTTTGTTATTCGTAATCCCCGAAATAGTCCTGCTCCTCGTCCATTTCGAGGCGCTTGCCCGTGCCGAGCACAACGCAGTCGAGCGGATTCTCCGCAACGTATACGGGGATATTCGTCTCTCGCGAGATCAGCTTGTCAAGCCCTCTGATGAGCGCGCCGCCGCCCGTCAGGACGATGCCTCTGTCGAGAATATCGGCGCAAAGCTCCGGCGGAGTCTGCTCAAGCGTCTGCTTGATGCCGTCGATGATAACGGCGAAGCTGTCCGCGAGCGCGTCTCTGATCTCCGCAGGCGTGACCTTCACGTTGAGCGGCATACCGTCCGCGAGGTTCCTTCCCTTGATCTCCATCGGCTCCTCGTTCTCAAACGGAAAGGCTGAGCCGATAAGTATCTTGACGTCCTCGGCCGTTCTTTCGCCGATGGACACGTTGTGGTTCTTCTTGATATACGCGATGATCGCCTCGTCGAACTTGTCGCCGCCGACTCTTACGGAGCAGGAATGGACGATATCACCGTAGCTGATAACGGCGACCTCGCTCGTGCCTCCGCCGATGTCTACGACCATCGAGCCGACCGCCTCAAAAACGGGCAGCTCCGCGCCGAGCGCCGCCGCCATCGGCTCCTCCATCAGCTCGATATTCCTTCCTCCGGCGCTCTCCGCAGCGTCCTCTACCGCTCTGCGCTCTACCTCGGTAACGCCGGAGGGCAGCGCTATGACGATCTTCGGGTGGCTGAACACGCCGGTATGAGTCGTGCTCTTAATGAATTTTTCAAGCATCGTCGCTGTTATGTCAAAGTCGGCGATAACGCCGTCCCTGAGCGGACGCACCGCGACTATCGAGCCGGGCGTCCTGCCTATCATTTCCTTTGCCTGCATACCGACGGCGAGGACATCGTCGTTTCTCGTATCAACGGCAACAACGGAAGGCTCGCGCATAACGACTCCCTTCCCCTTGAGGTAGACGAGCGTTTTACAACCGTTACACTGATGTTTTTAAAAAATTACATTTATGTATCTATTATAAACTAAAACCGACGAGAGTACAAGTATTAATTCAAAAATTTACAAAATTTCATCATTGGCTGTAAAAGTGTAAAAAGCTCGGCGCAGACTGTAAAAAATCTCATGTAATTTTTCTATTGACAACGGAAAACATTTGTGATACCATGTTTACAATACAAAAAATCGCTGACGAGGACGGCTTTTTGCAGAAGCATTTTCAGAGAACGGGCGTCATGGGCTGTAAGCGCCTGTAAATGCGGCAGAATAGCACACCACCTCCGAGAGTCCGGCAGTAACAAGCCGGAACGGCTGACACCGTTATATGTCGCAATGAGGGCATTGTTGTTATTTTCAATGCTGAAATTGGGTGGAACCACGCGCGTAAGTATTGCTGCGTCCCTTTTTGCAGGGACGCAGTTTTTGTTTTTTGAGGGAGGCTGATCTATGGTAAAAAGAGATACCTTGTATATTATTATTGCAATAATCCTCATTCCGCTGCTTTGGCTTTTCCCATACGTAATGTATATGGTCAGATCATGTTTTTACGCCGGACCTGCTGTATTGGCAGCCGCCTTAATCACGGCGCCGCCCCTTGCAAGAAAGCTCCGTCGCCGCTCGTGTGCGCAGCAGCTTACAGCACGCATCGGCGATTATGACGTAACGACTTCAAATTCAAAAATCTGCAATCCGATTGATTTAATTTTTTTATATAGAGGTGTTTTAAAATGATCAATGTTGAACTTAAAGGCGGCGTTGTCAATCAGTATGAAGACAACATCACGCCCGCCGAAATCGCAAAATCCATAAGCATGGGGCTGTACAAGGCGTGCTGCGCCGCGCGCGTCAATGACGTTGTGTGCGACCTGAGAACTCCGCTCCCTAATGACTGCAGGCTCGAGCTTGTGACGTTCGACGACGACGACGGCAAAAAGGCATTCTGGCACACGGCTTCCCACGTTCTCGCGCAGGCTGTAAAGCACCTGTACCCGAACGCTAAGCTCGCGATCGGCCCCGCTATCGACGACGGCTTCTACTACGATTTCGACGTAGAAAAGCCGTTCTCTCCCGAGGATCTTGAAGCGATCACAAAGGAAATGAAGGCGATCGTCAAGAGCGGCGTCGAGGTCGAGCGCTTCGAGCTTGCTCCCGACGAGGCTGTCAGGCTGCTCGAAGAGATGGGCGAGCCTTACAAGGTAGAGCTTGCTAAAGAGCACTCCGACAAGGGCGAGAATATCTCCTTCTACAAGCAGGGCGATTTCACCGACCTCTGCGCCGGTCCGCACCTTATGAACGTCTCCCCCATCAAGGCAGTTAAGCTCACGGCCTGCACGGGCGCTTACTGGCGCGGCGACGCGAACAACGCTCAGCTCTGCCGCGTATACGGTACGGCGTTCCCGAAGGCTTCTATGCTCGAGGAGCACCTCGCGAAGGTCGAGGAGGCTAAGAAGCGCGACCACAACAAGCTCGGCCGCGAGCTGGGCCTCTTCACGACGGTAGATTACATCGGTCAGGGCCTTCCGATCATGCTCCCCAAGGGCGCAAGGGTTATCCAGCTTTTGCAGCGCTTCGTCGAGGACGAGGAGCAGAAGCGCGGCTGGCAGCTCACGAAGACGCCGTTCATGGCGAAGTCCGACCTTTACAAGATCTCCGGCCACTGGGATCACTACAAGGACGGTATGTTCGTCCTCGGAGACGAGGAGAAGGACAAGGAGGTCTACGCGCTCCGTCCGATGACCTGCCCGTTCCAGTATCAGGCATACCTCAACAAGCAGCGCTCGTACCGCGATCTTCCGCTGCGCTACAACGAGACGTCCACCCTCTTCCGCAACGAGGCGAGCGGCGAGATGCACGGTCTTATCCGCGTCCGCCAGTTCACGATATCCGAGGGACATCTCATGTGCCGCCCCGATCAGCTTGAGGACGAGTTCAGAAGATGCCTGGAGCTTACGACGTTCATGCTTAAAACGCTCGGTCTTTACGAGGACGTATCGTACCGCTTCTCCCAGTGGGATCCGAACGACCGCTCGAAGTACATCGGCACTCAGGAGCAGTGGGACGAGGCGCAGGGCGTTATGAAGAATATTCTCGACGATCTCGGCGTGAAGTACAAGATCGGCATCGGCGAGGCTGCCTTCTACGGCCCGAAGCTCGATATCCAGATCAAAAACGTCCACGGCAAGGAGGACACACTCATCACGATCCAGATCGACCAGATGCTCGCGGAGAAATTCGGCATGGAGTACGTCGATAAGGACGGCACGAAGAAGAACCCGTATATTATCCACAGAACGTCAATCGGCTGCTACGAGAGAACACTTGCGCTGCTTATCGAGAAGTACGCCGGCGCGTTCCCGATGTGGCTCGCACCCGTTCAGGTGAAGCTGCTGCCCATCGCAGACAGACACCTCGACTACATCTACGAGGTCAAGGCGAAGCTCGAGGAAAAGGGACTCCGCGTCGAGGTGGACGACAGAAGCGAAAAGATCGGCTACAAGATCAGAGAAGCTCAGCTTGAAAAAGTGCCTTACATGATTCTTTGCGGCGATAAGGATATCGAGGGCAATGTGATCTCCGTCCGCTCCAGAAAACAGGGCGATATCGGCGCCATGACGGTCGGGGATTTCCTCGCGAAGGCAACGGAGGAGATCGAGACGAAAGCGCTGTAAGCTGCTGTCTCCCGTATTCACGATTCGTTTCGGCTTTTGATCCGCAAATATAAATACAACGGGCACTCTCGCGGGTGCCCGTTGCTCTTTGCGGTCATTTGAAGCTATCATATGAAACAGCCGCGGTTCGCTTTTGCACGCCGCGGCTGTGTATTTGCTCATTATTTTTTCTTCTTGCTCTTCTCGCCCTTTTTCTTCTGCTTCTGCTGGGGCTGAGACTGTGTGTCGTCGGAAAGCTCCTGAATGAGCTGATCTATCTTGTCGAGCGTCGAGAGGGATTCGCCCTCCTCGTCGTCCTCGTCCTGAGGGATCGCGCCGGTGCGCTCCATAGCCTTCTTCGCTGCCTTCTCGATCCTGATCTTCTCGAACTCCGCCGTTACGTACTTTGTGCTGCCTACGCCGTAAGCAGCCTCCGGCTCGTCCTCTTCTGCTTCCTCTGCCTTCTTCTTTTTCTTATTCTTAGAGGCGCCCTTGCCCGCGCTTGCGTCCTCAAGCGCCTGCTCCTGCTCCTTCGTGATCATGCAGGCAGAGAGCCTGAAAAGCGAAAACAGCGCGTAAAGTCCGAGAGCTGCGACCATCATCGGCTGAACGAGCTTTGTGAAATCAAACGTGCCAAGCTCGCGCACGGAAGCATTGACCTCGGTGATAACGTAGATCGCCGCATAAAGGACGAACGGAAGTCCCCATACGAAGGAAGACTTGACGGGGTTCTGGATCTCTACGCCGCAGAGTACCATCGCATTGTAGAAAAGGAAAAGCGTCATCGTTACCCACACAAACGTATCAAAGAACGCGAACGAGGAAGCCTCGCGGCGGTGCGAGCCGAAGGACAGCACCATGTTCAGCGAACCCCATAAGGTGGGAACAAGCATAAGAACGCGGATCTTCTTTGAAATATTGAAGCCTACGATCAGCCCCATTCCGACTATCGCAAATATAAACGCAGCAGCCAGGCATACGGCGTAATACGCGATCATGATCGCCTTTTTGTCGCCTGAGGAGAGCAGGCTCATCAGCTTTACAACTCCGTCCATGCCGAGCAGCAGTCCGGAGGCGATCAGGAAAAGTCCGCTCAGCGGCGCGCCCTTGATATCACAGTACGGCGCTGTCTTGCGGTCGATAAGCGAAAAGAACGACGCGAGAACAAGCAGCACCGCCGCAAGTATCGCGATGATCTCCGGCTCCGTCGTCTTGTTGACAAGAAGAGAATACTCTCCGTAAAGAGGCTGTGTTACTGCCTCGCCGCCGATGAAAAACAGGTAGTATACGTGCAAAAACACGGCGCCTACCGCCACGGGCAGAAACGCTGCCCAGCTCGCCCTTATCTTCATAGAATAATACGTCCTTTCCGACTGCGCCGCAAAGGCGCACTTTTTAAAAGCCCCTTTCGCCGGGGCGATATACAACTAAAGCGTCAGCGTCAAAGCGATCTGCTCCGAGAAGCCTATCCGCCAAGTACAATATTATAACAAATTCGTAATAATGTCAATAGAAATTTCCAAGTTTCTTCTTCTAAGGCGCAAAGCGGCTCTCCTTTTTCCGCCGCAAAAGACATCCCGGAAATTTTTAAAATCTTCTTGACTTTTGCCCTGAAACGTGCTAACATAAAACCACAACTAAATCAAACCGTTGAGGCGAGAGTAAAAATAGGAAAAGAGCGCACAGAGAGTCCGGGGTGCTGAGAGCCGGATCGTAACTGCTTATTATAATGGTTCGCTGAGGGCGCGGTGAACGGCGTGCTTCGCTTATTATTCCGCGACGTGTGGGCTTACGTCAGTAGCCGGGGATATGCAGGTATCCCGCAGAGAGCACGGTTCAAACCGTGAATCAAGGTGGCACCACGGGTGATTTTTATCCGTCCTTGACAGATCGCAGGTCTGTTGAGGGCGGTTTTTGTTTTGCCCTCGCAGGCACGGAAATCGTTTTATTATCAAGGAGTTGAAGTGTTATGTCAAAAGGAAGATTCGGTATTCACGGAGGGCAGTATATCCCCGAAACGCTCATGAACGCCGTCAACGAGCTTGAGCAGGCTTACGACCGCTGCAAGGACGACGAGGATTTCAACCGCGAGCTTACTCAGCTGCTGAACGAGTACGCAGGCAGGCCGTCGCGCCTTTACTTCGCAAGGAAAATGACGGAGGATCTCGGCGGTGCGAAAATCTATCTGAAGCGCGAGGATCTGAACCACACGGGCGCACACAAGATCAACAACGTTCTCGGTCAGGTGCTTCTCGCCAAGAAGATGGGCAAGACGCGCGTTATCGCGGAGACGGGAGCCGGTCAGCACGGCGTCGCAACGGCGACGGCAGCCGCTCTTTTCGGCATGGAGTGCGAGATCTTTATGGGCAGGGAGGACACGAAGCGCCAGGCTCTCAACGTATACAAGATGCGTCTTCTCGGAGCGAAGGTGAACGCGGTCGATTCCGGCACGGCAACGCTCAAGGACGCCGTGAACGAGGCTATGAGAGAGTGGACCAAACGTATCGACGACACGCACTACGTCCTCGGCTCCGTCATGGGGCCTCACCCGTTCCCGACGATCGTGCGCGATTTTCAGGCCGTTATATCTAAGGAAATAAAGCAGCAGATCATGGAGAAGGAAGGCAAGCTCCCCGACGCAGTCGTGGCGTGTGTCGGCGGCGGCTCCAACGCGATCGGCGCGTTCTACCACTTCATAGGCGAACCGGGCGTCCGCCTTATCGGCTGCGAGGCGGCAGGCAGAGGCGCAGACACGTTTGAAACGGCGGCAACGATCGCTACCGGCAAGCTCGGAATATTCCACGGCATGAAGAGCTACTTCTGCCAGGACGAGTACGGTCAGATCGCGCCTGTATATTCGATCTCGGCAGGTCTTGACTACCCGGGCATCGGCCCCGAGCACGCAAACCTTCACGACACGGGCAGGGCGGAATACGTTCCGGTCACGGACGACGAGGCCGTCGAGGCGTTTGAGTACCTTTCAAAGACGGAGGGCATTATCCCCGCTATCGAAAGCTCCCACGCGCTCGCCCACGTTATGAAGCTCGCTCCGACGATGGACAAGGATCAGATCATCGTCGTCAATATTTCCGGCAGAGGCGACAAGGACTGCGCCGCTATTGCAAGATACAGAGGGGAGGACATTTCGGAATGAAAATATCAGATGCGTTCAAAAGCAGAAAAGCATTCGTGGCATTCTTAACGTGCGGCGATCCGGACCTTGATGTAACGGAGAAGCTGCTCGTCGAGATGGAGAAGGGCGGAGTAGACCTCATCGAGCTTGGCATACCCTTCTCCGATCCGACCGCCGAAGGCCCCGTCATTCAGGGCGCAAACATCAGAGCATTAAGCGGCGGCGTCACAACCGACAAGATATTCGACATGGTTCGCAGCGTCCGTCCGAAGCTGAAGATCCCGCTCGCTTTCATGACGTACGCAAACGTCGTATTCTCCTACGGCATCGAGCGTTTTGCGAAGACGTGCGCCGAGATCGGCGTCGGCGGCGTTATCCTCCCCGACGTACCGTTTGAGGAAAAACACGAGTTCTCAGACGTTTTCGAGCGGTACGGCGTGGACTTTATCTCGCTGATCGCCCCCACCTCGGAGGACAGGATCTCGCTGATCGCAAAGGAAGCAAAGGGCTTCGTGTACTGCGTATCGTCGCTCGGCGTTACCGGTACGCGCAGCACTATCACAACGGACATCGGCGCGATGGTCGCCAAGGTACGCGAATCGACCGACACGCCTGCCGCCGTCGGCTTCGGCATCTCGACGCCGCAGCAGGCAAAGGATATCGCGAAGAAGGCAGACGGCGTTATAGTCGGCTCTGCGATCGTGAGTCTCATCGGTCAATACGGCGAAAACGCCTCACAGCCTGTCTATACATTCGTCAAGAGCATCAGAGACGCACTGGACGAGGCATAATATAATACACAAAACCGCGGACGGCGACCAAAGATCATCTTTCGGCAAACCGTCCGCCTTTTTTCGGCGGAAAAAGCATTCTCCCAAAAGCCCTGATTGTTTACATTTCGCCGCTTTACAACACTCTCGGGAGTATGTTATAATTGTATGTGATAATTCATTTTGGCGCGGAGGCTTGCTATGCTTAAAATCGAACACCTTACAAAGAGATACGGGGACAAGGTCGCTGTTGACGACCTCAGTCTTGAGATAAAAAGCGGCGAGATATACGGCTTTATCGGTCACAACGGCGCCGGAAAAACGACGACGATCAAGTGCAGCTGCGGTCTGCTTGAATTTGATCAGGGCGAGATATACGTTGACGGCATCTCCATTAAGGAGAATCCGATCGAATGCAAGAAAAGGCTCTCCTATCTCCCCGACAATCCCGATCTGTACGATTTCATGCCAGGTATAAAATACCTCGGCTTTGTCGCCGATATCTACGGTATGGATCCGAAGGATCGCGACGAGCAGATACATAAGCTGTCCGATATGTTCGACATCACGAAGGATCTCGCGCAGCCGATCAACAGCTACTCCCACGGCATGAAGCAGAAGCTCGCGCTTATCTCGGCGTTTATGCACAAGCCGAAGCTCGTTCTGCTCGACGAGCCGTTCGTCGGGCTTGATCCCGTCGCGGCTCACCGCATGAAAGAGGAAATGAAGGAGGCTTGCAAGGACGGCGCTTCCGTGTTCTTCTCAACTCACGTTCTTGAGGTCGCCGAAAAGCTCTGCGACAAGATCGCGATAATCAGCGGCGGAAGACTGATCGCCAGCGGAACGACCGCCGAGGTACGCGGCAACGCATCTCTCGAGGACGTCTTTCTTAGCCTGGAGGAGAAAAATGTCTAAAACTGTTTTTGAACTCGTCAAAATAAAGATCATCGGCGATATCTCGTCTATGATCAGCTTCATGCGCGGACGCAGCTCCAAGGGCAGGGGCTTCAACATCGGCACGGCGCTGATAATCGGCGTTATCCTGATCGCCTTCGGCTTTATGATGGTCTTCTCGTTCGGCATGGCGATGGTGCTCGGCTTCCAGATGGGCTCCGAGGGCTGCGGCTGGCTTTATTTTCCGATGGCGTTCGTGACGTCCGGCGCATTCTCGTTTATCGGCACGGTGTTCGCGGCGCAGTCGTACCTGTACGACGCCAAGGACAACGAGCTTCTGCTGAGTATGCCGATCAAGCCGTTCGACGTCATGATGAGCCGAATGATCGCGCTCTATCTTCTCAACTTCGTATACACAAATCTTCTGTTTATCCCCGTGGGAGTCGCAAACGGTCTCCTTTTCGGATACAATGTGATAACATTTATCAATTTTATCATCTCCGCGCTGATGATCCCGATGCTCGTCACGGCTCTCGCAAGCATAATCGGCTATCTGCTCGGAAAGCTCGCGAAGCTGATCCCGAACAAAAACCTTATGACCGTTATCCTCGGCTTCGCGACCGTAGGTCTGCTCTCCCTTGTGATCGTCAACTTCGGAAACATCATCGAAGTCCTGATGAACGAGATCAGCCGTGTCGCCGACTGGACTGCCGGGCACCTTCATATCCTGTTCTGGTACGGTCTCGCCACAAGCACGGAACACTCCCTGAAGGCGCTGTTCCCAGGGATAATCCCGATCCTCGCTCTCACAGCCGCCGTCTCTGCCGGAGTCGCCGCGTTCCTCTCAAGGCATTTCACGGCGATCGTCACGCGCAAAACGGCGATGAAGAAAAAGAAGTATGTGAGAAAGCCTCTCAGGAGGACGAACATACAGCTGGCGCTCATAAAAAAGGAGGTCGGCTACTTTCTCAGCCTTCCGTCCTACGTCATGAATGCCGGCATGAGCACGATCATGGCTATCCTGCTCGGCGTGGGCATACTGCTGCGCGGAAGCGTTATCTCCGAATGGCTGCCCACCTTCTTCCCCGACGCTTCAACGAACCTTCTCGGGCTTGCGATCGGCTCGTCGCTCGCGCTTTCCTGTACGCTCAACGACGTCACCGCCCCGACGGTCTCGCTCGAGGGCAGAACGATATGGATACTCAAATCGACTCCGCTCGATCCGATGAAGGTCTTCTTCGCAAAGGCTCTTTTAGCGCCGATCGTCTGTCTGCCCGGCGTGTGCTTCACCTCCGCCGCGAGCGCGATCGTGCTCGACCTTCGCGTGATCGACGTGCTTTTCATCGTGTTTATCCCGGTGCTCGCGTGTATGTTCTCGGGCTTCCTCGGAGTCTGCGTCAACCTGAAGCTGCCGCGCTTCGACTGGACGAACGAGATTACAGTTATCAAGCAGAGCCTGAGCGTCATCTTCACGCTGCTGCTCTCGATGTTCTTCACGGCGATCCCCTTCACACTCGCAATTATCCCGAGCGCATACCTGGAGGATTTCTCCTCCCTCTGGGCTTACGGCATCTGCATCGCCTACTTCCTTGCGCTCGTGCTCCTGGAGCTTTTCTTCCTCGCAACAGAGGGAAAAAAGATCTGGAAAGAGCTTGGCTGATATCTCCCCCGCCTCGGCGCCTTCTCCGGCGTGAGGCGGTTTTTTGCTGCAAGCTGCAAAATCCGTGTGCAAAGCCGCGATGAGCCGCAGCGCACCAGCCGCGACAGACAAGCTGCCGGAGTCATTACATCTATAATTGTCCGGCAAATTCTCCGTTTCTTTATTAAAGTGACAGAATTTGACAAGGTAATTATTATTTTTCTTTATAAGAATTAAAAAATCGGTTTATGTTAGTATAATACATAAGGAATAAAAGAACTGTCGGTCAGAATTACGGCAGATGAAGACATTACCCTTAACGAACTTTGGGAGAAAAGAAATGAGAATAGGTCTTGACATAGGTTCAACAACGATAAAATGCGTCGTTCTCGACGACGGCAATAAGATAATCTACTCAAGCTACGAGCGTCATTATTCGCAGATCACTCAGAAGATCGGGGAGATCCTCTCCAAGGTCCGCCTCAACGTAAAGGGCGCAGACAAGGCGTGCGTCGCTCTCTCCGGTTCCGCCGGAATGGGCGTTGCGGAAAGCTGCGACCTCGACTTCGTCCAGGAGGTATACGCGACGAGAGTCGCCGTAAACACCTTTATCCCCGGAACGGACGTCGTTATCGAGCTTGGCGGAGAGGACGCGAAGATCCTCTTCCTCTCCGGCGGCATGGAGGTAAGAATGAACGGCACCTGCGCCGGCGGTACGGGCGCGTTCATCGACCAGATGGCAACTCTGCTCGGCGTTGATATCGAGGAATTCAACGCGCTCGCTCAGCAGTATGAAAAAACGTATACGATCGCGTCGCGCTGCGGCGTTTTTGCAAAGACCGATATCCAGCCCCTGCTCAACCAGGGTGCGCGCAAGAGCGACATCGCGGAGAGCATCTTTGCAGCCGTCGTAAACCAGACGGTCTCAGGCCTCGCTCAGGGACGCGAGATTGAGGGCAGCGTCGTGTACCTCGGCGGTCCTCTTACGTTTATGGCGGAGCTTCGCAGACAGTTTGACAAGGTGCTCGGTACAAAGGGCACCTGCCCCGAAAATTCGCTCTACTTCGTCGCTATGGGCGCCGCTCTCTGCGCCGACAATACGATCGACTTTACGGGCGTTATTAACAAGGTAACGAAATACACAGGCAGCGGCAACTTCGCTTTCAATCAGCCGCTGTTCAAGGATAAAAAGGAATACAATGATTTCGTCTCACGCCACAGCAGAGCGAACATCAAGGGCAAGGATATTTCGGGCTACAAGGGCAAGGCGTTCATCGGTATCGACGCCGGATCAACGACCGTAAAGGGCGTCGTTATCAGCGAGAACAAGGAGCTTCTTTTCAGCAAATACCTCTCCAACAGCGGCAACCCCGTTCCGATCATCAAGAGCTTCCTTGAGGAGGTATACAAAAAGTGCCCGAAGATCGACATCGCCGGCAGCGCCGTCACAGGCTACGGCGAGGAGATCGTCAAGAATGCGTTCTGCATCGACTACGGCATCGTCGAGACGGTCGCTCACTTCACCGCCGCAAAGGACTTTATGCCCGACGTTGAGTTCATCATCGACATCGGCGGACAGGATATCAAGTGCTTCAAGATACACAACGGCGCGATCGACAACATCTTTCTCAACGAGGCGTGTTCCTCGGGCTGCGGCTCGTTCCTCCAGACCTTTGCAAACGCCCTCGGCTACTCGATCGAGGACTTCGCAAATAAAGGTCTTTTCGCGAAGCACCCCGTAGACCTCGGCTCGCGCTGCACCGTCTTCATGAACAGCTCCGTCAAGCAGGCTCAGAAGGACGGCGCGACGATCGAGGATATCTCCGCAGGTCTTTCGCTCAGCGTCGTCAAAAACGCGCTGTACAAGGTAATAAGAACTTCCAGTCCCGACCAGCTCGGCAGAAGGATAGTCGTCCAGGGCGGTACGTTCCTCAACAACGCCGTTCTCCGCGCATTTGAGATGGAAATGGGAACGGACGTCGTCCGCCCCGTTATCTCGGGACTCATGGGCGCTTACGGCGCCGCGCTTTACGCTATGAGCAGAGGCTCCGACAAGAAGAGTTCGATACTCGATCTCAAGGCGCTCTCCGATTTCAAGCACGAGATCAAGGTCGCGAACTGCGGTATGTGCCAGAACAACTGCCGCCTTACGATCAATACGTTCGCCGACGGCCGCCGCTTTATCGCCGGCAACCGCTGCGAGCGCCCGATCACAAAGAAGGCTCCCGCGACCGATAAAAATATTTACGAATACAAGCTGCAGCTTTTGCGCGGCTATATGCCGAAGGAGGGCGAGCGCGGCAGGCTCGGACTTCCGATGGGACTTAATATGTATGAGATGCTGCCGTTCTGGTATACGCTCTTTACGCATCTCGGCTTCGAGGTCGTCACCTCCGGCATCTCCGACAAGAAGGTGTACGCCAAGGGCAACAAGACGATCCCCTCCGATACGATCTGCTTCCCTGCAAAGCTCGTTCACGGCCACGTTCAGAAGCTCATCGACGCTGGCATCGAAACGATCTTCTACCCCTGTATGTCGTACAACTTTGACGAGGGTATCTCCGAGAATCACTACAACTGCCCTGTCGTCGCGTATTACCCCGAGGTTATCGGCGCTAATATGAGCTCCGTCCAGAAGATCACACTTATCAAGGATTACGTCGGTATCCACCGCAGGAAGGATTTCCCGAAGAAGTTTACTGAGATCCTCCGGAAGTATTTCCCCGATATCACCTCAAGGGAGGTAAAACAGGCTTCCGACGCCGCATACAAGGAGTACGAAGCGCATCTCGAGCGCATACGCAAAAAGGGCGCTGAGATTATCGCGAAGGCCGAGGAGGAGGGCTGTCCGATCTTCGTTCTCTCCGGCAGACCGTACCATGTCGATCCCGAGATCAACCACGGCATCGACAGAATGATAACAGGCTTCGGCGTCGCCGTAGTCTCCGAGGACTCAATCAGCAGCCACGTCGAGAAATTCCCGACGACTGTCCTCAACCAGTGGACTTACCACGCAAGACTGTACGCTGCCGCGCGCTATATCGCGGATAAGAAGAACATGAACCTCGTGCAGCTC
Source organism: uncultured Ruminococcus sp. (assembly GCA_902792115.1). Lineage (GTDB taxonomy): Bacteria > Bacillota > Clostridia > Oscillospirales > Acutalibacteraceae > RUG592. The sequence goes on along the minus strand of CADAYJ010000004.1, from coordinate 31,919 downwards.
GTTTCGTTCGGCTGCGGCGTTGACGCTATTACAACCGACGAGGTGCGCGATATCCTTGAGCGCGAGGGCAAGATCTATACTCAGATCAAGATAGACGAGATCACAAACCTCGGCGCCGTAAAGATCAGGATACGTTCCCTCCTTGCGGCTCTCGGCGAATGATCCCCCGCCGTCGCATATAAATATATAATACACAATCACGACTCCGCGAAAGGAGAGAAACGCTTTGGCAAAGCTGCAATACGACAAAAACGGTCGTTTGTTATTCACAAAGGAAATGAAGGACGAGTACACGATACTCCTGCCGATGATGGCTCCCATTCACTTCCATATTCTTCAGAACGTATTCACTCACTACGGCTACAAGACAGTTCTTCTCGACACAAAAGGCCCTGAGATCGCTCAGGTAGGACTTAAATACGTCCACAACGACACCTGCTACCCGGCGCTGCTCGTTATCGGTCAGCTTATCCAGGCGCTTCAGAGCGGAAAGTACGACACGAACAAGGTCGCTCTGATGATAACTCAGTCCGGCGGCGGCTGCCGCGCCTCTAACTATATCCACCTTCTCAGGAAGGCACTCGTCAAGGCAGGCTTTGAGCGCGTTCCCGTTATTTCGCTCAACCTCTCCGGTCTGGAGAGCAACCCCGGTTTCTCGCTCACGATCCCGATGATCCGCCGCCTTCTTGCCGGGCTGGTCTACGGCGACGAGCTGATGCTTCTCAGAAATCAGATACAGCCCTATGAGCTTGCTCTCGGCGAGACGCAGCGCCTTGTTGAAAAATGGATAAGCACGCTCTCCGATCAGTTTGCGTCCGGCAAAGGCTTCACCGCAGGGGAGATCGACAAGAATATGAACGAGATCGCTCAGTCGTTCTCGGAGATAAAGATAAAAAGGATCCCGAAGGTCAAGGTCGGCATCGTAGGCGAGATATACGTCAAATACGCGGCTCTCGGCAACAACGACCTGGAGGCGTTCCTCGCGCATCAGGGCTGCGAGGTCAACCTCCCCGGCATCATCGGCTTTATGCTCTTTAAGGTCGATAACCGTATAGAGGATATCAAGCTGTACGGCGGAAGCTCGATTAAGTACAACATCGCAACCATGCTCTTCAACTACATTACGAAGCTGGAGGCAAGTCTTATCAAGGCAGTTGCCGCTCACGGCTTCCAGGCGCCAAGCTCATACGCGCACACAAAGTCCCTCGTTGACGGCGTAATCGGCTTCGGCTCTAAGATGGGCGAAGGCTGGCTGCTGACGGCAGAGATGCTCGAGCTTACAGAGGCAGGCTACGGCAACATCGTCTGCACGCAGCCCTTCGGCTGTCTGCCGAACCATATCAACGGCAAGGGAATGATCCGCCGCATCAAAGCCGTAGACAGCAGGGCAAATATCGTCGCGATCGACTACGATCCCGGCGCGCCGCGCGTAAACCAGGAAAACCGAATCAAGCTGATGCTCGCCGTCGCGAGAGAGAACCTCGAAAACGACATCAAGACGGGTGGGGAAAGCAAAACAGCGTAACAGGCAGGTAGTTTATGTCACATAAAAAGCTGTACTTCACACGCCACGGTCAGACTGTATGGAACGTGGAAAACAAGATATGCGGCGCAACCGACATCGGTCTGACTCAGCTCGGAAAGGAGCAGGCGGATCGCCTCGGGGAGATCATCAGCGCCGGCAGCTACGGAATAGACGAGATACTCTGCTCGCCGCTGATCCGCGCAAGGGAAACGGCGGAGCGCATCGCTGCAAAGACGGGCTTACCGCTCAGAGTGGAGCCGCGCCTCACGGAGCAGTGCTTCGGCCGCTTCGAGGGTACGCCGAGAAACGGCGAGGAATTCAAGCTCGCCAAACGCAGCTTTATTGACAGCTACGGAGACGGCGAAACGATGCTTCACCTCGCAGCTCGCATATACGGTCTTCTGGACGAGCTTTCAAAAGACGACAAGGTGTATCTTCTCGCCGCGCACAACGGCATATCCCGCGTAGTCCGCTCGTACTTTTACGACATGACGAACGAGGAGTACGGCGCCTACGGCATCGGCAACTGCGACGTGCTCGAGTTTGAGTTCAAATAAAAGATGTGATACATAAAAGCTCTGCTTCACGGTAAGCAGGGCTTTAATAAAAGTATATAAGCACAGAGAAGGTATGAATATGAAGATCACTCCATCTATCCCACTCACTGCCGCCGCAGCAGCGCTGCCTTCAGCAGCCGCCTTGCACGGCGCCGGGCTGATATCCGGCAGCGTTTTCGCAATACTTGCCGTCGTCTGCGCTGCGGCTGTTCTGATTCTTTGCATCCACCCGTCGTTTTTCAGGAAAACCGCCCCGGAGATACAGCCGCTGTGCAACGGCTGTATACTCGTTAAGACGATCGGTCTCTGTGTAGTTTTCCACATCGCGGCGTTTATACTGTTGAAAACTATTCTGAAAATCAAGCTGCTCCCGTCCCTGTGGTTTCTGCTTTGGTGCTATGGATTGATAATTCTTTTGATCGTCTTCGCAGGAGTTCGTCTTGTGCTCAAAAGCCGCCAGCTTACGCTCGCGCAGAGGATCCTGCTTTTCACCGTTTTTTGGATTCCGGTCGTCGATCTGTTCGTTATCAGAAGCGCCGGGAAAACGGCATACCGCGAATTCGACTTTGAGGAAAGCCGCATCGAGCTTGACAACGCGCGCGCAGAGAACGAGATCTGCCGGACGAAATACCCGATACTTCTCGTCCACGGAATTTTCTTCCGCGACTCCAACTTCTTCAACTACTGGGGCAGGATACCGGCTGCGCTCATCAAAAACGGCGCGCAGATCTACTACGGCAACCAGCATTCAGCCGCGAGCGTTGAGGAATGCGCCAAGGAGCTGAGCGAAAAGATCAGCGAGATCACGAAGCTCACGGGCTGCGGCAAGGTCAATGTTATCGCGCATTCAAAGGGCGGTCTCGATATCCGCTGTGCGGCAGATCTTCCGGGCATATCGGATCAGATCGCGTCGATCACAACCATCAACACGCCGCACAAGGGCTGCCGATACGCAGAGGTTCTCCTGAACCGCATTCCGAAGGCGATTTTGCACTTCATTGCCGACAATTACGACCGCACGCTTGACCGCTTCGGAGACAACGGCTCCGACTTCATACGCGGAGTCACGGATCTCACAGCCTCACGCTGCGCTCGTTTCAACGATGAGCACCCCATTCCCGAAGGCGTATACTGCCGCAGCTTCGGCTCATACATGAAAAAGCCGACCTCCGCCGGCTTTCCGCTCAATTTCGCGTACCTGATCGTCAAGCTGTTCAGCACGTCGCCGAACGACGGTCTTGTCGATGTTGAGTCGATGCGCTGGGGCGACAGCTTCATGCTCTTCGAGCCGAAAACGAAACGCGGTATCTCCCACGGCGATATGATCGACCTTTTCCGAGAGAACATCAGTAAATTTGACGTCCGCGAGGCTTACGTAGACATCGTTGCCGATCTTAAAAACAAAGGATACTGATACAGCAAACTCCCCGACCGATACGTCCGGCCGGGGAGCTTTTTTTGTACCGATCAGAGCTTTGCGGGATCGGGCAGCTTTTCACCAAAGTAAATATTGTACCATACAAGGAAAATGTAAACAGTCCAGACCTTGCGGCTGTTGTCCTCCTTGCCATTGAAGTGATCGTCGAGGAACTTGACAAGCTCGTCGCTGTTGAAAAATTTCTTCGCCGTCTCGGACTCGAACGTCTCCTTGACGATGTTGTAGTATTTCTCGTCCTTCAGCCAGACGCGCGTCGGCACGGGGAAGCCGAGCTTCTTCTTCTTCGCCCAATCCTCCGGCATATGACGGAGAGCTGCGCGGCGCATCGCGTACTTCGTGTTCTTCTTGTTGACACGGAGGGGCGCAGGTATCGTGCGCGCTACCTTAAAGACCTCCTTGTCGAGGAACGGCACGCGAAGCTCCAGGCTGTTCGCCATGCTCATTCTGTCTGCCTTGAGAAGGATATCGCCGACCATCCATGTGTTGATGTCGAGATACTGCATCTTCGTGATGCCGTCGTAATCCTTCACGCGGTCGTAATACTTCTTCGTGTACTCCTGCGGCTCATGCGCGATAGAGCCGTCCTTGAGGATCTTCTGCTTTTCTGCCTTGTTGAACATGAACGCATTGCCGATGAACCTCTCCTCAACTGTCTGCGCGCCGCGAAGGATAAAGTTCCTGCCCTTGAATTTCGGCATCGGGCGCACGACGCCTGCAAGGAATTTACGCAGCCCGAGCGGCAGCTTCTGATAGCCGCGCAGGGAGTTGACCTCGTTATAAATTGTGTAGCCGCCGAACAGCTCGTCCGCGCCCTCACCGGAAAGCACTACCTTGACGTGCTCACTCGCGAGCTTCGCAACGAAGTAAAGCGCGATGCACGACGGATCGGCGAGCGGCTGATCCATATGGTACTGCACCTTGCGGATATTGCCCCAGAACTCCTCGCTGGAGATTACCTTGTAGTGATGATCGACTCCGATCTTCGCGGAAAGCTCCTTCGCCCAGTCGATCTCATTGTACTTCTCGCCGAAATCAAAGCCGACGGTGAACGTCTTCTGATCCGCAAAATATGTGGAAACGTAGCTGCTGTCAACGCCGCTTGAAAGGAAGCAGCCGACCTCAACGTCACTGATCTTATGCGCGTTTACGGACTCCTCGAAAACCTGCTCGATCTTGTCCGTCGCCTCGTCCTCGGTGAGGGAATCGTCCGGCTCGAACGTCGCCTCCCAGTAGCGCTTGATCGTAAGCTCGCCGTCTTTAAGTCGGAGATAGTGACCGGGCAGCAGGCAGTAAATGCCCTCGAAAAACGTCTCCGGCGGAAGCGCATACTGGAACGAGAGGTAATTGTCGAGCGTGCGCGCGTTGAATTTTCGCTCATACTCCGGGAATTCCAGAATACTCTTGATCTCCGAGCCGTAAACGAAGTGGCTGCCGACCTGAGCGTAATGGATCGGCTTGATGCCGAAGAAATCGCGCGCAATAAAGAGCGACTTATCGGTCGTGTCGTAAATCGCGAAGCCAAACATACCGCGCAGGCGGTCGAGAACCTTCTCGCCCCACTCCTCGTACCCCTGGAGAATGACCTCGCTGTCCGTCTTCGTGTAGAAGGAGTGTCCGAGAGAGATCAGCTCCTCGCGAAGCTGCTTGTAATTGTAGATCTCGCCGTTGAAGGTGAGCACCTTCGTCTTGTCGGCGTTGTAGATCGGCTGTGTACCGCCGTCGAGGTCAATAATGCTCAGTCTGCGGAAGCCCATAGATATTTCGCCGTTTTTGTCGATGAAATAACCCTCGCTGTCCGGGCCGCGATGCGTAATGACCTCAGCCATTCGGTGAACAATTTTTTCGTTGTCGGGAATATTACCCGTAAATCCGCAGATGCCGCACATTATCAAGACTCCTTCCGCTCATTGGCGTTATCTTAAAAAAACATTATAATAGTAACACAAAAACTACAATTTTTCAAGCATAGAGCCAAATACAGGGCGAAAAAATTCCTCGCTTTAAATGATTAAAATTTGTTTATTTTTTCGCGATACGTAATAATTCGGACAGAGAAAAAGAAAAACCCCCGAACGGAGGTTCCGTTCGGGAGCTTGTAACTTTTAAAGTCTTATGCGGGGATCTCGATCTCCGTACCAACCTTAGCGTTAGCGTCGTCCTTGAGCTCAAGTGACCACCTGAGAACTGCAAGTGCGTCCGTAGCGTCGAGCGTGCCGTCGCCGTCGATATCGCCGAGAGCAATGACATCAACCTTTTCAAGGTCAAGGCTGTGTCTGAGAATCAGCAATGCGTCGAGCGAGTCGATAGCGCCATCCTGGTTTACGTCGCCGAGCTTGACCTTCTTGGTCTTCTTGCCGTCGCCGCCGGGGCCGGGCTTGTCGGGATCTGTGTCAGTCTTGTCATCGCCGGGGCCGGGCTTGTCGGGGTTCTTGTCGTCCTTACCGCCCTGGTCGTCGGTGTTCTTGTCGTCCTTGCCGCCCTGGTCGTCGGTGTTCTTGTCGTCCTTGCCGCCTTGGTCGTCAGTGTTCTTGTCGTCCTTGCCGCCCTGGTCGTCAGTGTTCTTGTCGTCCTTGCCGCCCTGGTCGTCGGTGTTCTTGTCGTCCTTGCCGCCCTGGTCGTCGGTGTTCTTGTCGTCGTCCTTCTTACCCTGATCGTCAGTGTTCTTGCCGTCGTCCTTCTTACCCTGGTCGTCAGTGTTCTTGCCGTCTTCGTCCTGCTTTTCAGTCGGGTTGATTACGTCCTTAGCTAATTTATCAGCAGCCGAAAGATTTGCTTCGTCGACCTTATTTGCTTTTACATATGCAGCCCATACATCGTTAGCGTTTGTGCCGAGGTCAGCCATAACCTTTGCAACGTTTTCACGTGACCAGTCTGCGTTCTCCGGAGCGTCCGGGGAAGCCTTCTTGGGCTTAGCAACATAATCATTAACCTTATCAGCTACCATCTGAGCAGTATCAGCGTTTTCATCAAGAACAATACCTACTACTTTACAAGTAGATGTAATAACCTTTGCAGGACCGCACTTATCTGTATTCTTGAACTTTGCTTCAATTGCAAACTGAGCAGAGTCTACAGGGTTTTCAAGCTGATTGCCTGTGATATAAAGTATATCGCCGTCAGCGTCTGCTGTGAGAAGAAGGTCACAAGTCTGGGGGCAATCCTTGTTCTTATCATAGCCCTGAACGATAAGCTTAACGATGTGGCCCTTCGGGATAACGATGTCAATGCTCTTGTAGACATCTCTGTTTTCATCGCCTTTAGCGGCATTCTTAACGCCGTTTACAAACTTCTTAACTTCTTTTCCTGTTTCAGGATCAATCACAGGATCACCGTTTTCGTCTTCTTCAGTCTCCTGATAAAGACCCCAGTTATTCTGTGTACGCCACTTTAATTCGTCACCGTAGTAGTGACCGCCATTTGTTTCATCCCAAACATAGAAAACCATACCTGTCAAATCGTCAAAGCCGTTGGAAGCCTCGAATGTGAAGGAGATCGTCTGTGTCTCTGTATCCGAGAGATCTACCTCGCTGCCACGTCCGATATCGCCAGCCTTAAGAGTATTGTCCATTACAGGAGTCTCTGTAGGTGTTGTATCATCGGAAATGTTATATGCAGCATATGCTTCGGACTTTCTGTAGTAGTTAGCATCATCAGGATTAAGAGAATACCAAGCTACCGGAGGCTCGCCTGCAGAAAGGTCTGTGATAAGGAAAATGCTGTTGCCAATATTCTTCTTACCGGTATTATCTCTGCTTGCATCAAAAGAAGCTGTCTGGATAGAACCAAGATTATCTGCCTTGTTGTTGAAAATAAGCATAACGCCAACAACGGAGATAGATGCCTTGTAAACATTTTTACCGATTTCGGGAGCTGCTGTCATCTCAAAACCAGGCCATCCTGCCAATTCAGGGCTCCAACCGGGACCGCAAGAATAAAGAGAAACCTTCTCTCCTTTTGCCGTCCAGTTATCCGGTGCAAGGAAATAATAAGTAAGTGTCGGGTCAGTCTCATCAGCAGCGGCTGTTGTTGAGAATGCGACGCAGAAGATCGACATTACCATAGCAACTGCAAGAACAAGACTTAAAAGTTTCTTGGACATTTGATAAATTCCTCCTTAAAATATAAAAAAATGTTAAAAATCCAAAGAAAAATCGGCTTACTGCAAAAATATAAAGATATCACCCCTCTTTGATATATTCGCACAGCCCGTCCGCCTTTCGGGCTTTCGCGGCGTTGTCCCTGTTATGCCGCTTTAGCCTGTCCGGCGTCCGCTCCGCCCAATGGCCTCGCAGGAAGCGAACCGCACACAAATGAGCTTGAGTTTTTCCTTGGGTATTTACTGATACTATTCGGCTAAGATATCGCCGTTAATAAGGCAATTGATATCCGCACCATACTCAAAAACACATTTTTTATATTATACACCAAACTTTTAAAATTGGAAAGGTATTTTTATATATTTCTTGGTTACAGTTTTGTTACTTTCTCAATTTTCAAATACAATGATGTAATCTTTTAAACTATCATAGTCGATAAATCTAAAAACTATGTGACAGCTTTATGGAATTTTGTGATATTTTTTTCACATACAGAAAATAGAACTTATTAACAGAAATTCGTCCATATGAATGTAATTATCATTTGTTCTGTTCACTCCTCAAAAACCCTTACAATTTCTCATGCGATGTGGTATAATCAATTAAACAAGGAGCCGCGCTCAAACAAGCTCGCCTAATCGGAGCGTTAGCTTCTGCGGACATAGACGTCTGTTATACTAAACGAAATTTATTCAGAACGAAACAGACCGGGGTGATCAGAATGAAACAAAGCTCCGCGCCGCTTGCGGCTTCGAGCGCCGTCATGCTTCTTTGCGGCTTTTACAATATTATCTTCAACCTCCTGCGGCGCGCCTCGCATTTTATCGGCACACTGCGCGAGGCGGCGCAGCTCGAAACGGACTACACTCAGGTCGGCGCGTGGAAGGATATCGCCGTCTCCGTGTATGACCTGCTCGTTCTTGTAAGGCTCTCCTCGGGGATACTCGCCGCCGTTCAGCTCGCCGCCGCCGTTATCGGTCTGGCTTACGCCGCGCTCTTTTCCTTTCGCAAGGCTCCGCCGAAGGGCTTTTGGCTGCCCTGCGCGCTCGGCGTTTTCTGCATTCTTCTCGGCGCAGTCAGCGTGTCTTCGGCGATCCTTGCAAAGAGCGTCGGCGCTCTGCTTGGAGCCGTGCTGTGCATAACAAGCGTTATCGTACCGACAGCGTTTACGGTCGCGGCGCTGCGGATCAGGAAAAATGCAAAAATCCTGTCGGCGCAGACGAAAGGGTGATTACAATGAAAATTTTGCTCGTCTCAACGGGCGGCACGATCGGCTGCTCTGTGAATGACGGAGTCGCGGACGTTGACAGTGAAACAGCCCGGACGATCGCGGCGATCTGTGAAAAATACAGCGGCGCGCAGACGGAAGTCGCTTTTCCTTTTAATATGCTGTCCGAAAACGCCACGTGCGCCGCGCTCTCACGCATCTGCTCGTTCATGCTCGGTGTCGATTATTCAAAATATTCCGGCGTGATCGTTACCCACGGCAGCGATACGCTCGCATACACGGCAAACCTCCTCGCGGCGGCGCTCGCGTGGGTGGATATTCCCGTCGTGATAACGGCGGCAAATTACGTCATGACGGACGCGCGCTCGAACGCCGCGGATAATCTCGCCGCCGCGTGTATCCTGATCCGCGAGCTTTCCGAAAAAGGGCGAGGAGGAGTCTTCGCCGCATGGAAAAACGACGGCGAGCCTCCGAGGATCCACCTCGCCTCGCGCCTTCTCGAAGCGGACGCGCCCCGCGGTTATTTTGATTCGTACGGCGGAGCCATATTCGGCAGCATATATTCGGACAGGTTCTTCCCCTGTCCTGCTGAGAGCTTTCCCGAGCCGAAAACGGAGCTTGCTTTCCTCAAAGGGCGCAGCGTCGAGATCAAGCCGAACGTCGTGCTGCTGCACAGCTTCGTCGGGCTTGACTACAACACCCTCAATATAAAAGGAAAGGGAGCCGTTCTCCTGAAGCTGTACCACTCCGGCACGGCGTGTATGGAGGGCGGCAGCGCGTCGTTCTCCTTCCTCGCGGAAAAGTGCAGGGCGTCCGGCGCTGCGCTGTACATCTGCCCCGCTCGCCGCGACACGTACGTCTACGGTTCAAACGCAGGTCTTTCCAAAGCGCACGCCGTTCCCGTATTCGCCGTCAGCGAATTTTTCGCCTACACGGCGCTGCTGCTCGCATACTCTCTCGGCGAGCGCGAAAGGCAGGCTGTGCTGGATGCACTTTTGTGATTTTTCTCTGATCAGCGATAGAATTCAATTAGATTAGCAATATTGCCTATTAATTCTGTGATAAGTTTGTTAATAAATTTTAACTTTTCCTTTGACACATTGCTGTAATTATGATAAAATAGAAGATGGGAATTTGGATAGTTTGATACGGCTGTCCTGTATTCTTTGGAAATGAAAAGAAGGGCTGCCATGAAGGACATTATCGTTATCGCGTCAGGCAAGGGCGGAACGGGAAAATCGACCGTTGCCGTCGGGCTTGGCACGGCTTTGGCGCACGACGGCTGCCGTGTGCTGCTTATCGACTGCGACAGCGGAATGCGCGGGCTTGACATCATGCTCGGCGTTACGCAGAACCTCGTTTTCGATATCGCCGACGCCGTCAGCGGGAGCTGCACAGTTGAGAACACGGTCTATCCGTGCCCCGACAAGAAAGGGCTTTTTCTCATGCCTGCGCCGCTCAACGCATACGACGAGGTCGCCCCGCAGATCCTCGGCCAGCTTGTCGAGGGCGTCGCGGACATTTTCGACTATGTTATAATCGACTCCCCGGCAGGAGTCGGAAGCGGCTTTGAGGCGGCGATATACCCGGCGAAACGGGCGCTCGTCGTCGTGAACACGGAGCCGACAAGCATAAGAGGCGGCCAGACGGTGGCAGGAAAGCTGCGCGGCTGCGGCATCGAGGACATTCGCCTCGTTATCAACCGCTTCAACAAGCAGACCTTTCGCAAAATGGGGCTGTACCGCGACCTTGATGAGATCATCGACATCACGGCGCTGCGCCTCATCGGCATCATTCCGGAGGATTACTCGCTGGCGGCCGCGATCCAATCAGGAAAAAGCGGAAGCATGACCGCGCCTGCAATGAAGGCGCTCGAGAATATCTCTCAGCGCATACGAGGAAGGCTCGTTCCGCTTATGATCAAATGAAATTGGGGTTAAAAGAAAAAACATCACATCTGACATCATTACCGAACACAGGAGGAAACCGAAATGAATATTGCATTTATAGCGCACGACGCAAAGAAAGAGCTTATGGTGCAGTTCTGCATCGCATACTGCGGCATCCTCAGCCGCCACAATCTCTACGCTACCGGCACGACCGGAAAGATCGTCTCCGAGACGACGGGGCTTAAAATCGTTAAGTTCCTTTCCGGCTCTCAGGGCGGCGGACAGCAGATCAGCGCGAAGATCGCCTGCGACGAGATTGATATGCTTCTCTTCTTCAGAGATCCGATCAATCCGAAGCCGCACGAGCCGAACGACATGAACCTTCTTCGCATCTGCGATATGCACAATGTACCTGTCGCGACGAATATCGCAACGGCAGAGCTGCTTATCCACGGCCTTGAAAGAGGCGACCTTGACTGGCGCGAGGTTATGCGCCGCCACTAAAGATAAAACAAAGCGCACTTTTCGGTGCGCTTGTTTGAGCTGCAAAAAAGCGGCTTATTATTACTTACCCGGAGAAGAAAAGAAATGGACATTCTTACAAAAAAAGTTAAGGGCACGGAGGATATTCTTCCCTCCGACGCCTACCGCTGGCAGTTCCTTGAAAAGCTGATGCGGAACGAAGCCGAGAAATGCGGCTTTAAGGAGATACGCACTCCCGTTTTCGAGCACACGGTGCTCTTCAACAGAAGCGTCGGCGAGACGACGGACGTCGTTCAGAAGGAAATGTACACGTTCGACACAAAGGGCGGCGAGAGCATCACGCTCCGTCCCGAGGGTACGGCAGGAGCCGCAAGAGCGTATCTTGAGCACGCCGTATACAACGACGGTCTGCCCGTTAAGGTGTTTTACCAGCTCACCTGCTACCGCTACGAAAAGGCTCAGGCAGGCAGGCAGCGCGAATTTCATCAGTTCGGCATGGAGACGTACGGCGCTGCCGACGCGAGAGCCGACGCCGAGATGATCTTTGCCGCAAGCAATATTTTTGACAGACTCGGTCTCTCAGGCATTCGCCTGGAGATCAACTCCATCGGCTGCAAGACCTGCCGCAGAGATTATACGAACGCTTTGAAGGAATACTTCACGCAGCACAGGGATCAGCTTTGCGACACCTGCCTTTCAAGGCTTGAGCGCAACCCGATGAGGATCCTTGACTGCAAGAATGAGAGCTGCAGGATAATCGCAAAGGACGCTCCCGTCGTCCTCGACTACATCTGCGGCGACTGCTCGGCACACTTTGAGAAGGTCAAGACCTTCCTGGACGCTGCCGACATAGAATACACCGTAAATCCGACGATCGTAAGAGGTCTTGATTACTACACAAGGACTGTATTTGAATTTGTGACTGACTCCATCGGTGCGCAGGGCACAGTTTGCGGCGGCGGAAGATACGACGGACTCATCGAAGAGCTTGGAGGGCAGCCCACGCCCGCGCTCGGCTTCGCGATGGGCATAGAGCGCCTCATGCTCGTTATGAAGGCGGAGGGGATCGAGCTTCCCGAGCCGGAAAAATGCGACCTTTACATCGCCGCACTCGGAGAGGAAGCGGAGAAGAAGGCGTTTGAGATCACTCTTGATCTGCGCCGCTCCTCGTATATCGCAGAAACTGATATCGTGGGGAGAGGTCTGCGCGCTCAGATGAAGTACGCAAACAAGATCGGCGCAAAATACAGCGTCGTTATCGGAGACGACGACCTTGAAAGCGGCTGTGCAAAGGTCAAGAATATGAAGACCGGAGAGACCACAGAGCTTTCTCTCGACGACTTCGGCGCAGGTTTTACGCAGCTCATGCTTCAAAGCCGCCGCGACGCGGTGATCGCCTCCCTGCCCTCCGAGAAAAATTCCGATACCCGGGGCGGTGAATGAACAATGAACGACTGGACAGAGATCAAGATCAACGTACCGAACGATTTTATAGACGCGGCAGGAGACATCGCACAGATGGCAGTCCCGTACGGCATCTATATTGAGGACTACTCGATGCTCGAGCAGGAGGTCGAGGAGATAGCTCATATCGACCTTATTGACGAGGAGCTTCTTAAAAAAGACCGCACAAAGGGCGTTGTACATATCTATATCAGCCCGGAGGACAATCCGGGAGAGGCTGTTTCCTTCCTGCGCGAGCGTTACGAGAGCGAGGGGATCCCGTTTGAGATCGAGACGCTCGGCTGCGCCGAGGAGGACTGGCTCAACAACTGGAAGCAGTATTTCAACCCGATCGAGGTCGGCGAAAAGCTGCTTATCCGCCCGACGTGGCGCAGTGAATATGACGCGAAGGGCAGAGCCGTACTGAATCTCGATCCCGGCATCGCCTTCGGAACGGGCGCTCACGAAACGACGCGGCTCGTACTGGGAGTTATCGAAAAGCTCGCAGGGCCGGGGAAAAACTTCCTCGACGTCGGCTGCGGCAGCGGTATCCTTTCGGCGGCGGCGCTTATCCTCGGCTGCGATTCCGCATTCGGAGTGGATATTGACGAGATGGCCGTAAAAACGGCTTACGAAAACGCCGAGCTTAACGGCGTAACAGACCGCTTCACGGCAGTTTGCGGAAATCTCACCGATAAGGTTTCGGGCAAATACGATATCATCGCCGCTAATATCGTTGCAGACGCGATAATCGCGCTGACGGCTGATATCGAAAAATTTATGAAGCCGGAGACGGTCTACGTCATGAGCGGCATCATAGATTCACGAAGTGAAGAGGTCGAGCGTGAGGTCTCGCGCCATCTGCGTATCCTCGATAAATACGAGGATAACGGCTGGGTGTGCCTTACCGCGTCTCTTATGTAGTGATAAGGGAAAAATTATGTGAAAAATTGGTGTTTTCTATTGTATTATATGCGGTTTTACTGTAATATGATATAGGCATCATTTATTATTTTTACTTTTGAAGGGGGATTTACTCTACATGGCCATTATGTCAAGCTCGGGAAGCAATATATCCCGCAACCTAGCAATCGTCAAAAAATATTTCAAAAAGCCGATGACTCTCGTTATCGCGATCCTTTCGCTCGTAACTCTTGTATCGAGCTTTATGTTAACCGTTGCTACAAACAAGATCATGCCGGATCTCCAGTCTTTAGCTACGGCTCTCGGGGAATCCACCGTAGAGACTACCACAACTACATCTGCCAATCCTCTCTCATTCCTGATCTCTGCAGTTGTAACTCTCTGCATTTTCATGATATTTGTATTCTCGGTCACTCCGAGCGGACGTCCGACGATCTGGTTCCAGATCCTTCACGCCCTTTCCGTGATCCAGCTTATCATCAACGCTCTCGCAGCAATTCTTGTAGTTGTTCTCGAGATCGTATTCATCTTTGCAACTCCGACGCTCGTAAACTTCCTCGCAGGCTCCGGCGGTGAAGACGCGCAGACAAAGCTCACTCCCGAGCAGATCGAATCTATCACAAGAGCAGTTTCATCGTTCAGGATCACTCTCCTGATCATGCTTCTCGTCACGATCATCATTTACGGCATTTATCTCTACTACGTTAACGCTCAGACAGCTTTCCTTAAGAGCGTTGTTCTCACCTGCAAAAACCCGATGCTCAAGAGCAAGGGCGCTGTTTCCTACGGCACATGGTCGCTCGTATTCGGCGTTCTCGCACTCATCGGCACAGTTATCTTCTACCTCATGGTAGGCAACCCCAACAGCAGCATCTTCACAGACATGGATATCGACGTTCCGATCGACATATCCTTCATCAATAAGATCGTTACACCTTATCTTATCTACTCCGTAAGCTCCGCTCTCTACATCTCGCTGAGAGGTGTATTTGCAAAGGGCTGGGCGGCATTCGCCAAGGAGAATGAAGACTTCGTATTCGAGAGCGTCGGCGCAGGAAACAGAGTTTCCGATGCTTCTCCGATGCCTACATACAAGTCCTCCGGCAGATCTTCCCACGAAGCAAGGCAGCAGAGCCAGCCTTACCTCATCGGCGAGGAGCAGGATCCCAACAAGAAGTCCTCTTACATTCCCGAGGAGCTTCAGCAGGATTACAGCAAGGAGCCTCAGATGTATCAGCAGGGCGGCAACCCGTACGGCGGCGCTCCCTACGGCAACGGCGGCGCACCTTACGCTCCGCAGGGCGGTCAGCCGGGCTTCGGCGGCGATCCGTTCGCGCAGGCAGATCCGTTTGCACAGTCTCCTATGGGCGGTTCTAACCCGTACGGCGGTCAGGGCGGCCAGGGCGGCTATAACAACGGCTACAACAACGGCATGATGTAATGAACCTGAATTGAACAACAATATGCTCCCGCGGCTTCACGCTGCGGGAGCTGTTTTATTTCTGTAAATCTATTCATTCTCTGCACTGCTTTTCAGCTATTTTCCGGCGGCCGGTCCGCAATTTTCTCTCTTATTTCCTTCTCTATCGCGCTGAGCTGCTCGTAGCCGTTCGTCTGCCCGATGTCGGAAAGATAATTTTTATGAACCTCTATCTCGCAGATGCGCCTATCGTGAAGGAAATTTTTCCCCTTATACTCCGCTTTGATTATCTTCGTCTTTACAACGTCGTCTGCGCCGTGGAGGATCATACTCACGACATTGTACGTATCTCGGATATCGTCGAAAACTCCGCTCAGCTCGTCGTAGCTGAAAAGGCGCGAGCTTCCCTTTGAGATGATATACTTCCTTCCGAGTATAACATTTCTGTCGAGATACACGGTGCCGAAGCGGTAGTCCTGCTCTATGACGACCGCCTCGCTGCTCTGCATTATCTTCCCGAGCCGTTTTTTCAGGCGCAGGATATCTGCAATATTACGGATCATTATAACGAGCGTCACGCAGAACGTAAGAATAACAAACGCAAGCACGAGCCTGTTGAACGGAAGACCTCTTCGGAGGCGGACAAACCGCTGAAAAAGCCTGTGCAAAATGTAAACTATCATTGGCAGAGCAAAGATAAATGCGGGCTTTGCCTTCTGCGCTCCCTTAATAAAGGAAAACAGCTCTTTTTCAAGATCTTTTTTCATGACGTCACCCCGGGATCACAGAAGCATTTTCAGCTTCTGCTTCAGCGCCCCCACCGGCATACCCACTACGTTATAATAGTCGCCGTTGATGCGCTTAACGAGAAGCGCTCCCTTTCCCTGTATGCCGTATGCTCCGGCTTTGTCCATCGGCTCTCCCGTCGCGATATACTCCTTGATATCGCTCTCCGATAAATGATAGAACTCCACCTCGGTCGTATCCGAGAAGCTGACGTTCTGCCCTTTGTAAAACACGCTGCAGCCTGTTATGACCTTATGCACCCTTCCGGAAAGCAGACGAAGCATTTCAGCCGCCTGAGCCTCATCATCAGGCTTGCCGAGCATCATATCGTCGATAAAGACACCTGTATCACAACCGATCACAACGTCGTCGCCCGGTCTTTTCTCCGCGATGTATCTTGATTTTTTCAAAGCGAGGTATTCCGGGTACTGCTCGAGGTCTATGTTTCTTCTCACTGTCTCCTCAATATCTGCGGGGATTATCTCGAAATCATCAAAAATCAGCTTTAAAAGCTCTTTCCTCCTCGGCGACGCCGACGCAAGTATTATCATTTTATTCTCCTCCCGTCAAATTGCTTTCTTATACATAATTTTACTACAACATCAAAAGGAACGCAACAAAAAATAAACAATTTTTTCCCTGTCTGTTCAGTTAATATGACGGTTGACACAGTATATGTAATGGTGTAAAATTACACTATAAGAATTGCTCACATTATCAATCCTGTATAATTGCCCCATCAATTACAGCGCGGAGCGTTTATGCAGAATTGAATAATGCACCGTATTCGTTCTTTTGTCGGCGGAGCAGCGCAAAGCAGGTGATGACCTATTGACAGAAGTGAATTTATAAAAGCCTGTGACAACAATCTCAAAGCTGTCAGGACGGAGTATTCCTTCAACCAGAAAAAAATGGCGTATACGCTCGGACTGTCGAAAAAGACGCTCGTCGAGATCGAAAAAGGGCGCTCCTCGCTCGGTTGGTCGGGCAGCGTGACTCTCTGCTCTCTCTTTCAAAAAAGCAGCGTTATCTGCGAAATGTTCGGCGACGTCCTGCCGCTTATCCACCGCATCGCTTTTGAGGAGAGCGAGCCTTCATACCGCCGCGCAAATCAGACGCGCGTCTGGTGGAACACCATCAAGGAAAAAAACGGCTTCGTTATCGAGCAGAACATCATTTCTCAGCACTACCGCCTCGTAGCGCCGGACAACAGCATTTTAGCGTCGTCCTTTGACATTGACGACCTTGAAAAACTGATCTAAGGAGGATAAGTTATGGATGAATTTATTTTAGCCGTCACGTTTATAGCCGTGATCGTACTTATGATCGTCGTGATCAACCTTTCAAGCAAGGTCAAAAAATATCAAAACGAGATGAAGACCGTAAGGGATCAGCTTCGCGACCTTTACAGCAAATCGTTTTATCTGTACGATCTCGTAAACACCGGGCCGGAGAATGATAAACAGGACGCGGCAGAACCGCAAAAGCCGGCGGCTGGCGTCGATCTCGCAAAGAATCCGCCTCAGCCGGCGCGGCAGGATACACCGGCGGAGAAACCGTTTGCCGCTGCCGTCACGGACATTTCTCCCGCTGCCGGAGCTGCGGCCGTATCGGAAGCTCCCTCTCAGCCGGTACAGATCCATACTCCCTACGCGGCGCCTCAGCCGGTCTCCGCGCAGACATCATATCAGCCTGCGCCTAAGCCGGCTCCCGTTTATTCTGCCCCGGCGCAGAATGCTCCCGTACGTCCGGCTCCTGTACGTCCGGCTCCTGTACGTCCGGCTCCCGCAGTACGGAAGAGACATTTCGAGGAATGGCTCGGAACCAGGCTTTTCAATATTGCGGCTTCCCTGCTTATCTTTATCGGTCTGATCCTTTTCTGCACGCTCAGCACGGAACAGGTCACCAACACAATGAAGATGATCGCGATGTTCATCGTCAGCGGCGGATTTATCGCCGTCGGCGCATTCCTTGCGCGCAAGGATAAATCGGTATTCCCTCTCGGAATGCTCGGCTGCGGCTTCGGAACGTTCTTCATAACAATCCTTCTTTCGCACATCTACTTCCACTCTCTGGAGGATATCCCTGCATTCGCGCTCATTCTCGTGTGGTCGGCGTTTGCGCTGTTCATGTCCAGGAAGCTGAATTCGATCATGCTCAGCGTTACGGCTCACATCGGCACGGCAGTTTCGATCTGCTTTGCATTCACTCTCGGATTCACCGCTGAAAGGGTAATTTTCCTGACGGTCTACCAGCTTGCTGCTATCGCCGTTATCATAGCAGGCAACATTTTCTGCTGCCGAAAGACTTACCGCTTCGGCCTTATCATGTCGCAGTGCCTGCTTGTATATACGTCTGTCGCGATGAGCAGCGCGTTCAGCGAAAAGTTCATCATGCCGCAGTCGATCTCCGTCACTGCCGCGATCGTTATCTACGCGATCCAGTTTATCGCGATATCCTTTGTTTCTTACCTCGTTTCAACGAGTGCCGCGGCGCTTGAGGGCGAAGGTCTCAAGCTGCTTTCCGGGAAGTTTGCAGACAAGGCAGAGGCGTTCGACGCCAGGAGCCAAAGCAGCAAGATGACGGCTGCCGCGACAGCTATCCACCTGGTAAACAAGGTGCTTTGGACGTCGGGAACTATTGCCTCCGTCGGCTGCATCACATACTACATCTGCCGGAACGCATTTCATACTAACGTCGTCCTCCCGACGGCGAGCGCGCTCGTTATCGCAGCCCTGCTCCACCTCTTCCTCACGCTCATTCTGGAGCAGAAGCTCAGCTTCAGCGCTCACCTCTCGATAATCTCCGTATGGTTCATCTCCGTGATGACGTCGGTATCTCTCTTTGCGGCCGCTCACAACACAGGTCTGCCGTTCGTCTTCGTCTATGCTCTCCTCCTTGCCGGCCTGTTCAAGCTGACGAAGCTCAAGGGCGTCGCGCCCGTCTCGGCGGCTGTGCTCTTCTTTGAAGCTGTATACATGACGTTCTACGGCTTCTTCAAGATAGAAAACGTATGGATCAGCATTCCTTACATGGTCGGCATCGGCGCCGTGCTTCTCCTTCTCTGGTTCATTCAGAGCGGTGAGAGCAAGCAGCGCACCTTCAAGTACATGAAGATCGCCGAATACCTCTGGCTGAGCGTATCCATCATATCAATAAACGCAAGCGAATTCAGCAGTATCTCATTCCCTCTCATCATGAGCGAATTCGCGCTGATGAACATAATCTGCTACTTTATCAAATTCGGCGGCGAAAACGAGCCGGATCTCCGCACCGTTGTAAAGGCTGAATCGCTGCTTACGGTCTACGTCGGTATTTTCGCGCTCTCCGTTCCTATCCTCGGCGACAACAATATCATCAAGGCCGTCTTCGTCGTTATGACGGCGCTCATCACCGCTGTATACGTATACGACTTTGCAAAGAGCAAAAACCTCGCTCTCAAAGCTGCGGCAGCGTTTACCGTCGCTGTCTTTACAACGTCATTATCATTCGGCTTCTCGGATTATTTCAAGCCCTTCTATATCTACGCCGTAACGCTGAACTGCACGCCTTTCTTCTTCGTGTTTACCGCAGCTCTGCTCGCCATATACCTGCTTACGAAGGATTCGCGTCTTTCTCCCTTCATATGGGCAACGATGGTGCTTGATATGCTCTGCATGGGGCTTGCGGGATACGGAAAGCTCGTTTTGTACACCGTAACACAGGACGGACACGACCTTCCTCTCCACATGATAATGACAGGCATATCGCTTGCTCACGCATCTCTCATGCTCGGCTTATCTTTCCTGATGGGCAGCCTTGACGAGAACAGCAGCGTCATGCCTGACTCTGTCAAGAATCTTTCCAAGTATGTCTCTTATTTCTGGATAAACCTCGCATACCCCTCGATCGCGTTCTGGGCATTTGCAAGGACAAGCATCAGCTCTTACAGATGGGCTGCGGCAATGATACTCCTCACAGCCGTAAATACAGCGGTTTACGCGCTCAAATATCACGGAAAAAAAGGAACCGCGTTCAATATCGCAGTTCGCATAACCTCCGCCGCAGCGTTTTATATAGCTCTACCTACGCTTTCACAAACAGCCTCCACCGCCGGAGAATACACGGCAACAATTCTTCTCATGCTCTCCTGCGTGGCTCTCTTCTTCGTAAAGGCTCGTGAAAGTCTAAGGGAAAACCCGGGCATATGGGTGCAGGTGTTCGTCGGCATAAGCGCAACCTTCCTCGTAAACTGCGCGTGCAACGGCCTTTCAAGCACCTACGACTTCTCCTACATATTCTCTGTAATAACGATGATAACGGCTCTGATCTGCATCATCATCGGCTTTGCATCAAAAGCCAAGGGGCTTCGCGTATACGGTCTGATAGTCGTCATGATCTGTATTATCAAGCTCGTAACGGCAGACATCAGCGGCGCGGATTCTCTTGCAAGAGTTGTCGCGTTCGTAGTCGGCGGTATCGTCTGCTTCATCATCAGCGGTATTTACAATGCACTTGAAAAAAAGCTCAAGGATGATTCCACGCCGGTCATGCAGCAGATACCCGTAATGCAGACAGTCTCCGCAAACGGCGCTCCGATAAACGCAGTGACCGCGCCGATCGCCGATCCTGCACCGGCTGCAGGCAATGCGCCCGTTGAAAGCGCACCGCAGGCGGCGCCCGAAAAAGGGAGCAGCTCAACTAATTAATTGAGATAAAAAAAGCATGGGAGACCGTTTATTGCGATCTCCTTTGTTTTTTGATTTAACATTGAAAAATCGACATCAAAGTGTTATAATTATTTTGACGACTTAAAACTCTGCTTTCAGCAAGCAGAAACAAATCCGCCGTCTTTCTGCGTTCGGCATGGGATCCCCCCTGCAAAACGGAGGACATTACCTCCGCGGTTCTAATCAAGAAGGTTGTGAAATGATGAAAAAAAGCAATGATCTTTCAAAAGGAGCTTCCGTAAAAAAAGAAAAGATCCCGATACCCGACTATACTAAGGGTGAAGAGATCTTTAATATGGTCACTCATATCGTCGGCGGCGCTATGGGCATCGCTGTGGCGGTGCTGTGTATCGTCTTTGCCGCAAAAAAAGGCAACCCGTACAGCGTAGTAAGCGCGGCTATCTTCGGCTCTATGATGATCGTCCTTTACAGTATGTCGAGTATCTACCACGGTCTCAGCCCGAACCTAAAGGCTAAAAAGGTCTTCCGCGTGCTTGACCACTGCACGATATTCTTCCTTATCGCAGGAACGTACACGCCTATCGCGCTGTGTACACTTCGCGAATACAACACAGCGCTCGGCTGGGTTTATTTTGGGATAGTCTGGGGGCTTGCTGTCCTCGGAGTCACCCTTACGGCGATAAACCTGGAAAAATACAAGGTGCTGGGAATGATCTTTTACATAGCTCTCGGCTGGTGTATCCTGCCCGTCCTTCCGAAGCTCATTTCGATCATGGGCAGGGGAGGCGTGATCTTCCTCTTTCTCGGCGGCGTGAGCTACACTGTCGGCGCCGTTCTCTATGGTATAGGCAAGAAAAAGCGCTATATGCACTCAGTATTCCACATCTTTATTGTTATCGGAAGCCTTCTCCACTTCTTCTGCATTCTCTTCTACGTAATATAACACCGACATTTCCAACGGAGGTCAATCATGGATATCAATACTATAAGCAATACCATTGAACGCTGCCTTACCCCCGCTATGCCTGTTATTGAAAAGCTGATACCCTACGAAAAAATAGTATACGGTGTGATCGGAGTCGGAACGGTCGCGTCTCTCATCAGACGGCTTGTCGCAGGCTACGGATTCCTCTCCGCTCTCTTTACACCCCTGCTTTTCGCAGCCGGTATCTTCTGCCTTTTCTATCCCTTGTGCAAGAAATACAAGGAGCAAACGAGATATACCGACCGAGTTGAAGCCGTTGTTGCAAGTGTAGGCTCCAACGGCCCCGTATATGAATACACCTTTGAAGGAAGAACGTACCGCGCAAGCTCCAAAAACGGAAGCAAGGTGCATCTCAACACAGGAGACCGCACCACTCTTTTCATCACAGCCTCCGATCCTACCGATATTTATGAAACGGACTGCGAAGACGGTTTTACTCAGGGAATGCTCCTGGGCGGCGTTGCCTCGCTCATTGCCGGACTCCTTTTCTGGCTCATTTCCCTGATCGCTCACTGATATTCAGCAGACAGCAAAAGGTATGAGGGACCGTATCAAAACTCTTTCCGGTTTTGATGCGATCCTTTTTCTATTAAAACCGCCTGCACCTCATTTTGAACGCCTGATTCTTAACAAAAAAAGCCTCCAGCGCCGTTTGTTGACGCCGGAGGCTTCGTTTCATCTGTGAAGGTAATAACGCTTTTCGCCGAGGTATTTTCCGTTGCCGGTGAGGTACGCCTGAACCGCTCCGTCGAGCAGACTCAGGTATTCGCCGATATTCTCCGGCACTCCGGAGAGCGTCAGCGCGTCGCGCGGATCGCTGCTCCTCAGAAGCTCTCTGAGCACGTACTGATACGACGAGCATATGTAGCAGGTAAGGTCGGCGTCATGTGCGCCGTCCTTGAAAAGGCGCGCAACGGCCTCGTAAAGATCCCAGAAATACGGCAGACTAAAGCTGCTTTTTTCGCTCAGCTCGCCCGTGAGGCTTCCGCTCCTTTTGGCGTAGTTGCCGGACACGATCTCTCTTGCCTGTTCGCTGTTCATGACCTCACCTCTTTGATCTTATCTATGATCGCGAGCGCCGCCTCGAGCTTGCTCATCAGCGGAAGCTGCGTTTCGCTTTCCTTCGTGATGAGCGTCAGCACATTCGTGTCAACGCCGAAGCCTGCCCCCTCTGTTCGCAGGCAGTTCGCGGCGATCATGTCGAGATTTTTCCTTTCGAGCTTTCCGCGCGCGTTCTCCCCGAGCGCTTCCGTCTCCATCGAAAATCCGCAGAGAAACTGCGACGTCTTCCGCCTTCCAAGCTCCGCGAGTATATCGGGAGTGCGCTCCAGCTCGACCGTCATTTCGCCGTCGGATTTTTTTATCTTCCCCCGAGCGACGTTCTTCGGTCTGTAATCGGCGACCGCCGCCGCCTTAACGACGATCGTGCTGTCGTCAAATTCATTCAGAACCGCTTCATACATCTGCTGAGCCGTTCCGACCTTGACGACCTTTACAAATCTCGGCGGCTCGACGTCCATATGCGCCGCAACGAGCGTTACGTCTGCGCCTCTGAGCATTGCCGCCTGAGCGACGGCGGCGCCCATTTTTCCCGTTGAATGATTCGTTATGAAGCGCACGGGATCGAACGGCTCCCGTGTGGCTCCTGCCGTAACGAGCACCCTCTCCCCTGCCAGATCCTTCTCAAACGCGCATTCGCGCAGTATATACGAGAACAGCACAGATTCCTCCGGCATACGTCCGTCTCCCGTATCGCCGTTGGCGAGCATACCCCTGTCGGGGGCGACGATCTCATAGCCGAAGCGCGCGAGCTTTTCGATATTGTCCTGAACGATCGGGTTGTGGTACATATTGTGGTTCATCGCCGGTGAGACGATCTTTTTGCACGTACACGCCATAACGGTAGTCGTCAGCATATCGTCGGCGATGCCGTTTGCGATTTTTCCGATCACATTTGCACTCGCGGGCGCGATCATCACGACGCTCGCTCTCTTTGCAAGCTCGACGTGCTCGACGCTGTACCGGAAATTTCTGTCGAACGTGTCAATAAGGCACTTGTTGCCCGTAAGCGATTCAAAGGTTATCGGGTTTATGAAGCTGCAGGCGTTTTTCGTCATGAGCACATGAACGTCCGCGCCGGCCTTCCTGCACATACGCGCGAGATTGGCGATCTTATACGCCGCGATGCTCCCCGTCACGCCGAGCAGCACCGTCTTACCCTTCAAAAGATACATTGTCCCCACCGCCTTTACCGGTTTCTCGATCAATTTACAGAATGAACGACCTATAAGCTGCGGAAGGCAGCGCGCTGATCCTCGGGGCGGCTCATGCAAAGGTGCGCAGCACTAAGCGAGCGTCTTCCTTCCGCTGCCAATCTCCCCTATAAGATCAATGCGACTCCTTCCGCGTCCTTTTTGCGAATTACTCGTCCTCTTTAAGTCCGCAGCACTTCTTGTACTTCTTGCCGCTGCCGCAGGGGCAGGGATCGTTTCTGCCGACCTTCTTCTTTACTGTCCTTCTGACAGGCTTCGGAGGCTCCGAGCCGTCGGAGCTTACCCACGTCGGCTTTGCGAGCTGCTCGCGCTTGAGGACGGACTTGATCGCCTCTTCCTCGTCCTTCGCCTGCTTTGCCGTATCGGCGGCGCTCTGAGCCGCCTGCGCTGCCTGCGCTCTTTCCTCGGCCTGCCTGCGCTGGATCTCCTGCAGCTTGCGGATCTCCGCCGCTGCCTTCTGCTGCTCGTAAATCTTCTTCGGCGCGATAAGCATGAGCTTTACGGTATCCTGACGGATCGTGTCGATCATAGCGTCGAACATATCGAAGCCCTCGAGTCTGTATTCAACAACGGGATCGTGCTGGCCGTAGCCGCGCAGTCTGATGCCCTGCTTGAGCTGATCCATGTTGTCGATGTGCTCCATCCAGTATTTGTCAACCGTCTTGAGGAGATATACGCGCTCAGCCTCACGCATGACGGCAGGCGGAAGCAGCTTCTCGTTCTCCTCGTAGATATCCATCGCCTTTTCCTTGAGCTTTTCGACGATGTATTCGCTCTCCGTGTCGCGAAGCTCGTCCTCGGTGAGGTCGAAGTCCTCGTCGCGGTCGGAGATGAGCCAGCCTCTGTAAAACTCTTTAAGGCCCTCGTAGTTCCATGTCTCCTTCGTGTAGTCCTCGGGGAGGTACTGAGCGACGGTCGATTCGATCGTCTGCTCGATCATCTTGATGATCGTCTCTCTGAGATCGTCGCCGTTGAGCACCTGGTCGCGCTGACCGTAGATGATCTCACGCTGACGGTTCATAACGTCGTCAAACTGGAGGACATTCTTTCTGATCTCGAAGTTTCTGCCCTCGAGCTTCTGCTGCGAGCTTTCGACGATGCTTGACAGCTTCTTGCTTTCGAGCGGAACCTTTTCCTCTACATTAAAGAGATTGATGATCTGCTTGATCTTGTCGCCGCCGAAGAGTCTGAGAAGATCGTCCTCGCCGGAGAGATAGAAGCGCGATTTTCCGGGATCGCCCTGACGTCCGGAACGGCCGCGGAGCTGGTTGTCGATACGTCTCGACTCGTGGCGCTCCGTACCCATGATGAACAGGCCGCCTGCCTTGCGCACCTCTTCAGCCTCGTCCTTGATCTCTTCCTTATATTTATTGTTAAGCTCCGTAAAGATCTTGCGCGCGTTGAGGATCTCCTCGTTGTCCGTCTCTGCGAAGCCCGTCGCCTCTGCGATAAGCTCGTCCTCGATTCCCTGCTTTCTCATCTCCGCCTTCGCCATATACTCCGCGTTACCGCCGAGAATGATGTCGGTTCCTCGTCCTGCCATGTTCGTGGCGATCGTTACGGCGCCCTTCTTGCCTGCCTGAGCGACGATCTCCGCCTCCTTCTCGTGGTGCTTCGCGTTGAGCACGCTGTGCGGAATGCCCCTCTTTTTGAGCAGCGAGCTGAGATGCTCCGATTTCTCGATGGAGATCGTACCTACAAGCACAGGCTGCCCCTTCGAGTGAGCGACCTCGATATCGTCGATGAGCGCCTCATACTTGCCCTTCTCCGTCGCGAAGATGTAGTCCGGGAGATCCTCTCTCTGAACGGGCTTGTTCGTCGGGATCTCTACGACGTCGAGCTTGTAGATCTCGCCGAACTCCGATTCCTCCGTCATAGCCGTACCGGTCATACCGGACAGCTTGCTGTAAAGACGGAAATAATTCTGGAAGGTGATAGTCGCGAGCGTCTTGCTCTCGCTCTCGACCTTAACGCCCTCCTTCGCCTCGATCGCCTGATGCAGTCCCTCGTTGTAGCGGCGGCCGTACATAAGACGTCCGGTGAATTCGTCTACTATGATTACCTGGTCGTCCTTGACGACGTAGTTGATATCGCGCTTCATGACGGAGTTCGCCTTGATCGCCTGATTGATGTAGTGCTGGATCTCGATGTTGTCGGGATCGGTGAGGTTGTCTATGCCGAAATACTGCTCCGTCTTCTTAACGCCGACCTGAGTCAGAGTCGCCGTTCTCGCCTTCTCGTCAACGATATAGTCGATCTTGTTCTCCTTGTAGTAATCCTCGTTGTCCTCCTTGGAGTCGATCTCCTCGAAGACCTTCTTCTTCATGCTCTTAGCGAGGATATCCGCCTTCTCATACATATCGGAGGACTTGTCTCCCGGACCGGAGATGATGAGCGGCGTTCTCGCCTCGTCGATGAGAATGGAGTCCACCTCGTCCACGATCGCGAAGTTGTGTCCGCGCTGAACCTTCTGCTCCTTGTAAACGACCATGTTGTCGCGCAGGTAGTCGAAGCCCAGCTCGTTGTTCGTGCCGTATGTGATATCCGCGGCGTAGGCGGACTTTCTCGCTTCAGGTTTGAGGTCATGAACGATCAGACCTACGGAGAGTCCGAGGAAGCGGTACAGCTTGCCCATCCACTCCGAGTCACGGCGCGCGAGGTAGTCGTTGACCGTTACGATATGGACGCCCTTGCCCGTCAGACCGTTGAGGTACGCCGGAAGCGTCGCGACAAGCGTTTTACCTTCACCGGTCTTCATCTCGCTTATTCTGCCCTGATGCAGGATAATGCCGCCGATGATCTGTACCGGGAAGTGCTTCATTCCGAGCACACGCCAAGCCGCCTCGCGGCAAACCGCGAACGCCTCGGGGAGAATGTCGTCCGTTGTCTCGCCGTTTTCAAGCCTCTCCTTGAAAAGCTCGGTCTGTTTTTTAAGCTCCTCGTCGCTCATCGCGGAGTATGTATCCTCGAGCTCAAGGACCTTATCGACCTTCGGCTGTATCCTTTTTATTTCCTTTTTGCTGTAATCGCCAAATAACGTTTTCAGCAAGCCCATTGCAATCACCTCATGAATTCTGTTTTGCCGCGCTTTCGGGAGCGACCGGAGCGCTCATATTCCCTGATAAGCACGGTCAGTAATGACATAGTATGCTTTATCACATACATACCTATGATAATTGTACCACATAATCATAAAAAAATCACTACTTATTTTCACACAGTCGATTTGTTTACAATGCGTTCATTTTTTACCGCTTCGACACAGCTCGGTGAATATTTACAATTAGTTACACTTAATGTCGTTTCGTTGATTTCTCCGGGCAAAATATGCTATAATTACTCTGTTGTATTTCTTTCCGGATACGGCCTATTAATGAAAAAGAGTTGATTAACGATGGATAAAAAGGGTTTTGACAACGAGAAATATTTGAAACTGCAGTCTGAGAAGATCCTCGAGAGGATCGGCAGCTTCGGCGGCAAGCTGTACATGGAGTTCGGAGGCAAGCTGTTTGACGACTACCACGCTTCGCGCGTGCTGCCGGGCTTCGAGCCGGACAGCAAGGTCAGAATGCTCCTGAAGCTGAAGGAAAAGACCGAGATCATCTTTGCGATAAACGCCGCAGCTATCGAGCAGAACAAGATGAGAAGCGACATCGGCATCACATACGATATGGACATTCTCCGCCTGATGGACAAGCTGACGGAGATCGGGCTTTACGTCGGCTCCGTCGTTATCACGCAGTATAACCACGAGCCTTCCGCTGACAAATTCAAGGCGCGCCTTGAAAACCTCGGCATTAAGGTTTATCTGCACTACATCATAGAGGGATACCCGTCAAACCCGCAGTTCATCGTCAGCGAGGAGGGCTTCGGAAAGAATGACTACATCGTCACCTCACGTCCGCTCGTCGTCGTGACGGCGCCCGGCCCCGGAAGCGGCAAGATGGCGACCTGCCTCTCGCAGCTCTACCACGAGAACAAGCGCGGCGTCAAAGCGGGCTACGCTAAGTATGAGACGTTCCCCGTATGGAGCATGGAGCTTATGCACCCGGTCAACCTCGCGTATGAGGCTGCGACAGCCGACCTCAACGACGTAAACATGATAGATCCGTGGCATCTTCAGGCTTACGGCAAGACGACCGTCAACTACAACCGCGACGTAGAGGTCTTCCCCGTTCTCAATGCTATTTTCACCAAAATTTTCGGTGAATCTCCGTATAAATCGCCTACGGACATGGGCGTAAACATGGTGGGCTTCGCGATCACGGACGACGGCGTCGTCAGCGAGGCGTCAAAGCAGGAGATAATCCGCCGCTACTACGCAGCTCTCGTGAAGCACAAGGTATCCGGCACGGCTCTCGACGAGGTACGCAAGATCGAGATGCTGATGAACCGCCTCGGTATCACGAAGGAAGACAGAAAGGTCGCCGTCGTTGCGAATAAATTTGCGGAGAATTTACACGATCCCGTCGCGGCGATCGAGCTGAACGACGGCAGGATCATCACAGGCAAGACGACAGACCTGCTCGGCGCCGTATGCTCAATGATGCTCAACGCCCTCAAAACGCTCGCCGGAATCGACGATCCCGTTCTCCTTCTGCCTAAGGAGGTCGTAAGGGCGATACAGAACCTCAAAACAAACGTGATGAAGAACCAGAACCCGAGAATGCACGTGGACGAGGTTCTTGTAGCTCTCTCCGTCAGCGCGGAGAACGACAGCAACGCAAAGCTCGCTCTCGAGCAGGTATCGAAGCTCAAGGGCACGCAGGTACATTCCGTCGTTATCCTTTCTCAGGAGGACATGGATATCTTCCGCCGCCTCGGCATCGACCTTACTTGCGAGCCGCAGTACGAGTCCGACAAGCTGTACCACAGGTAAAGCCCGCGAAAAAAGCATCGACAAAAATAAAAAAAACGAATGGAAAATTGATAAACGCTTCTCGCTGTTTTACGGTAAGCTGCCGTTTACTCAGGCTGATTGACCTCCCACAGGTTTCGTCCTGCCGATAAACGTGCTTATTTCAGACCGGGCGAGACGGCGATTACACAATTTTCCATTTTTTGTTTTAAATTTTTAAATTATTTAACGTATCCCGGGTTTTCTTTTCTGTGTAATACGTGGAAAATTTATGTTTCTGTAATTTATTTTTGAAAAACTATTGTAATTCGATGTGAAATAAACTAAAATGTAATCATAGATAATTGTTTAAAAGCAATTTGTTTTGGGAATCGTTAAACGGAGGTGCATCTATGGCGAAAGATATGTACCACCCATCCAGCAACTACGAGCGGAATTTCCTGCTTGTCAAGAAATTCGGAGGAAAGCCGGTCGTCGTCCTCATTCCGCTGCTGCTATTTCTCCACATACTTTGTATGGGATACTTGTCCATTATGAAGAAAGAGGCTCTTGAGATCACGCTTTTCAGGCTTGTTACCTCAAAGCTCCTCCCCGACCTCAACTTTGACTCTATAAAGGATTTCATGATGATCTTTTCCGGGGTGACGGCTCTTTTCTTCATTTTTATCTTTCTGAGCTTCTTCTTTACTTGCCGGGATCCGAGCGACGAGGCTGTTCCGAACGTGAGCCTTGCGATCTCCTACTACTGGTCGATGCTGCAGCTTTTTGTCTTCTCGATATGCTTTGCGCTTTCGGCGGTCTTTCTTCTTCTCTTTGCGTTTAAGCCGCCGGAGTTTTTTGAAGAGCTTGGGAAGACGTTCAACGTCACACTTGAGCAGATAAAGGCGTTCCGCGTGTCTATTCTTCTCGGAATATTACTCGCCTGCGCGATATTCGCCCTGCTGATCTGGTTCTACCAGTCGCAGGCAACGTTTATAAAATCTCTCCAGGTGACTCTCGTCAACAGCGTAGCGCGCAACAAGGGCGCTCACGTTTACGGCGTTTTTTCAATGTCCGTCGCGATCGCGCTCCTCTTCATGGCAGGCGCGATGACCTTCCTTTACTACTGCTACAAAGACGCCTTCAACGGCTTCGGGATATCTATGGAGCCTGTGTACGTTTACGTCAGTCTTGCGCTGGCTTACATCAGAGGGCTTGTCCCCTTCCTCGTCTCCGTTTGCGCCCTTACGTTTTCGGAAATGGTTGATGAGGCGAACACGCTCGGCACCGTCTACTACAACGAGGTCGATATGCTTGGCCCTTGAAATACGTCAGTATTCCGGCGGCTCTTTCGTCCAATTTGCCGCGAAATCTGACGGCGCAATTTTGGCACTCGATTTAATCAGTGTCTCCCTAATAATATATCCCTGCAGGCAAGCGCTTGCAGGGATCTTTTTATTGCTCGGATAATTCTTTTTTCATTTCGCTGATCACGTTTTCCATGTACTCGATCGACTCTTCACGGGAGTAGACCATTTTCGTCTCCGGCAGCGACTCTATGAAATCGAAGACGGCGGAGAGTATCTCAGAATTTGTAAGGATAAGGATAGAAGGCACTTTGCCGGCTTCCTTATTCTCTCCGCTGCTGTCTCTGCTGTAAGAATTTGAAATTACGAACATATGATCAGCCTTTACGCCTGCGCCGAAATAACGCAGACCGAGAGGCGGCTTGAATTCCTTCTCGTTTATCAAATAATAGATCTTTCCCGACTTCTCGTCCTTCATGCAGGAAAGAACGCATTGAAGTATTTCAATACGGCGCTTCTTGTCTACAACGAGTCCGAGAGTCTCCGGGATCTCCTTGATCGTACCGGTATCTATAAACGAGTGAAGCCCCTCCTTCGTGAAGAAGGATATCTGCTTGTTCTGCATGAACGGTGTATAGAATTTTCCGACGAATTCCTTCACCAGGTTCGCTGCCTTTGGATCACCCTTCACTCTTTCCATACAACCGTAAATTTCTTTCTCCGTAAGGAAGTCGAGCATACACGGCTCGTAGTCGATCGAATAATACAGATCCTTCATCAAGCCATCGGTGCGCTCCAGGATATTGCAGTAGTGGAGCAGGTATTCCTCCGTCGAGTTGATCTTTGTGATAAACGCAGAGCACTTCTTTTTCCTGTCGTCAAAAAGGTGCTGTGCAAGCATCACGACATCCTTTTTCTTTACGAGGATCGCGTTGCTGAATGTCGGATCGAGCAGAAGACCGAAACGGTTAGTGATAATGTGGTAAGGCATCAGAGCGTTCGTCGCATGACCTACGAGCATATAATACGCGCGGTAGTTGGAGTTGAGCATAAAGATCGGATAAACCGCCTTTGCAACGCCCATATAATATGTAAGCGGCTCGGGAAGCTCGTTCACTGCGGCAAGCGAATAGATATGGTCTATCTCCAGATCCGGCACGGCAGACGTTACCGTGAATATCTGCGAAAGAAGATATTCACTGACGGAAGAGCTGATAATGCGGATCTTCTCCTTTTGCGACATCGCCTGCATCATTACCATATTCATCGCATGACGGACGGCGACCGGACTTCTCAGAACGGTGAGATCATCTTCGATATCAAAATCGGAGCTTATGTTCGTCCTTGCGTAGCTTCCGTCAAAATCGGGATCCTGCGGATCAGCTTCCCTCAGGCTCTCCAGAAATTCCTTTGCAAGGATCCTGGAATTATACTTATCCCTGCCTATTTTGTCAAAAAGATATGCGTCGTAGAGCTTATTCGCCTGATTATCATCTGTCACGAAGGCAGATATTATCTTTTGAAGCTCGGGAAGAGTGATCTTAAATTTTCCGTTTCTGATACGATTTAGTCTTGTTCTTTCAATACCCGTAAGATGCGCCACTCTGACGTCGGAGTAATCTTCCAAAATCTCGTTTAACATTTTAACAAGATCCATAAAAGTATGTCACCCCTACTCTCTATAATATTGTACCACACGAACTATTATTCTAATTTAGAATTATTATATCACTTTTTCAAAGAAAAATCAAGCACTTTATCCAATTAAATTGCTAAAATTTTCTCACATTTTAGCAAACTATCCATCATTTATTATTAATTGTGTATCATTTTTTTCAAACATTTTCAATATGTATCATAAACCTTTTCAAACATTACCAATCTGCTCTTTTAGGTTCCCTTCCATCGGTGCTGCCGGCTCAAGGATTTACGCCTTCTCCTGAGCTAAAAAATAAGACTAAATCAAAACCACCCGCTCAGCGGGTGGTTTGCTCTACCCCTATAAGGGGTTATTACCGGCCAACGCTTGCAAGCGCTCTGAAAGGAATGACTTGCGC
>CADAYJ010000003.1 GCA_902792115.1 uncultured Ruminococcus sp. | reverse complement strand
AGCTCGCCGTCGCGGTTTTTGAGCAGGTAATCCTTTGCCTGCTCCTTCGTAAAGCCGGAGATCTTCTCCAGCACGTCAAACTGACTTTTCTTGATAGACTCTGCCTCGGCAAGCCTTTCCTCGGCCTGCTTCAGCTTCTTTGCAACGTTGTCTTCCTTCTTCTCCAGGTTGTCCATCTTGCGGTCGAGCGTCTCTTCCTTCTGCTGAACGCGGCGCTCCTGCCTCTGGACTTCCTTGCGCCTGGCGTTGAGATCCTTCTCGGTCTCGCTTCTGAAGCGATGCACCTCGTCCTTGCCCTCCAGGACATACTCCTTCTGCTTTGCCTCGGCTTCCTTGACAGCCTCGTCCACTATCCTTCTTGCCTCCGTTTCGGCCGAGCCGATCGCTTCCTCCGCGATCTTCTTGCGATGCTCAACTCCGGCAATAAAGCAAACGACGCCGCTGATGATAGCCGCCAGCACAATAAGCACGATTGCCAACCATAGCTGCATGGTAGTCTGACACCTCCTTGTTTGATCTGAAAATTTCCGTAAGCGTAATAATTTAGATCAACCCGAAGGCCGTCTCATATTCGGTTGTAGTGCGCGCCGTGTGCGCGCTCTCCGCGGGCGTTCAAAGCTGCCGTATGAGGCACGCCGCGCGTCAATTCACGATCATATCATTTTTTGCAACACTTCTTAAGTATCGTTATCAAAACGGATATCATAAACGCCCCCGCAAAAGCAGGTGCATGATCTTTCAATAAACAAACCGTACAGGTGTTAATACCGCTTTTCACAGATCCTTCAGACATCTTCTGCCTGATCCTTGCAGCTGCGCGTACCGGGCGAAAAAACTTTTGAGGATACACAGTAAAGTCTCTGAATGAGAATCGGTATAAAAATAATAAAACTGTGAGATGTAAACGAATCACATAATATAGAAACGGCTCTCGGAGTCCGATCATCAAAAGATAAGCGTCGAAAAGCCCTCCTCCGGGCATTTTTGAGCTTATGGGCAAGCCCTTGCGCCCCGCTCCCGGCGGGTAAAAGCTTACCTATAATATTGTAGCCTTAAATAACATTTTTGTCAATATCACAAATCCATTTTCGGGCGATATTTTATCAAAAAGTTTCTGTCACTGATATTGAATTTTTAACAAAAGGTAAATTTTGAATTTTTTCTTATTATTTTCCAACAAATTTTCATAAAGGACTTGTAAATTTTGCAAGAATAGTATAAAATAAATAATGAACTATTTGATAGTTTTTTGAATTGTTAAAATTTTAATTTTAGGAGGATAAATCCAATGGCAGTAAAAGTTGCAATCAATGGTTTCGGTCGTATCGGCCGTCTTGCTTTCCGTCAGATGTTTGGCGCAGAGGGCTACGAGGTAGTTGCTATCAACGATCTTACAAAGCCTTCCATGCTCGCTAACCTTCTCAAGTATGACACAGCACAGGGCGGTTACTGCGGCGTTATCGGCCAGAACGCTCACACAGTTGAGGCTGACGACGAGGCAGGTACGATCACGGTAGACGGCAAGACTCTTACGATCTACGCAAAGGCTAACGCTGCTGAGCTCCCCTGGGGCGAGATCGGCGTTGACGTAGTTCTCGAGTGCACAGGTTTCTACTGCTCGAAGGACAAGTCTCAGGCTCACATCGACGCAGGCGCAAAGAAGGTCGTTATCTCTGCACCGGCAGGCAAGGACCTCAAGACGATCGTTTACAGCGTAAACGAGAAGACTCTTACGGCTGATGATACAATCATCTCCGCTGCTTCCTGCACAACGAACTGCCTTGCTCCGATGGCTAAGGCTCTTAACGATTACGCTCCGATCCAGAGCGGTATCATGAGCACGATCCACGCTTACACAGGCGATCAGATGATCCTTGACGGTCCCCACAGAAAGGGCGACCTCAGAAGAGCAAGAGCAGGCGCTGCTAACATCGTTCCGAACTCCACGGGCGCTGCAAAGGCTATCGGCCTTGTAATCCCCGAGCTTAACGGCAAGCTCATCGGCTCCGCTCAGCGTGTACCGGTTCCGACAGGCTCCACAACTATCCTTACGGCAGTTGTTAAGGGCGCTGACGTTACGGCTGACGGCATCAATGCAGCAATGAAGGCAGCAGCTTCCGAGTCCTTCGGCTACAACGAGGATCCGATCGTATCGAGCGACGTTATCGGCATGAGATACGGTTCTCTCTTCGACGCTACACAGACAATGGTTTCCAAGATCGCTGACGACCTCTACGAGGTTCAGGTTGTATCCTGGTACGACAACGAGAACAGCTACACAAGCCAGATGGTCAGAACCATCAAGTACTTCGCAGAGCTGTAATCGCGACAGACAGAACATTTGCCCTCCCGTCTTTTGGCGGGAGGGTTTTTATTGTATATAGCGCATAATATTTTTCTCCGCCTATGGAAATTTCGGATAAAGTATAGTATAATATAAAAATACCAAAGTATTCAAGGCTGGTGAAGGATCATGGTTGTGAGCATAAACGGAATGGGACTTCGGGGGATCGAAGCGTATAGGGTAGAGGTGGAGGCTTCCCTCTCGCAGGGGCTTCCCGCGTTTGACGTCGTCGGGCTTCCCGACGCTGCCGTCAAGGAGTCGCGCGACCGCGTCCGCTCCGCGATGAGAAACTGCGGCTTCGACTTTCCCCTCGGTCATATCACGGTGAATCTCGCGCCTGCCGACACAAAAAAGGTGGGGCCGCTCTACGATCTTCCGATCCTCGCAGCGCTTCTGAAGCTCTCCGGTCAGCTTTCCGCCGAAACGGACGACTCTGTTTTCATCGGCGAGCTTTCTCTCTCCGGCACGGTCAACTCCGTCAACGGCGTGCTGCCTATGACGATCGAGGCGCAGAAGCTCGGCTTCAAGCGCATTTTCGTTCCGTACGGCAACCGCGCCGAGGCCGCCGTCGTGAAGGGGATAGACGTATTCCCGACGAAGGACGTCATGTCGCTGTACTATCATCTCACAGGGCAGAAAACGATGGAAAAGGCCGATCCGGAGCAGCTTACAATGACGCTCGGGGACTTCGCCGTCGATTTCTCGCAGGTGAAGGGGCAGCACGAGGCGAAGCGCGCCGTTGAGATCGCCGCCGCCGGCAGCCACAATATCCTGCTCGTCGGCCCTCCCGGCTCGGGAAAAAGCATGATCGCGCAGCGTATCCCCACGATCCTTCCCGACATGACGTTCGCCGAGATGATCGAGACGACAAAGATACACTCGATCGCAGGAACGCTCCCGGGCGGCGTTTCGCTTATCAATATTCGTCCGTTCCGCTCGCCGCACCACACGATCTCGCCGATGGGGCTTGCAGGCGGAGGAACGGTGCCGCGCCCCGGCGAGATATCGCTCGCGCACAACGGAGTGCTGTTCCTCGACGAGTTCCCGGAATTCTCCCGTCAGACGATGGAGGTGCTGCGCCAGCCCCTCGAAGACGGCGTAGTCACGATCTCGCGCGTGAGCGGCACGCTCTCGTACCCGTGTTCGGTGGCGCTCGTCTGCGCGATGAACCCGTGCCCGTGCGGTTACTACGGTACAGGCGTGAGGAAATGCACCTGCTCGAAAAATGATGTGAACAGGTATCTCAACAAGATATCCGGACCGCTTCTCGACAGGATAGATATCCACATCGAGGTCCCTGCCGTGCAGTATGAGGAGCTTTCAAACGCGCAGCCTGCCGAGTCCTCGGAGAAGATCAGGGAGAGGGTGAACCGCGCAAGGCAGATACAGGCGCGCCGCTACGAAGGTCTCGGCTTCTCCGCCAATGCGCGGATACCGTCCGGCAAGCTGCATGAGTTCTGCGCTCTCGACGACAAGGCGGACGCGCTGCTCAAAAGGGCGTTTGAAAAGCTGGGGCTTTCCTCGCGCGCTTACAGCAAGATCCTGAAAGTATCCCGGACGATTGCTGATCTTGAGGGCAGCGAAACGATTAAGTCTCCACACGTCGCGGAGGCTGTCCAGTATCGGAGTCTCGACAGAAAATACTGGAACAGGTAAGTATTTGATTCAACAGCACAAATTACGAAAAGGATCTGATTCAATGTTCCTGTTTTGGTAAATACGTACTTGACAAAAATGATAGAAAATGCAATAATAATGCTTGGATTGTTTGTTTATAGGATGATCATTATTTATCAATGCCCTATGGCCGGGCGGAAAAGGTGGATCACTGTTAATGAATGAAAATAACAATAGAAATAATGAGGAATATACGATTGATCTGATGATGATGTTCAATCTGCTGAAAAAGCACGTCGTCTTCATACTGATCGCTGCGATAATCGGAGGCGGACTTGCGTATTCCGTTACGCGCTTCCTTATCCCCGAAAGATACAGAGCGACCGCGACGGTTATCATCAACAACAGAGCGACAGATTCCCAGTACATTTACCCCAGTGAGATCCAGAGCTCTCAGGATCTCGCGCAGCTCTATTCGATCATCATCAAGGCTGATAACGTGCTTGAGTCCGTAAAGAAGGATCTCGACCTCGATATCAGCAACGAGGAGCTGAAAAACTCGATCCAGGTCGGTCTTGTCGGCGAGACTCAGGTCGTTGAGATCTCCTGCACGAGCACCAACCCCGAATATGCGCTCAATCTTGTGGACAAGTTCGTAAAATACTCAAAGCCGGTTATCCTTGAAAAGGTAGAGGCAGGCTCCGTAAAGGATCTTAACGAGCCGGCTCTCTCGAACAACGGTAATCCCGTTTCGCCGAACAGGAAGAAGAATACGGCGATCGGTATCCTCGGCGGCGCTGTCGCGGCAGCGGCTTTCATTATCCTCCGGGAGATGCTGGATACGAAATTCAAAACGGAAGCAGACGTTACAAATACGCTTGGTATCCCGGTGCTTGGCGTTATCCCGTACGTTGAAGGAAAGGAGTTCGCCGAGAAATGAGCAGTGAAGCAACACAGACAAAGCCCCATAAACACCACAGAGGCAAGAAGCACCATGTAACTACGAAAGAGGTCTTCAGCATCTCGAATCCGAACGCGCCGACGTATTACGTTGAGGCGTTCAAGATGATAGCCTCCAACATTGAGTTTATCGCGGTCGCGCAGGAGTGCAAGAGCATTCTCGTAACATCTACGATTCAGGACGAGGGAAAGACAAACCTTTCCACAAATCTCGCCCTCGCGCTCTCCGGCTACGGCAAGAAGGTCTGCATCGTAGACTGCGACCTCAGAAGACCGAGCGTACACCGCCTGCAGCGCAGCTCGATCGGACTCACACACGTCCTCAAGGGCGAGGTGCCGCTTGAAAAGGCGATCTTCAAGCACAAGGACTCCGACCTTGATATTCTCCTCGGAGGAGCTATTCCGCCGAACCCGACAGAGATCCTCTCCAGCACGAAGATGGAGAAGATCGTGGCATCGCTCGCGGAAAAATACGACTACGTTATCTACGATACACCGCCGTGCCTCGGCATCTCCGACGTTTCCGTCCTCGGAAAACACATGGACGGCGCAATACTTGCGATCAAGCACGATTCTACCGACAAGCGAATGGTAGAGCGCGCGAAGATGAATATTGAAAATGCAGGTCTTAAAGTGCTCGGCGCGATCCTCATGGAATACAAGGTTGATTCCGACGTTTCAAATTCGTACTACTACAAGTACGGCTATAAGTACGGAGGATACTATTATGGTGACACAGAAGACTGATCTCCATTGTCATATTCTTCCCGGTATTGATGACGGCGCAAAAAATCTCGAAGTCTCCATCGCGCTGCTCCGCGAAGAGATAAACCAGGGCGTGACAAATATAATGTTCACGCCCCACTTTGATTCAGACAGAATATCGGTGGACGAGTTCGTTTCCGCGCGCGGCGAAGCTCTGGAGCAGCTGCGCGCTTCAAAGGAATTCGCCGGAATGGATATCAACTTCAAGCTCGGAGCCGAGGTGTACTACACCGTCGGACTGGCGGACATGGAGCTGGAGCCGCTGTGCTATCAGGGCAGCGACTATATCCTCATCGAGCTGCCGACTCAGGCGCGCCCCCACGGTCTCAGCCGCACGCTCGGCACGATCATAAATAAAGGCTACCGCCCGATCATCGCTCACGTTGAGCGCTACGCCTACATGATGAGCGATCCCACGACTCTCTACGACCTCATCGACCTTGGCTGCCTCGCGCAGATCAACGCGGAAACGCTCGTCACGAAAACGAAGCTCAGCCCCGTTGTAGGCTGCCTTATCCGCCGCGGTCTCGTTCAGTTCATCGCGAGCGACTGCCACTCCCGCCGCCGCCGTCCGCCCAATCTTGAAAAGGGCTTTGCGGCTCTTCGCTCGAATTACGGCGGGAAGTACGAGGAGCGGTTCCTCGACGCAGCGAAGCAGATATACTCCGGCGCCGCGATCTGTCCCGAAGACGCGAAAAAGCCGAAGAAGATCCTCGGAATGTGGGTTTGACAGCAATATTTCACAAGCTAAAAAGGACGATACAGGCTCATCTGTCTGCATCGTCCTTTTCTGTATGCGTGGAGCGAAAAGCTCTTGGGTTCGGCTCGCTTGAGGGGCGCCGCGCGTGCCGCACTACCCCCTTATAACGTATTGTCGCACGGCAAAGTGACAGCTTTATGAAGTCATTGTGACGTTTAGAAAAAAGGTTGGAAAAGGCTGTATGAAGCGCATAATTTCAGCGAAATATCTAAAAACGGTATTTTAAGTTTGGCAACAATCACGTTTAATAATTGATATCTTTATTCTAAAAAAGAATTAAAAACAACATTTAGTATTCTATAATATTAACAGTAATATTCGGAATTTATGCGCGTTTTTGTGTCTGTCAACATACAAAACAAGGAGGAAGATTGCAATGAGAAAGCTTTTCACGAAAATAGTTTGCTGTGCATTGCTCGCAGGTCTTGTAACGAGCGGCAGCATCGCGGCTCTCAGCAGCTCTGTCAATGCGTCGGCAGCAGAGGTGAATGCGGAAGAGTCCGCTGCGTCGGGCATCACGGTTCACTACAAGCCGGCGTCCGGCACACCGACGATCTATTACTGGAACTCTTTGCCTCAGAATCTTGAGACGACGTATCCCGGCGAGGCTATGACCGACGAGGGCGACGGCTGGTTCAGCAAGACGTTCGACGGCATTACAAAGATCAATATGCAGTTTATCACCGACGGCAGCCGCACCGCCGAGCTTACGCAGACTACGGCAGGCGAATACTGGTACGACGGCAAGAAGTGGTACACAAAGAAGCCTGTCCAGGGCGGAAACATATCACAACGCGCTTCTACGACGGCGACACAGGCAACAACGTTCACTGCTGGGACGACAAAAAGGCTAACAACCCCGACACCGATCCCGCTTGGCGCGGAGATTTCCAGGGACTTATCGACAAGCTCGATTACATCAAGGCTCTCGGCTTCTCGGCGATCTGGATCACTCCCGTAGTTGAGAACATCTCCGGCTACGATTACCACGGTTACCACGCAAGCGATTTCAGCAAGGTTGATCCGCGCTACGAGAGCGATGGCGCAACGTATCAGGATCTCATCAACGCGGCTCACGCGAAGGGCATCAAGATCGTTCAGGACGTTGTATGGAACCACACCTGTAACTTCGGCGAGGCGAACCTCTTCCCGATGTTCGAGAAGGAGTACAATACGATCCAGGATCTCGGCACGTCCGACTGCCTGAAGAGAGTCAGCGGCCCTCTCGACAAGGTTGCTCCCGACTATGATTCTCTCAATCCCGATCTCCAGTACGGCAAGAGAATCGAGGCAATGAAGGAAGACAGCAACGACACCGAGAACGTCTACCACCACGACAAGAGCCTCAGCTACGGCTCCTACACGGAGCAGACAGGTCAGATGGCAGGCGACTGCGTAGACCTCAACACAGAGAACCCGAAGGTAAATCAGTATCTTGTAGATACATTCCTTAAATACACCGACATGGGCGTTGACTGCTTCCGCTTCGATACAGAGAAGCACATCAACCGCTGGACGCTGAACAAGGCTTACTTCCCCGAGTTTATGAAGATAGACAACTTCTATCTCTTCGGCGAGGTCTGCTCGCGCCGCCGTGAGGTCATGAACGAGGGCGGTCCTTCCGATTCCTGCTTCTTCTACACATGGCAGGAGGAGAGCAACGCGCCGGCGTGGAGCACCACGGACTGGAAAGCAAACTATGACACGGCTGTTGCACAGTGGGGCGTTTGGGCAGATGCCGGCAGCTTCACAAACAGAAGCGACAACGCATTCCTCAACGGCAACGCTTATCATGCGCCCGATTACAGCAAGGCTAACGGCACAGGCGTTATCGACTTCCCGATGCACTGGAACTTCATGCGCGCAAGCGATGCGTTCAACACGGCAAAGGGCGGCGACGCTTACTACAACGACGCTACATGGAACGTCGTATACGTTGACTCTCACGATTACAGCCCCGACGATTGCCAGAGATTCCGCTACACCGGCGGCGAGGCTGCATGGGCTGAGAATATGAGCCTTATGTTCACATTCCGCGGAATCCCCTGCATCTACTACGGCTCCGAGGTTCAGTTCATGGCAGGCGCCGAGATCGACGTCGGCCCGAATGCACCGCTTGCAAAGACAGGCCGCGCATACTTCGGCGATTACCTTGAGGGCACAGTTACAGCGTCCGACTTCGGCGAGTACGATGCTTCCGGCAAGGTTCAGGAGACTCTGAGCAATCCGCTCGCACAGCACGTCAGAAGACTTAATCAGATCAGACGCGCAGTTCCCGCACTCCAGATGGGACAGTATTCAACAGACGGCTGCAACGGCGGTATGGCTTACAAGCGCCGCTACACAGCAAACGGCGTAGACAGCTACTGCCTCGTAACGGTTTCCGGCGGCGCAACCTTCACGGGCGTTGAGAACGGCGAGTATATCGAGGTCGTAACAGGTCAGACCGTAAACGTAACAGGCGGCTCGCTCACGACGGATTCCATCGGTCAGGGCAACATGAGATGCTACGTTCTCAAGAACGGAAGCGCTCCGACAGGAAAGATCGGTCAGGACGGCACTTACCTCAAGTAACAGCAGACTGTTTTCGTAAATATCGAATATCATATTTGATCCGGCAATTCATAGACCGCACCCCCGTGGTGCGGTCTTTCGGCTTTTAGAAAATTTATCATAGTTTACAAAAACTTCTTTGACATGAAGCGGCTGCAATGGTATAATTTATACATAAATTTGGATTTGCAAGGAGATAATGCTTCATGAAAATAACAGTTCTCGGCTGCGGACGCTGGGGAGCGTTCATCGCGTGGTATCTCAATAAGATAGGCCACGACGTCGTGTCGTGGGGGCGTCCCGGCTCAAAGCACTTTACCGAGCTGAAGGAAACCCGCAAAAACAGTATGCTCACATTCCCGGACTCGCTCGCGCTTTCGTGCGACCTGGAGGAATCTGTTTCAAGAGCCGAGGTGATCGTGATCTCGATAAGCGCTCAGGCTCTCCGCTCCTTTTTGCAGGACGTCAAACAGTACGATCTGACTGGCAAGAGCTTCGTGCTCTGCATGAAGGGCGTTGAAGAGGGAACGGGGCTTCGCTTGACGCAGGTCGTCGGTGATGTGCTCGGCGACGTGCCCGTTGCCGTTTGGGTAGGTCCCGGTCACCCGCAGAATTTTGTGAACAACGTGCCGAACTGCATGGTCATAGACAGCGCGTACCCGGAGCTTAAAACGAAGCTCGTCGAGGAGTTTTCAAGTCCGCTTATCCGCTTCTACTACGGCACCGACCTGATCGGAAGCGAGATCGGCGCTGCCGCGAAGAATGTTATCGGCATCGCCGCCGGAATGCTCGACGGCTTCGGTTACAGCTGCCTTAAAGGCGCTCTCATGAGCCGCGGCACGCACGAGGTCGGCAAGCTGATAAAGGCGATGGGCGGCAGCGAATACTCCGCATACGGGCTTTGCCACCTCGGCGATTACGAGGCGACTCTCTTCTCGCAGTTCAGCCACAACAGAATGTTCGGCGAGACGTTTGCCAAAGGCGGAACGTATACGCAGCTCGCGGAGGGCGTTGCGACGTGCCGCGCGCTCGTCTCGCTCTCGCACAAATACGGCGTGGAAATGCCGATCTGCAACGCCGTCCGGGCGATACTCGCCGGAGAGCTTGACGCCGAAAAGGCGCTTAAAAATCTGTTTTCGAGAAGCGTCAAGCGCGAATTCGATTTCGGCTGATACCGGGGAGGCTTCGCAATGAAAAAGCTCATGCGCCGCGCGGCCGCTCTTGCCGCTGCGCTTATACTTGCCCTTTCGCTTTCCGGCTGCAGCGAGGAGCTGCTCGGCGAACTGATCGGTTACGAAGATGCGTCCCAAAGCGAGATCACGGCAGGAGCGAACGAGGGGAGAGACGGCCCGTACGAGGTCGTCAAGGTCGTTGACGGCGATACCTTGAAGCTGATGATCGACGGAGAGAAGAAGAACGTCCGCCTCATCGGCATTGATACGCCGGAATCCGTACACCCGGACAGCGACAAGAACGTGCCGGAGGGTAAGCTCGCGTCCGACCACACGAAGGAGCTTGTCGGCGACAGCCGGCTCTATCTGGAATACGGCACGGATCCTCAGGACCGTGACGGCCGTCCGCTCTGCTACGTTTACCTGCCCGACGGAACGATGCTCAATGAGCAGATACTCCGCGACGGCTACGCGAAGGTGCTGATCGTCGGCAAAAACAAGGAATACAAAGACCGCTTCAACGAGATCCAGGAGGAGGCAAAGGCGGAAGGCCGAGGCCTCTGGTCCACGGGAGTCTTTGACAGCGATAAATGATTTAAAGGGGAAATTTATGATGAAAAGGTTGATTGCCGGCGCAATGTCGGCACTGGTGATGCTCGGCGCGCTTACGCTTTCCGGCTGCGGTGAGGAGAGTATCGTATTCGGCGGAGAGGAATATGATATTTATACGGAGTCGATCGAGCTGAAGGACGTGAAGATCAAATCGCTCGACGCGCTGAAAAGCTGCGAGATGCTGACGTCGCTTTCTCTTGAAAACTGCGAGCTGACCGATATCTCGGCGATCGGCGACCTTAAAGGGCTTCGCAAGCTGTCCCTGAATGGCAACCACATCACCGACATCTCTTCCATAAAGGAGCTTTCGCAGCTCCAGGTTTTGACGCTTTCGTCAAACTCACTCACCGATGTGTCGGCGGTTTCTTCGCTTTCGCACCTGACGTATCTCGACATAGGCGGCAACGCTGTTGACGATCTTTCGCCGCTGACGGGCGCCGTCAGCCTGAAAACGCTTTACGCCGACGAAACGGCGGTAACAGACATCTCTCCGCTCAAGGGGCTTACCGACCTAGAAGAGCTGTACCTCAGCGGCGACGCCGTTTCCGATCTGTCTCCGCTTGCAAAGCTCGATCATCTCCACACGCTCGACGTGTACGCCTCCGGCATCAGGGAGCTTGGCGCGGTCGGCGGGATTGCCTCTTTGCGCGAGCTGCATATGGGCGATAATCCCGAGGTTTCCGACCTCTCTCCGCTGGCCTCCCTCGACAAGCTGGAGATCCTCCACGCCGAGAACTGCGGTATCACCGACGTCACGCCGCTTTCTTCGCTGCCGCGCCTGAAGGAGCTTGTGCTGACGAACGACTCAATTGCGGATATCAAGCCGCTTTCCTCCGTCACGACTCTTGAATCGCTCA
The DNA here is from genome assembly GCA_902792115.1 of uncultured Ruminococcus sp. Lineage (GTDB taxonomy): Bacteria > Bacillota > Clostridia > Oscillospirales > Acutalibacteraceae > RUG592. Next base: position 87,850 of record CADAYJ010000003.1, on the reverse strand, counting down.
ACATCGAGGGCAATTACGCCGTTTCGCAGGAGAGCGCAGAGGAGCTTAAAGCGGCGCTCCCGTCGTGCGAGATAAAGCATTCCGAGCTGAAAACGCAGAAGGAGCTTGACAAGCTCGATCCCAAAAAGGCATTTGACACCGACCTCGAAAAGGAGCTTGGTCTGAAATAAACAGTCTGCTCTCCGTGCCGCAGGGCGCGGGGAGCTTTTTGCCGCCTCTGCCGGCAGATGAATAATCGGTCAGATAAAAAAGCATATTATACAAAAAGAACCTTCGTTAATTGGATATATTTTTCTTTTCAGTTTGATATTTACCGCTTGCTTAATGCGACACATTATGATAAAATGAAACGGGATAATCCCGAAAGTATGCTTTGGTTCAAAATTTTCGGTTTAGGAGATGTTAAAACGTATGAACTCTAACGAAAAGCAAGAGCTTCAGGTGCTTGCCACAAAGGCGAGACTGTATGCCTTAGAGGGCATTTTCAATGCCAAATCCGGACATCCGGGCGGTTCGCTTTCAGCAGCCGACATCTATACGTATTTGTACTGCAAAGAGATGAATGTTGATCCCGCAAACCCCGATATGCCCGGCAGAGACCGCTTTGTGCTCTCGAAAGGTCATTGCTGCCCGTCCCTTTACGCGGTGCTGGCACTCAAGGGCTTCTTTTCTCTTGAAGAGCTTCCGAAGCTCCGCAAGGTCGGCGCGATGCTCCAGGGCCACCCCGATATGAAGAGCACGCCCGGCATCGACATGAGTTCAGGTTCGCTCGGTCAGGGCGTGTCCGCTGCCTGCGGCATGGCTCTTGCCGGAAAGATAGATAACAAGGACTACCGCGTTTACACTCTGCTCGGCGACGGCGAGTGTGAAGAAGGTCAGGTCTGGGAGGCTCTTATGTTCGCTTCCCACAACAAGCTCGACAACCTCACCGTTATCATTGACTGCAACGGCTTGCAGATCGACGGTCCCGTCGAGGAGGTAGGCGGTCTGGAGCCGCTCGACAAGAAGCTCGAGGCGTTCGGCTTTGAGGTGTTCAAGATGGACGGTCACGACTTCGATCAGATCGAGGCTTCCGTCAACGCAGCAAAGGCTGTAAAGGGCAAGCCCTCCGCGATCATCGCTAAGACAGTTAAGGGCAAGGGCGTCTCCTACATGGAGAACCAGGTCAACTGGCACGGCGCCGCTCCGAACGCCGAGCAGTATGAGGTCGGAAGAAACGAGCTGCTTGAGCAGCTTAATGCTCTGGGAGGTGCGCTCTGATGGCAGAAAAGGTAGTAAAGGCAACGAGAGAGAGCTTCGGCGAAGCGCTCTGCGAGCTTGCTAAGACAAATAAAGATATCGTAGTCCTCGACGCAGACCTCGCTGCTGCAACGAAGACTTCAATTTTCAAGAAGGCTTACCCCGACCGCTTCTTTGACTGCGGTATTGCCGAGGGCAACATGATCGGCGTAGCAGCAGGTCTTGCGTCGTGCGGCAAGATCCCGTTCGCCGCTTCGTTCGCGATGTTTGCGACGGGCAGAGCCTTCGAGCAGATCAGAAATTCCGTAGCTTATCCGAAGCTCAACGTCAAGATCGCAGGCTCCCACGCCGGCATTTCGACGGGCGAGGACGGCGCTACTCACCAGTGCCTCGAGGATATCGCTATCATGCGCGCTATCCCGAACATGACGGTCATCAATCCGTCGGATCACTACGAGATGCTCGGCGCTGTAAAGGCTGCTCTTGAGCTTGATGGCCCCGTATATCTCCGCCTCGGCAGACTCGCCGTCGAGAGCGTCAACAACAACGACGACTACAAGTTCGAGCTTGGCAAGGGCGTCACGCTCCGCGAGGGAACGGACGTTGCGATAGTTGCAACCGGTCTTCTCGTGAGAGAGGCTGTTATCGCGGCGGACAACATGAAGGCTCAGGGCATCAACGCGCGCGTTGTCAATATCCACACGATCAAGCCGATCGACGAGGACATCATCGTCAAGGCGGCGAAGGAGTGCGGCAGGATCATCACGTTTGAAGAGCACAACGTGATCGGCGGCCTCGGCGACGCGGTTATCTCCGTTGTATCGGAGAAGTGCCCCGTTCAGGTCAAGAAGTGCGGCATTCAGGATCGCTTCGGCTACTCCGGCCCCGCAAAGGAGCTTCTTGAGATCTTCGGCTGCACGGCTCCCGGCATCGAAAAGGAAGTCAGAGCTTTTATCGGCAAATAATTTTATAAGCATCAACGCTGTTTACGCTCCGAAAGCGCTCCGGAAGGGGTGCGTTCGGGGCGTTTTTTTCGCACGAATAGTTACCGCGAGGAAGAAAAAATAAAATGCGCGGCAATGACTTTCGCTTATAATAAAGTTCGCCGGAACTGTCAGCGGATACTATCCGCAAGAATGAAAACCGCGAGGAAGAAAAAGTAAGATGCGCGGCAATGACTTTCGCTAATAATAAAGTCGGGTGGAACTGTCAGCGGATACTATCCGCAAGAATGAAAACCGCGAGGAAGAAAAAGTAAGATGCGCGGCAATGATTTTCGCTTATAATAAAGTTGGGCGGAACTGTCAGCGGATACTATCCGCCGGAACTGTCAGCGGATACTATCCGCCGGAACTGTCAGCGGATACTATCCGCAGATTGCTGTGCGGTATGGGCGCTCGGTTTAATCACCGTCTTCTTAAAATTTTCTTAAAACGAACTGAAAACTATCTGAAAAATGCCCGTTTTATGTGCAGTTCTACAAAAATTTAAATATTTATAATAAAAAGTTTAAAAAGTATTTCGGCAGAAATTATTGAATGTCAACAAAAACTGTGCTAATATAAAAGTGTAGATTTCAGGGGCATATTCCGGTATCCGAGGCAGAGCGCACATCTGCCGGGGAAGCTCCGGAAAATAACGAAAGAGGTGGTTTACAGTGAAGAAAAAGCACATTCTGACAAGCGCTCTCTGCGCCGCGGCTCTGCTGATACAGCCGTTTGCGGCTGCGTTTGGCGCATCTGCCGCGCCGGCGGAGGAGCTGACGACGTTCACGTTTTCAAACGACAAGATAGCGGTCTCCGAGGGTGCTTCGACCGGGTACTCCGTCTCCGGAACGTCGCTGACGATCAGCGAATCCGGAGAGTATAAGGTCACAGGCTCGTGCGAAAGCGGCAGCGTCACGGTGAAGAAGGGCACGCAGAACGTCAGGCTGATACTCTCGGACCTTACGCTGAAAAACAAGACGGCGCCGCTTATGTGCAACAAAAACACGAAGGCGGAGATCGCCGTGGAGGGCGTCTGCTCGCTTGAGGATTCAGTTGAAAACAGCGAGGATTACCTCACCGACAATAAGGAGACTGACTCCGACAAGCTCGACGCGGCCGAGAACGCCGTTGTAAAGCTCAAGGGCGCTTCAAAGATCACAATGACGGGCGACGGTACGCTCAACATTAAGGCAAACGCGAAGAACGGCATCAAGTCCGGCTCCACACTCGATTCGGATCTTGAAACGGAGCTTGCGGCAAACGATTCGGACAGATATTACGCATATCTTACGATCGACGGCCCGACGCTCGTGATAGATACATCGGCCGTATATATCCCGGAGGGGAATGATGAGACCGAGGACAGCGATCAGGGCGGCTTTCCGGGCGGACCTCCCGGCTTCCCCGGCGGCTTTGAGCAGGATGATAAGGACGACAAGCCCGCCGACGCCGTCGGCGACGGAATCAACGCCGAATCCTGCCTGAATATACTGAGCGGCGACATCACCGTTGACGCAGGAGACGACGGCCTGCATTCCGACTATTTTATGAATATCGGCAGGCTCGGAGCGAAGAACAGCGATCTTACGGTAAACATCAGGGACTGCTACGAGGGCATTGAGGCGGCGACGCTTAAATTCTTCAGCGGAAATATCAATATCACCGCTCAGGACGACGCGATCAACGCCGCGAACGGTGGCCTGAGCAGATACGATTTTTCACTCGATATCTACGGCGGCAGTATCTTCGCCGACGCATCAAACGGAAATGACAACGACGCGATCGACTCAAACGGCTCTGTCAATATCTACGGCGGCACGACTGTCGCATTGACGGATCAGAGCGGCAATGCGTTCGACAGCGAGGGCGCGTTCAACATCTTCTCCGGTACCGTCTTCGGCATCGGCAATTCCCGTATGGCGCCGAAGCCCACAAACAAGAATACGTCGGCCTCCGACTGGGGCGTAGCAGAATGGGGCAGCAGCGGACAGAACGGGCGCCCCGGCGACTTCTCGTTCTTTGATCCGACGGACGGCAGCAGCGGAGCGGACGTTTCAAATATCGCCCTGAGGATCGGGGAGAAGGAGCCGATCTATCCCGGCACAACTCCGACCATTGCAAAGGGCGAAGAGGTGGCCGCCGAATTCGCCGAGACGACAAGGCTGATCTCAACAACGGCGAAATCGGGCGCGAATTACGTCGTATATGCCGGCAAGACCATTCCCGACTGGCTATGGACGATAACGCTTGATCCCAACGGCGGAGAGGGCGAGAAGATCGAGGAAACCACTTCGCCGGGCGGCGCGATCGAGCTTACTGCGGACGATTTCAGAAAAGAGGGCTGCTACCTCAAGGAGTGGAACACGAAGCCCGACGGCAGCGGAGTATCGGTCGCGGTCGGCACCGAATACTACACAAGCTCCGACGTCACGCTTTACGCGATCTGGCATGAGGATAAGAACTGCAAGGTGACGTATCATTCAAACCACGACGTCAGCCTGGAAATGCAGGAGATCACTCGTTCGGGAGACGATTACGTCGTCATGGAGAGCTTCGACGGAAGGCTTGACCTCGTTTTCACCGGCTGGAACACAAAGGCAGACGGAACGGGCGAAACGTATCAGCCGGGTGAGACGATCGTCGTTGAGGACGATATGGAGCTATACGCTCAGTGGAGCAAGGGTTACGAAGTGACCTTCGACTGCGACAGCGGCGTTAAGGCGGTTATCGGCTTCAATACGAAGGATACCTCCGGCGGCTCGACCGTGACTGCGGCGTACGCGCGCAACGGCGACACGGGCGAGATAGACATGAGCGGCGACGGGCAGGTCAATTTCAAGGTGCTTCTGAATGAGGGCTATTCGATCGACTCCGTAACGGCGGCTCCGGAGGATTCATTCAAGAACCTCAAGGAGATCACCGAGAACGATCAGGTCAACACGTACAGGGTAACGAAGATCACAGACGACCTGACTGTTACCGTCAAGACGAAAAACGGCGAGCAGGAAACGGACACGGGCAAGGATACAGACTCCGGGCAGAATCCGTTTGAGATCGGCGATGCCGGCGCAATGTTCATATACAACTATATGCAGGTGTCCGTCACGGCTTACGACACGCAGAAGTATGAAAACGGAAATGAAAACGCTCTCGTCGCGTGGGCGAGGGACGCCGATACGGGCGAGATAATGACGGACGGCTCGGGGCAGGTCAACTTCGAGATAATCCCCGCCGAGGGCTACGTTCTCGACACGATTACGGCGGAGCCTGAGACCGCGTACAAGAATTTCAAGACGCCCGACGAGACAGGCAGAGCGAACACGTACCGTCTTACGAAGATGACGGGCGGCGCGACCGTTTACATCACGATGAAGAAGGCTGACGGCTCCTCCGATTCCGATACGGGAAACGGGAAGGAGAACAGCGTTAAGTTTAATATCGAGCACGGCTCCGTTACGACGTTTGAAAACGGCATAGGTGATCCTACGTACAATTCGGTCTCCACAACGACGATGTATGATCTTCTCAGCGGAACGCAGGCGGCTGTATTCGCCGTCGTTCCCGACGAGGGCTATGAGCTTGCGTCGATCGACGATATCACAATAGAGGGAGATTACTACGATATTCAGGAATACGATATGGATTTCCTCGGCTTCAGTAATTACGTGGAAATCAGAAACGTCAAGAGCGACCTCGTTGTAACGATCAAGCTCACTCCTGTCGGCGCTTCATCTGACAGCGATACCGAAAGCGCAACGGACACAGCGGCTGATACGGAAAGCGACAAGCCGACCGATTCCGAGAAGGACACGGAAAGCGATACGGACAAAGACACAAGCACCGACACCGGCAGCAATACGCCCGATGAGCCTGAAAAGAAGTTTACAGGCACGTTCGTGATCGAGGGCGGCGAAGCTGCGGTCACAACGTACAAAACGCAGGATTACAGCGCAGGCGACGAGAATCAAAGCTCCGCCGTCGCAAGAGACGCCGATTCCGGCGAGCCTGTCTCCGACGGAAGCGGTCAGATCAACTTCACGGTTATCCCGGCGGAGGGATACGAGATCGAAAGCGTGACCGCTACCGAGGGTACGTACAAGAACATCAAGGGGCCTGCCGACACGAAGCGCGGGAACACATACCGCGTAACGAAGATCACGGACGACCTCACGATCACGATCAAGCTCAAAAAGAGCGAAAACGGCGGCGATACCGTGAGGGTGCTTATGGGCGACACGACGATCGACGGCTACATCTTCTCCGACGACGCGCTCTTTGCGCTGCGCCACTCCCTTGCGCTCGATACGCTCACAGGTATCGCAAAGGCAGCGGCGGACGTCAACGAGGACAATTCGATCGACAGCGCCGACGCGCTCCTCATTCTCAGATATTCCCTCGCGTTCGAGGACGCTAATTCCTGCGCCGGAGAATACAGAGATATATCCGCGCTTAAACTTGACTGAGTATAACAGAGCTGCCGGAGCATTTTGCGCCCCGGCGGCTCGCTGTTTTTGAGAATTGTGTACCTTTAACAATTCTTTCTTTCGCCGTACCGACAAAAATCGTCAGGTTATCTGCGGCTTGTTACAAACGCTGTTTTTTTGTCCGCATTTGTAATTTTATTATGCAAAAATGAAACTGAAAAAGGCTCAAAAATTACGATTCCGATATTTTTGTTTTTGCCTTTTAAAGCGCCAAAAATGCAGATCAAATGCGATTTTTTGACTAATTCCCGAAAAGCGTTGACAAATGTATTTCGGAATGATAAAATTATTTCGGAGTGAGCGGCGGCGTCCGTTTCACGTATATTCTCCGGTGAAAAGAATTGTTTTTCACCGACTCCGGAGGTTGATTTATCATTATGAAAAAGGTTGCTGTGATAATGGGCAGCGACAGCGATCTGCCCGTTGTCGAAAAGGCGATGAAAACGCTTGATGAGTACGGCGTTCCTTACGAGGTGCACGTATTCTCGGCTCACAGAACGCCGGTGCAGGCGAGAGATTTCGCTCTCGGCGCAAGGGATAACGGCTTCGGCGCGCTGATCTGCGCCGCAGGCAAGGCAGCGCATCTTGCCGGTGCGATCGCCGCGAACACGACGCTTCCCGTAATAGGTATTCCCGTCAAGTCGTCAACGCTCGACGGTCTCGACGCGCTTCTTTCCACCGTTCAGATGCCCTCCGGCATCCCGGTAGCGACAGTAGCTATCGACGGCGCTGCGAACGCGGCTCTGCTCGCGGTCGAGATGCTTGCCGTTTCCGACGAAGAGCTTGCAGCAAAGCTCGGTGAAGTCCGCGCCGCAAACGCTGAGGCTGTCCTCGAAAAGGACAAGGCGGTCGCGGAAAAGTACAATAAATAAGCCGACAAATAAAAATTCAAAATACAATTATTTTAATTGGAGGAATTTGTTATGGAAAAGACAGTTCAGATGTACGAGGGTAAGGCTAAGAAGGTTTTCGCGACAGACGACGAGAACTACTGCATCGTTTCCTACAAGGACGACGCAACGGCTAACAACGGTCTCAAGAAGGGCACGATCGCAGGCAAGGGCGTTATCAACAACAGAGTAACGAACCACCTCATGAGAATGCTCGAGAAGGAGGGCGTTCCCACTCATTACGTTGAGGAGATCAGCGACAGGGAGACGATCGTAAAAAAGGTCTCCATCGTACCGCTCGAGGTTATCGTCAGAAACATCGTTGCAGGCTCTCTCTCCAAGAGGCTCGGCGTTGAAGAGGGCGTTAAGCTCGGCAGAACTGTTCTTGAGTATTGCTATAAAGACGACGATCTCGGCGATCCGATGGTAAACGATTACCATATCCTCGCTATGGGCTGGGCAACGGACGAGGAGCTTGCAACGATCGCAAAGTACGCATTCAAGGTCAACGAGGTTCTCACAGAGTACCTCAAGGAAGTGAACATCGAGCTTATTGACTTCAAGCTCGAGTTCGGCAAGCTGCCGGACGGCACGATCGTCCTCGCCGACGAGATCTCTCCGGATACCTGCCGCTTCTGGGACAGCAAGACAAACGAAAAGCTCGACAAGGACCGCTTCAGAAGAGATATGGGCGGCGCAGAGGACGCATACCGCGAGGTTATGAAGCGTCTCCTTGGCGAATAATCACCCAAACGAAACGACCGTACCTGTCCCCGGGCAGGTACGGCGCTTGAGCATATAACGGGCACATTCCGAAACTGTCCGCCGCACGGATCGCCCTGCGGCGCTAAGAGACGACCGGGCTTCGGAGCTGCCCTTCGGCTTTGATATTCAGATATTTAAACAAAAGCGGGGAGAATTATTTTATGAACACAGATCACAGCAAGCTGCACGAGGAATGCGGTGTTTTCGGCGTATTCAGCACCGAGACCGCAGACGTTGCTTCCACGGTCTACTACGGACTGTTCGCTCTTCAGCACAGAGGTCAGGAGGGCTGCGGTATCGCTATCAACAATGACGGCGTTATCACGAGCTACAAGGATCTCGGCCTTGTCAACGACGTATTCAGCCACGACGTCATGAACAAGCTCGGTCAGGGCAATATGGCGATCGGTCACGTTCGCTACGGCACAACGGGCAACAACGACCGCTCGAATGTACAGCCGATCGTTGTAAACCACGTCAAGGGCAGAATGGCGCTCGCCCACAACGGCAATCTCGTCAATTCCGCCGACCTCAGAGAGGAGCTTGAGCTTCAGGGCTCGATCTTCCACACAACGAGCGACACAGAGGTCATTTCGTACATCATCACGAAGGAGCGCCTCAACTGCCCCTCGATAGAGGAAGCGGTCAACAGAACGATGAGCATCATCGACGGCGCATATTCGCTCGTAGTTATGTCGCCCTCAAAGCTGATCGCGGCGCGCGATCCGAGAGGCTTCCGTCCGCTCTGCTACGGCGTGACGGAGGACGGCAGATACATCGTCGCTTCCGAGACGTGCGCGCTTGACGCCGTCGGAGCAAAATTCGTCAAGGATATCCTCCCCGGCGAGATCGTGGTTTTCAGCGCGGAAGGCATACGCTCCATGACGGATCACTGCGGCGAGCAGGAGCAGTCGCTGTGCATCTTTGAGCATATTTATTTCGCAAGACCGGATTCCTGCGTAGACGGCAAGAGCGTCCACGCGGCGAGAGTAAGAGCAGGCGAGCTGCTTGCAAAGGCGCACCCCGTTGACGCGGACGTCGTTATCGGCGTTCCGGACTCCGGCCTCGACGCCGCTATCGGTTACGCGAAGGCCTCCGGTATCCCTTACGGTATCGGCTTTATCAAGAATAAATACATCGGCAGAACCTTTATCGCTCCCGGGCAGAAGTCGAGAGAGGACAAGGTCAAGATCAAGCTCAACCCGATCGCCGACGTCGTTTCGGGCAAGCGCGTCGTAATGGTAGACGACTCCATCGTCCGCGGCACAACGAGCGCGCGCATCGTGCGCCTTATCCGCGAGGCAGGCGCCGTCGAGGTACACGTAAGATCCTCCGCGCCTCCGTTCATCGCGCCCTGCTACTACGGCGTTGATATCGACTCCAAGGACAAGCTGATCGCCTGTAAGCACACGATCCCCGAGAACGAAAAGATCATCGGCGCCGATTCACTCGGCTACCTCGCGTACGAGGACGTAAAGAAGATCGCCGAGGGCGGTCACTGCACGGGCTTCTGCCTCGCCTGCTTCGACGAGAATTACCCGACGAAGGCGCCCAGGGGCAGAAAGAATAAATTTGAACAGCCCATTCCCGAAGAAAAGAAAAACAAAAATAAAAAGGGTGAAGAATAATGAAAAGCTGCAGCGAAAGCTACAAGGCGGCAGGCGTTGACATTACGGCAGGCTACAAGGCCGTAGAGCTCATGAAAAGCCATATCGCAAAAACAATGACACCCGGCGTCGTCTCCGATATCGGCGGCTTCGGCGGACTCTTTGAGCTTGACATGACCGGCGTAACGCGCCCCGTGCTCGTCTCCGGTACGGACGGCGTAGGCACGAAGCTCAAGATCGCTTTCCTCATGGACAAGCATGACACGGTCGGCATCGACTGCGTCGCAATGTGCGTGAACGACATTATCTGCTGCGGAGCAAAGCCGCAGTTCTTCCTCGACTACATCGCGTGCGGCAAAAACGTGCCGGAGCGTATCGAGTCGATCGTCAAGGGCGTTGCCGAGGGCTGCGTACAGTCCGGTTGCGCGCTCATCGGCGGTGAGACGGCAGAGATGCCCGGCTTCTACCCCGAGGACGAATACGACCTCGCCGGCTTCTCCGTAGGCGTTGTTGACAGGAGCAGGATCCTCGACAAAACGACCGTCAAGGCAGGCGACGCGATCATCGCGATCCCCTCCAGCGGCGTTCACTCAAACGGCTTCTCGCTGTTCTCGCTCTTCTCGACGAGGTGAAGGTAAAGTCGATCTCCCACATCACGGGCGGCGGCTTCTACGAGAATATTCCGAGAAGCCTTCCCGAAGGCTTTACGGCGAAGATCGACAAGTCGTCACTCAGGATCCTCCCGATCTTCGACCTCATCATGAAGACGGGCAATATCCCCGAGCGCGATATGTTCAACACGTTCAACATGGGCGTCGGCATGAGCGTTATCGTTGATAAGGCGGACGCGGAGAAGGCGGTCGGAATCCTTAAAGCAAACGGCGAGGACGCTTACGTCATGGGCGAGGTCGTTAAGAGCGGCGAGGGCGTTATCATAGAATAATGAACACAACAGGCAATCCCGATAACGATCGGTTCTAGATCGACGAAACAAAGAAAGGTCAGCCCGCGAGGAGTTCGGAATTTTAGGGAGACACTGATTAAATCGTACTGACGTATTTCAAGGGTTTTGAAAGCAATTTGACCAAAAAGAACAAGCGAGATGGGTACTCAGTCCGCAGGACGTGATTTATTCAGTGGCTCCTTAGTGAGAGCCATCGTGTTCGTCTTCGGTATCGTATTAATCGCAGCCGGTATTATCCCGATGGTCACGACGATCCCTACGCTTTTTACTATGAGAGATGAATCCGCTTTCTGGAAAAACTGCGAGGAGGTCCCTGCCGTCTGCACAAGCGTAAGAACGGAGACGACGAGCATTGATGACGACGAAATTATAACAACGGCGGGCGATATTACATATACCGTTGACGGCGAGGAGCTGACGGCATACGGCGTTCAGCTCGAAAAAGGCGTCGGCGAAGGAGACAGTATCACAGCTTATGTTTCCAGGAAGGACCGTACCGATGTCAGAGGCAAGAAGATGAACGTCGGAGCGACAAGGGTAATGACGATTATACCCTTATTCATAGGGTTCATTCCCCTGCTTCTCGGTGTCTTCATGGTATATGGGGCGAGAAAGGGAGAGTATATCCCTCCCGAAGAGGCAAACCAATAACGACCTTCGATGATATAGCCGTTTTTGTGTCGGGCGGCGGTACGAATTTGCAGGCGCTGATCGACAAGCAAAAAAGCGGCGTTATCAAAAGCGGGCAGATAGTCCTTGTCGTATCGAACAACAAGGACGCTTATGCGCTCACGCGCGCAAAAAAGGCGGGCATACCTAGCGAGATCGTCTCGAAGAAGGAGTGCGGCTCGCAGGAGGAGTTTGAAAAGAGACTGCTGGAGCTTTTGAAGAAAAACGATATCGACCTTATCGTTCTCGCGGGCTTTATGTGCATTCTCAGCGAGAGCTTCACGTCGAAGTACCCGAAGCGCATTGTCAATGTTCACCCGTCGCTGATCCCTTCCTTCTGCGGCAAGGGCTTCTACGGACTCAAGGTGCATGAGGCGGCGCTCGAATACGGCGTAAAGGTCACGGGCGCAACGGTGCATTTCGTGAACGAGGTGCCTGACGGCGGCGAGATCATCATGCAGAAGGCGGTCGAGGTTCAGGACGGAGACACGCCGGAAACGCTCCAGAAGCGCGTCATGGTGAACGCGGAGTGGATAATCCTTCCGCAGTCAGTCGAGAAGGTCAGCGCATCGCTTTTGAAAAAAAGATAAAGGAGACAGGAACATGAACGTATACAAGACCGAAAACATCGGTACTCTTATAAACGGCAATCCTTACGTCGGCAGGGGTATCGCTGCCGGTATGACGGAGGACGGCAAAAAGGCGGCAGTCGCATATTTCATCATGGGCAGAAGCGAAAACAGCCGCAACAGGATCTTCGTTGAGAACGGCGACGAGGTTATCATTCACCCGTACGACGCGAGCAAGGTTGAGGATCCCTCACTCATCATCTATTCGCCCATCAGAAAGCTCGGCGACAAGCTGATCGCGACGAACGGCGATCAGACCGATACGATCTACGATTTCGTCAAGGAGGGCAAGAGCTTTGAGGACGCCCTCGAAACGCGCTGCTTCGAGCCGGACGGCCCGAACTGGACGCCCCGCATCAGCGCGATGCTTACCTTCGGCGAGAAGCTCACCTACAAGATGAGCATTCTCAAGAGCGCAGACGCAGAGGGAACGGAGTGCAGCCGCTACACGTTCAGCTACACGGCGCTTCCGGGGCTTGGCCACTTTATCCACACATACGTGACGGACGGCAGCCCGATCCCCACATTCCAGGGCGAGCCGGAGAGAATCACCGTCCCGAACGATATCGACGAGTTCACAAACGACATCTGGAGCAACCTCAACGAGCAGAACAAGATCGCGATCTACGTTCGCTTCACAGACCTTGAAACGGGCGCCGTCGAGAACCGCATGATCAACAAATACAACTGATAAACGATTACAGACGATCCTCACACGTCTGTTGACCGACAGAAAGGGTAGTATATATGTCAGATAAGGAGCGCTATATTTCTCCGTTTTCAACAAGATACGCGAGCGAGGAGATGCAGTACATTTTCTCCGAGCAGTTCAAGTTTTCAACGTGGCACCGCCTCTGGATCGCCCTTGCAAAGGCAGAGAAGGCGGCAGGGCTTAACGAAGACGGCAGACCTGTCATAAGCGACGAGCAGATCGCGGAGCTTGAAAAATTCAAGGATATCGTGGACTTCGAGACGGCGGAGGCGCGCGAGAAGGAAGTCCGCCACGACGTAATGTCTCACGTTTACGCATACGGCAGGCAGTGCCCGGCAGCAGAGCCGATCATTCACCTCGGCGCGACGTCGTGCTACGTAGGCGACAATACCGACGTTATCATTCTCAGAGAGGCGTCGAAGGTCGTCCTTAAAAAGTGCGCGCAGGTAATAAAAAATCTTTCCGAGTTCGCCGATAAGTACAAGGCGCTCCCGTGCCTCGCTTACACTCACCTCCAGCCTGCACAGCTCACAACGGTGGGCAAGAGGGCGACTCTCTGGATGTACGAGCTTATTCAGGATATCGAAAATCTTGAATACCAGCTCAAAAACCTCAAGCTGCTCGGCTCCAAGGGTACGACAGGCACGCAGGCGAGCTTCATGGAGCTTTTCGGCGGCGACGAGAGCAAGGTAAAGCTCGTTGAAGACCTGATCGCGAAGGATCTCGGCTTCGACAGCGTCGTTGCAGTTTCCGGTCAGACGTATTCGAGAAAGACGGATACATACTTCCTCGGCGCGCTCTCCGGCGTTGCTCAGAGCGCATATAAATTCTCAAACGACCTGAGAATCCTTCAGTCCTTCGAGGAGATGGAGGAGCCGTTCGAGAAGAAGCAGATCGGTTCGAGCGCGATGCCGTACAAGCGCAACCCGATGAGAAGCGAAAGAATATCCTCGCTCGCGCGCTACGTTATCGTGGATTCGATCAACCCCGCGCTCACGGCAGGTACGCAGTGGTTCGAGAGAACTCTCGACGACTCCGCAAACAAGAGGATCTCCGTTGCCGAGGCATTCCTCGCGGTCGATTCGATCCTCAACATTTACATCAATATCACGAGCGACCTCGTTGTAAACGACAAGGTAGTGACGAGGCGCGTCATGGACAAGCTCCCGTTCATGGCGACGGAGAACATCATGATGAAGGCCGTCAAGAACGGCGGCAACCGCCAGGAGCTGCACGAGCTTCTCAGAACTCACAGCCACGCCGCTGCGGCGAGAGTAAAGCGCGAGGACGGCGTGAACGACCTGATCGACCGCATTGCGAACGATCCCGCGTTCCCCGTGACGAAGGAGGAGATCGTGAGCGAGCTTGATCCGATCCTCTACGTCGGCAGAAGCGTTTCGCAGGTCAACGAGTTTATAGAAAACGAAGTAAAGCCCGTTCTCGGCAGACTCTACGAGGGCGAGATCACATCGGAGCTAAAGGTGTGAGACGATGAAGGAACTTGAAACGGAACGGCTCCTGCTTCGCCGCATAAGAGAGGACGACGCGGAGGAGATGTTTGACTGCATAACGAGCAGCAGCGCCGTTGCTCGCTACGTCACGTGGCACGCGCACACCAATATCTCCGAAACGGTGTCGTTCATCAACTTCTGCATGAACGATTACAAAAATCTCCACTGCTACCGGTGGGGCATCGAGCTTAAAGAGACGGGAAGTCTCGTCGGCATGATCGACGTCGTCGGGTACAGCGAGGGCGAGCCGGAGATAGGCTACGTCCTCGGCGAGAAGTACTGGGGACAGGGATACATGACGGAAGCGTGCCTTCGCGTGCTTGAATACCTTCTCTTCGACGAGAATTTCAAGACGATCTACGCCGAGGCTCATGTCGATAATATCGGCAGCAACAGAGTCCTTGAAAAATGCGGCTTCCACTTTATCAAATCGTACGAGCGGCCGCAGGGGCAGTCGAAGCCTGAGGTCGTTACGGTAAATGCATATCGAATCAACAGAAATCACAGCGAATTTTTAAGAAAAGGAAGATCTTCCATGAAAGAATTTGAACTTAAATACGGCTGCAACCCGAACCAGAAGCCGTCGAAGATATTCATGCACGACGGCTCCGATCTCCCGATCGAGATCCTCAACGGCAAGCCCGGCTACATCAATTTCCTCGACGCATTCAACAGCTACCAGCTCGTTAAGGAGATCAAGGAAGCGACAGGTATGTGCGCGGCGACGTCCTTCAAGCACGTTTCGCCGACCTCCGCCGCTGTCGGCAGAAAGCTGCCGGAGAAGCTGAAGAAGGCGTGCTTCGTGGACGATATCGAGGGCCTCGACGATTCTCCGCTCGCGTGCGCTTACGCCCGTGCAAGAGGAACCGACAGAATGTCCTCCTTCGGCGACTGGATCGCTCTTTCCGACGTCTGCGACGTTACTACCGCTATGCTCGTAAAGCGCGAGGTGTCCGACGGAATCATCGCGCCCGGCTATGAGCCTGAGGCTCTCGAGATACTCAAGAGCAAGAAGAAGGGCAACTACAACATCGTTAAGATCGACGCAGACTACAAGCCCGATCCGATCGAGCGCAAGCAGGTGTACGGCATCACCTTCGAGCAGGGCAGAAACGAGTTCAAGATCAACAGCGAGCTTCTGGAGAATGTTGTGACGGACAACAAGAATATTCCCGACGACGCGAAGGTGGATCTCATCATCGCGCTCATCACGCTCAAATACACGCAGTCGAATTCCGTCTGCTACGCCGTTGACGGGCAGGCGATCGGCGTCGGCGCAGGTCAGCAGTCGCGTATCCACTGCACGCGCCTCGCAGGCAGCAAGGCTGATATCTGGCATCTGCGTCAGCACGACAAGGTGCTGAACCTTCCGTTCCTCGATTCGCTCGGCAGACCTGACCGCGACAATGTCATAGACGTCTATATCTCCGACGACGACGAGGACGTTCTCGGCGACGACGTTTGGCAGCAGTACTTCAAGACGCGCCCCGAGCCGCTCACGAGAGAGGAGAAGAAGGAGTATCTCTCGAAGATAACAGGCGTTGCTCTCGGCAGCGACGCATTCTTCCCGTTCGGCGACAACATCGAGCGCGCAAGAAGAAGCGGCGTTTCGTATATCGCACAGCCCGGCGGCTCTATCCGCGACGATAACGTAATCGAGGCTGCGAACAAGTACGGCATGGCAATGGTCTTCACGAAAATGAGACTGTTCCATCACTAATTTTACAGTATAATAATCACCGTGCAGATGCAGCGCCACATTGCAAATTGAATGTCCGGTACTGTGTCTGTGCGGTTTTGCCGTTTAAAATATAAGGAGGAAACACCATGAAAATTATGGTAGTTGGCGGCGGCGGACGCGAGCACGCTATTATCAAGGCGCTCAAGAAAAGCCCGAAATGTGAAAAGATCTGGGCTCTGCCCGGAAACGGCGGTATCGCCGCAGACGCTGAGTGCGTGAATATCGGCGCGACCGATATCAAGGGCATCGTCGAATTCGCCAAGAGCAACCCCGTGGATTTCGCCGTTGTGGCGCCGGACGATCCGCTCGTTCTCGGCTGCGTGGACGAGCTTCAGAAGCTGAACATTCCCTGCTTCGGCCCGAACGCGAACGCCGCGATCATCGAAGGCAGCAAGGTCTTCTCGAAAAATATGATGAAGCAGTTCGGCATTCCGACGGCGCGCTACGAGGTCTTTGATGACATGGAGAAGGCGCTCGGATACATCGAGACGGCGCCGATCCCGACGGTCGTCAAGGCGGACGGTCTCGCTCTCGGAAAGGGCGTTATCATCGCCGAGACGCGCGAGGACGCCAAAGCTGCGATCCGCTCCATGATGGAGGACAAGGTCTTCGGCGAGAGCGGTTCGAGAGTCGTTATCGAGGAATTCTTAACAGGTCCGGAGGTCTCCGTCCTCTCGTTTACGGACGGCAAGACGATCGTTCCGATGGTGTCGAGCATGGATCACAAGCGCGCTCTCGACGGCGACAAGGGGCTGAACACCGGCGGCATGGGAACCGTCGCTCCGAATCCGTACTACACCGACGACGTCGCGAAGGAGTGCATGGAGAAGATATTCCTCCCCACGATGAACGCGATGAACAGCCTCGGCAGGACGTTCAAGGGCTGCCTCTATTTCGGCCTTATGATAACGGAGAACGGGCCGAAGGTCATTGAGTACAACTGCCGCTTCGGCGATCCGGAGACGCAGGTAGTCCTTCCGCTGCTTGAGAGCGACCTGCTTGAGATCATGCAGGCGGTCGCCGGGGAGCGCCTTTCGGAGGCAGAGGTAAAATTTGCCGATAAGAGCGCTTGCTGCGTCGTCCTCGCGTCGAACGGCTACCCGAAGAAGTACGACAAGGGCTTTGAGATCACCGTCGGCGAGCTTGCGGACAACGCCGATTTCTACATCGCCGGCGCAAAGCTAGAGGACGGAAAGCTGCTCACGAGCGGAGGCCGCGTCCTGAACGTCGTTGCTACGGCGCCCACGCTCAGAGAGGCGATCGCGGACGCATACAGCGCGTCAAAGAATATCACGTTTGAAAACGCATACTGCCGCACCGACATCGGTCAGAGAGCACTTAAAGCTCTTGAAAATTAAATCCGGAGGAGATCACCTTGGTATACAGAATTTTCGTGGAAAAGAAAGCGGAGCTTGCTCACGAGGCAAACACGCTCTGCAACGACATAAAAACGCTGCTCGGCATCGGCAGCCTTGAAAAAATCAGGCTGCTTAACCGCTACGACGCCGACAATATCGAGAAGGAGCTTTTCGACTACGCGACGAAGACGGTCTTCTCCGAGCCGCAGCTCGATATCGTGACGGACGAGCTTGAAGGCACGGACGGCGCGGTCGTCTTTGCCGTCGAGCCGCTGCCCGGTCAGTTCGACCAGAGAGCCGATTCGGCTGCTCAGTGTATCCAGATCATCTCGCAGGGTGAGCGTCCGCTCGTCCGCACGGCGAAGGTCTATCTGCTCTACGGCGCTCTCTCGGAGAGCGAGATCGCGCAGATCAAGAAGTACGTAATCAACCCGGTCGAGTGCCGCGAGGCGTCTCTCGAAAAATACGACACGCTCGTTTCAAAGTACGATATCCCGACAGAGGTCGAGACGCTCGACGGTTTCAACGCCCTTGATGAGGACGGTCTTTCCGAATTCCTCAGGACGAAGGGGCTTGCGATGGATCTTGACGACCTCAAATTCTGCCAGAGCTATTTCAGAAGCGAGGACAGAGATCCCACGATCACCGAGATCAAAATGATCGACACATACTGGTCGGATCACTGCCGCCACACGACGTTCCTCACGACGATCGACAGCGTGCAGTTCGAGGACGAGCTTCTCAAAAGCGCATACGACGAGTACATCGAGCTGAGGAAAAAGCTCGGCAGAACGAAGCCGATAAACCTCATGGACATCGCGACGATCGGTGCGCGCTACTTAAAGCAGACTGGCAAGCTCGACAAGCTCGACGAGTCGGAGGAGATCAACGCCTGCACCGTTAAGATCAAGGTGAACGCAGACGGCAGGGAGGAGGACTGGCTGCTTCTCTTCAAGAACGAGACGCACAACCACCCGACTGAGATCGAGCCGTTCGGCGGCGCGGCTACCTGCATCGGCGGCGCGATCAGAGATCCGCTCTCCGGCAGAGCGTACGTTTACGGCGCAATGCGCGTAACAGGCGCTGCCGATCCGCTCAAGCCCGTCAGCGAGACGATGCCCGGAAAGCTCCCTCAGAGAAAGATCGTAACGACGGCTGCCGCAGGTTACAGCTCATACGGCAACCAGATCGGCCTTGCGACAGGTCAGGTAGACGAGATCTACCACGAGGGCTACGCTGCAAAGCGCATGGAGATCGGCGCTGTTGTTGCGGCTGCTCCCGCTGAAAACGTAAGGCGCGAGCGCCCGGAGCCTGGAGATATCGTTATTCTCCTCGGCGGCAGAACGGGACGCGACGGCTGCGGCGGCGCGACAGGCTCGTCCAAATCTCACACGCTCCAGTCTCTCGAAAGCTGCGGCGCTGAGGTGCAGAAGGGCAACGCCCCGGAGGAAAGAAAGCTCCAGCGCCTGTTCAGGAACAAGGAAGCGTCGCTGCTCATCAAGCGCTGCAACGACTTCGGCGCAGGCGGCGTCTCCGTTGCGATCGGCGAGCTTGCGGACGGACTTGAGATCGACCTCAACGCCGTGCCGAAGAAGTACGACGGTCTCGACGGCACGGAGCTTGCGATCAGCGAATCGCAGGAGAGAATGGCGGTAGTCGTGGAGCCGAAGGACGCCGCGCGCTTCATGGAGCTTGCACAGAAGGAAAACCTTGAATCGACAGTCGTCGCAGTCGTTAAGGAGGAGCCGCGCCTCGTAATGAAGTGGAACGGCAGGAGCATCGTCGATATCTCCAGAGAGTTCCTCAACTCAAACGGCGCCGAGAAGCATATCACGATCACGCCCGACGCTCCTCACGATTACAGAAGAACGACGAGCGGCGATTTCACACAGCTTTATAAGAGCCTCGCAGGTGACCTCAACGTCTGCTCGAAGAGAGGTCTTTCCGAGCGCTTTGACTCGACTATCGGCGCAGGCACGGTTCTCATGCCGTTCGGCGGCAAGAATCAGATTACGCCCTCTCAGGCGATGGCTCAGAAGATCTCGATGGAGGAGAAGCACACCGACAGCTGCTCCGTAATGGCGTGGGGCTACAACCCGTATATCATGGAGAAAAGCCCGTACCACGGCGCATACCTCGCTGTCGTCGAGTCGATCGCGAAGCTGATCGCGTCCGGCGCTAAGTTTGAGGACGTTTACCTCACCTTCCAGGAGTACTTTGAAAGACCGAACAGAGACGGCAAACGCTGGGGCAAGCCGCTCGCGGCGCTTCTCGGCGCATTGAAGGCTCAGCTCGATTTCGAGTGCGGCTCGATCGGCGGCAAGGACTCCATGTCCGGCTCGTTTGAGGACCTCGACGTTCCGCCGACGCTCGTTTCCTTCGCCGTTACGACGGACAGCACGAAGAATATTGTCTCCAACGAATTCAAGGCAGCAGGTCACCGCGTCGTCATGATAAAGCCCGAATACGACGGCAGCGGTCTGCCGAAGGCGGAGTCCGTCAAGAAGGTTTTCGGCGAGGTGACGGCGCTCCTCCGCAAGGGCAGCGCTGTAACGGCTTACACTCCGACGTACGGCGGCGCAGCAGAGGCGGTAATGAAGATGGCGTTCGGCAACGGCGTGGGCTTTGCTTTCGCGGACGATGCCGATATCAGCGATATCTTCGGTTACAGCTACGGCTCGTTTATCCTCGAAATGACGGACAGCTCCGAGGTAGGAACGCTCCTCGGAACGACGACGGACGACGGCAGGATCACGCTGCGCGGCGAGAGTGCAGAGCTTTCCGAGCTGCTTGATATCTACGAGGGCAAGCTCGAGCCTGTGTACCCCTGCAACATCAAGACGGAGAAGAAGGATATCCCGACGTTCTCCTGCCCTGCAAAGAGCTACCCGTCGCCCGTTATCAAGACGGCGAAGCCGAAGGTCGTTATCCCCGTATTCCCCGGCACAAACTGCGAGTTCGATACGGCGAAGGCTCTTCGCGACGCAGGCGCCGATCCGGAGATCATCGTTATCAACAACCTCTCCGCAAAGGGTATTTCCGAGTCGGTAGAGTATGTGGCTTCGCGCATCGCCGAGTCTCAGATGATCTTTATCCCCGGCGGCTTCTCCGGCGGCGACGAGCCGGACGGCTCCGGCAAGTTCATCACGGCGTTCTTCCGCAACGCGCGCATCAGGGAGGAGGTCACAAGGCTGATTGAAAGCCGCGACGGTCTGATGGCAGGCATCTGCAACGGCTTCCAGGCGCTCATCAAGCTCGGTCTCGTTCCGTACGGAAAGATCATTGACACGGACGCTTCCTGCCCGACTCTTACGTACAACACGATCGGACGCCACCAGTCGAGGCTCGTCCGCACGAGGATCGCGTCCAACAAGTCGCCGTGGCTCATGGATACGAACGTCGGCGACGTTTACACAGTCGCAATCTCTCACGGTGAGGGACGCTTCCTCGCCGACACCGCGACGATACTTCGCCTCGCTCAGAACGGACAGATCGCGACTCAGTACGTTGATTTCTCCGGCAGCGCGACGAACGACGTCCGCTTCAACCCGAACAATTCCGCCTTTGCGATCGAGGGCATCACCTCGCCGGACGGAAGGATATTCGGAAAGATGGGACACTCGGAGCGTATCGGCGACGGTCTTTACAAAAATGTTCCCGGCAAGTACGACATGGGTATGTTCCGCTCTGCCGTGAAGTATTTCAAGTAAGAGTTACGGAGGGGATATCATGTATAAAAGCGATATAGAGATCGCCCAGTCGGTCGAGATGAAGAGGATCACAGAGATCGCCGAGACCGCGGGCATTGAGGACAAATATCTCGAACAGTACGGCAAATACAAGGCGAAGATCGACCTCTCTCTTTTGAAGGAAAACAGCAGACCGAACGGAAAGCTCGTTCTCGTTACGGCGATAACGCCGACTCCGGCAGGCGAGGGCAAGACGACAACGACGATCGGTCTCGCCGACGGTCTCCGCAGGATCGGCAAAAACGTAGTTGTAGCGCTGCGCGAGCCGTCTCTCGGACCGGTGTTCGGAATCAAGGGCGGCGCTGCCGGCGGCGGCTACGCTCAGGTCGTTCCGATGGAGGACATCAACCTTCACTTCACGGGCGACTTCCACGCGATAGGAGCGGCGAACAACCTGCTTGCCGCTATGCTCGACAACCACATTTATCAGGGCAACGCGCTGAATATTGATCCGCGCAGGATCACCTGGAAGCGCTGCGTCGATATGAACGACCGCCAGCTCCGCTTTGTGACGGACGGTCTGGGCGGCAGAGTCAACGGCGTTCCGCGTGAGGACGGCTACGATATCACGGTAGCCTCCGAGGTAATGGCTGTGCTTTGCCTCGCAACCTCCATGACCGACCTCAAGGAGCGTCTTTCGCGCCTGATCGTCGGCTACACATACGACGAGAAGCCCGTTACCGCAGGCGACATCAAGGCTGCCGGCGCGATGGCGGCTCTTCTAAAGGACGCCTTGAAGCCGAATCTCGTTCAGACGCTCGAAGGCACGCCGGCGCTCGTTCACGGCGGACCGTTCGCAAATATCGCGCACGGCTGCAACTCCGTAACGGCTACGAAAATGGCTCTCAGGCTCGGCGATTACGCGATCACGGAGGCAGGCTTCGGCGCAGACCTGGGAGCCGAGAAGTTCCTCGATATCAAGTGCCGCTACGCAGGGCTTACGCCTTCCGCGGTCGTCGTCGTCGCGACGGTAAGGGCGCTCAAAATGCACGGAGGCGCGGCAAAGGCGGAGCTTGCAAACGAGGATCTCGCCGCTCTGGAGCGCGGTATCCCGAATCTGCTCAAGCACGTTTCAAACATCAAGGACGTGTACGGTCTGCCCTCCGTCGTCGCGGTCAACCGCTTCCCGACTGATACGGACGCGGAGATCGACCTCATCATCTCCAAGTGCCGCGAGCTTGGCGTAAACGTCCGTCTCTCGACCGTCTGGGCAGACGGCGGAAAGGGCGGCGAGGAGCTTGCAAGGGAGGTCGTTCGTCTCTGCGAGGAGGAGACTCCCGATTTCCGCTTCAGCTACGAGCTTGACGAGCCGCTCGAGGAGAAGATCGCCGATATCGTCCGCAAGGTGTACGGCGGCGACGGCGTACAGTTCACGGCTGCTGCGCAGAAGCAGCTTGCGAAGATAAAGGAGCTTGGCTGCGGCGGTCTGCCCGTCTGCATGGCGAAGACGCAGTACAGCCTTTCCGACGATCCTTCAAAGCTCGGCGCGCCGAAGGGCTTCACCGTAACGGTGCGCGACCTGAGGATATCAGCCGGAGCAGGCTTCATTGTCGCTCTCACCGGCTCGATCATGACAATGCCCGGTCTGCCGAAATCACCGGCAGCGGAGCGCATCGACGTTGACGAAAACGGGGTTATCTCCGGTCTGTTCTGATAAACCGACTCCGATAAAATTTTCCTTTGGGGCTGCTCAAAACCTTCTGAGTTCTGAGCAGCCCCTCTGTTTTCATTATTATTTTCCGCCTTGTTTGCCGGAGGTGATCCGTTCTGCGGCTGTCCGGAGTTCTCCCTATAATAAAATTTGCGGTTTTTGTAATATTTTTTCGTTTATTTTGCTCTAAACACTTGCTTATCACAAAGATTTATGTTAAAATACACTTATATGGGCGAGTGCCGCCTTATCGGTCTTTTCATCAGGCGGGTGCTTGCACGTGTTTTGCAATATGCAATTATTGCTCGTCAAAATTACAGAGACAGCTCCGCACAGCTTGCTGCGGAAAACGAAAGGTGTGAATTAAATGTCCAGAGCTGCGGGTATACTTATGCCCATCACCTCTCTCCCTACTCGCTGCGGTATCGGCACAATAGGAAAGGACGCTTACGAGTTTGCAAATTTCTTGAAGGGAGCAGGTCAGAAGTATTGGCAGATACTTCCGGTAGGTCCTACCAGCTACGGTGATTCGCCGTATCAGTCGTTCTCGACTTTTGCCGGGAACCCTTATCTCATCGACCTCGATACGCTTTGTGAGGAAGGACTGCTCAAGCCCAATGATTACAAGAACATCAACTGGGGCGACAACAGCGAATACGTAGATTACGAGAAGATCTACAACAACCGTTTCAAGGTTCTCAGGATCGCTTTCAAGAATTTCAAGAAGAAGTCGCCTGAGCGCGAAGCCGAGCAGAAGCAGTTCAAGGCTTGGTGCAACAAGCCGAAGAACAAGGGCTGGCTCGATAATTATTCGCTTTACATGGCGGTAAAAGGTAATTTCGATAATAAGGCATGGACGGAGTGGGAGGACGAAGGCATTCGCCTGCGTACCCCGGAGGCTATCAAAAAGTACAAAACCTCTCTCAGAGGCGAGATCGCCTTCTGGAAGTTCGTTCAGTTCAAGTTCTACCAGCAGTGGGAGAAGTTCAGAGCGTATGTAAACGGTCTCGGCATAGAGATCATCGGCGATATGCCGATCTACGTCGCGATGGACAGCGCCGACACATGGGCTAACCCCGAGGTCTTCTGGCTCACGGAGGAAAGGCAGCCGGTGTGCGTTGCAGGCTGTCCGCCGGATTACTTCTCCGAGACAGGTCAGCTCTGGGGCAACCCGATCTACGACTGGAAGTACCTCAAAAAGACGGGGTACAAGTGGTGGTTCGAGCGCATCAAGGCTGCGAGCGAGCTGTTTGACATCACGAGGATCGACCATTTCAGAGCCTTTGACAGCTACTACGCTATCCCGTTCCCGGCTGAGAACGCGATCCACGGCTCCTGGAAGGAAGGTCCCGGCATTGAATTCTTCAACCTTATGAGGAAGGAGCTGGGGGATCTCCCGATCATCGCGGAGGATCTCGGCACTATGACGCCCGGCGTCATCAAGCTGCTCAAGGATTCCGGCTATCCGGGAATGAAGGTGCTGGAGTTTGCGTTCGATTCCGACGAGGAGAACGACTATCTTCCGCATACATACACGCCCAACTCCGTCGTTTATTCAGGCACGCACGACAACGACACGCTTATCGGCTGGGCTGATACGGCTAAGAAGGACTGCATCGAGTTTGCAAAGGAATACTGCAAGATGGCAGACGACGAGCCGTTTAACTGGGGCATCATCCGCACCGCGTATGAGAGCGTTGCAGACACTGCGATCATTCAGATGCAGGATCTGCTCGGACTCGGCACGGAGGCGAGAATGAATACACCGTCTACTCTCGGCGGTAACTGGGAGTGGCGTATCAGAAAAGATTACGCGACAAACGGTCTTGCTAAAAAGATCAGAGAATTAACTGTCAAGTATGACAGGCTGGAGGAAAACGAAGACATGGAAAATACTGAGAAGAATCCGATCCTTGAAAAGCTGGAGCTTGCTGCAAAGACAGACTATTGCAAGTCTGTTGAGGAGCTTACGACAGAAGAGCTTCACGAAGAGCTCGGCAAGGCAGTAATGGGTGAGATCTCCGAGCGCTGGACAAAGGCTAAGAATGTTCACGCGAGCCAGAGAAGAGCTTATTATTTCTCGGCTGAGTTCCTTATGGGACGAATGATGTACAACAACCTGTACTGCCTCGGCATCCTTGATGATGTCAAGGAAATGCTTCTTCAGAAGGGCATCGACATCAACGTATTTGAGGACATAGACGACGCGGCTCTCGGCAACGGCGGTCTCGGCAGACTTGCTGCCTGTTTCCTCGATTCCGCGGCTACGCACGACGTTCCGCTCGACGGCTACGGCATCCGCTACAAGTACGGTCTGTTCAAGCAGAGCATCGTAGACGGCTTCCAGGTCGAGTCCGCGGACGACTGGCAGCGCTTCGGCGATCCGTGGTGCATCCGCAGAAACGAAGACACTGTTGTCGTTAAGTTCGCCGATCAGGTCGTCAAGGCTGTTCCTTACGATATGGCTATCATCGGCTACGGCACGGAGAACATCAACACTCTCCGCCTTTGGGAGGCAGAGGCGATGGAGAACTTCGATTTCCTGAAGTTCAACAGCTTCGATTACACCGGCTCCGTTGCTGAAAAGAACCGCGCCGAGGATATCACAAACGTCCTCTACCCGAACGACAACCGTCACGAGGGTAAGGTTCTCCGCCTGAAGCAGCAGTATTTCTTCTGCTCCGCTTCGCTTCAGGATATCATCAAGAAGTACAAGAAGAAGTACGGCGACAACTACAACAAGTTCGCCGAGGAAACTGCTATCCAGCTCAACGATACACACCCCGTTGTATCCGTTCCCGAGCTTATCCGTCTCCTTATGAACGACGGTCTCACATTTGAGGAGGCTTTCAAGGTCGCTCAGAAGACGTTCTCCTACACGAACCACACCGTTATGGCAGAGGCTCTCGAGAAGTGGAACATCGACCTGATGAAGTCCGTAATTCCCGAGGTTTACGCTATCATCGAGAAGATCGCCGCAAGGCTTGAGAAGGATCTCGGACCGAAGTGCGACATCTCCAGAATGAGGATCATTGACGGCGGCGTTGTTCACATGGCAAGAATGGCTGTATACGCTTCGAGCTACACGAACGGCGTTGCGGAGATCCACACGGAGATCCTCAAGGCTGACACGCTCAAGGATTGGTACAAGATATACCCCGAGCGTTTCCAGAACAAGACGAACGGTATCACAC
Organism: uncultured Ruminococcus sp.; assembly: GCA_902792115.1. Taxonomy (GTDB): domain Bacteria; phylum Bacillota; class Clostridia; order Oscillospirales; family Acutalibacteraceae; genus RUG592. The sequence goes on along the minus strand of CADAYJ010000003.1, from coordinate 61,701 downwards.
AGCGCCGCTGGCTCGGCCTGTGCAACCCGGAGCTTTGCGACCTGCTCACCGACGCTATCGGCAGCAGCGCATATCTCAGAGACCTCGACGAGCTTAAAAAGCTCGAGGCTCACATCACTCCCGAGACGATCGACCGCTTCAACGCTATCAAGCACGAGAAGAAGCGCCAGCTCGCTGATTACATCAGCAAGCACGAGGGCGTAGACCTCAACCCCGACGCTATCTTTGACATTCAGGTCAAGCGTCTCCACGAGTACAAGAGGCAGCTCCTCAATGCGTTCTCGATCATGGATATCTACTTCAAGCTCAAGAAGGGCGAGCTTCCGAACTGGCACCCGACAGCGTTCATCTTCGGCGCAAAGGCTGCTCCGGGCTACGCGAGAGCTAAGGCTATCATCAAGTATATCAACGAGATCGCTAAGCTCGTAAACAACGACAAGGACGTAAACGACAAGATGAAGGTCGTATTCGTTCAGAACTATAACGTATCGTACGCCGAGAAGATCGTTACTGCCGCTGATTTCTCCGAGCAGATCTCCACGGCAGGTACGGAGGCTTCCGGTACGTCGAACATGAAGTTCATGCTCAACGGCGCAGTAACTCTTGGTACGCTCGACGGCGCTAACGTCGAGATCGCACGCGAGGCAGGCGACGAGAACGAGTACATCTTCGGCGCGAAGGTCGAAGAGATCGAGGCTCTCAAGGCTCAGAAGACATACTCCGCTAAGAAGATCTACGAGGAGAACCCGGAGATCAAGAAGGTTATCGACACTCTCATCGACGGCACATTCTCCGACGGCGGCAAGCAGGGCGAGGGCAGCTTTGCAGAGCTTCACAGCTCGCTCATCAACGGCGCTTCCTGGCATGATCCCGACCATTACTTCATTCTTCTCGATCTCCCGTCCTACGTTGAGACGAAGATCAAGGCGAACGCAGACTTTGAAGACAGACAGGCATGGGGCAGAAAGTGTCTCATGAACGTCGCAAACGCAGGTAAGTTCAGCTCCGACAGAACGATCCTCCAGTATGCGGACGAGCTTTGGAAGGTCTCCAAGGTAAAGTAATCTTCCGAAAAGCATAATGAATTCCCCCTTCCGGCTTCGGGAGGGGGTTTTTGTGTGCACGCACCTTACGGGGAGAATTTTTCTTCTTTACTTTTGCTTTAGTTTGTGATAAAATGATAAGAGCGGTTTAATGCTTTAATTCGTGTAACAAAACGCCGGATCTACCCGGCTGGAATAACGTATCTACAAGGAGTATTTATCATGAACGCAAAACTGGACGAAGAAAACCTGAATTATCTCTATAAGGCGATCACGACGCTTGAAACGGTAGACGAGTGCCGCCGTTTCTTTGAGGACCTCTGCACCGTGCCGGAGCTGAACGCGATGTCGCGCCGCCTGATGGTCGCGAAGCTGCTCAGCGAGAACACCGTTTACAGCGAGATCGTCGCGAAGACGAGCGCTTCAACGGCTACGATCAGCCGCGTAAACCGTTCGCTCAACTACACGAGCTGCGATGGCTATTCGCTCGTTTTCGAGAGGCTGAAGGAGCTTGAAGCGAAGGAGAGCGAGTAATGTCATACGGTGTGTTTGCCGGGTTTTACGACGGTCTGACGCGAAATGTTGATTACGCAGAGAAGGCGGATTATCTGTGCGAGATATTCCGCCGCTTCGGTCACACGCCGGGAGAGACGCTCGACCTCGCCTGCGGAACAGGCTCGCTCACGCTGGAGCTTAAAAAGCGCGGGGTGGACGTTTTCGGAGCCGACGCATCGTATGAAATGCTCACTCAGGCGCAGCAGAAGGCGTTTGAGAACGAGCTTGAAATAATGTTCATACGCCAGAAGATGCAGTCGCTCGAGCTGTTCGGAGAGATCGACACCTGCGTCTGCACGCTCGACAGCCTCAGTCACCTTCAGGGCGAGAGTGAGCTGAAAAAAGCGCTTGAGCGTGTTTCGTACTATCTGACGGACGGCGGACTGTTCGTCTTCGACGTCAATACGCCGTACAAGCACGAGAATATTCTTGGGAACAATACTTTTGTCTACGACACGGACGAGGTGTTTCTCGTCTGGCAGAACACGTTCCGCGAGAGCGACTGCTCCGTTAAGATCGAGCTTGACTTTTTTGAGCCGCGCGGCAAACTGTACACACGCGAGAGCGAGAGCTTCCGTGAATTTGCGTATCCGCTCGAAAGGCTTCGCGAGCTTCTGGACGAGTGCTCGTTCGACGTCCTCGCCGTGTATGACGACACGACGTTCGGGCAGCCGAAGGAGACGTCTCAGCGGATCACGGTCGCCGCAAGACGAAGAAAACGATAATGAAAGGAATTTCACATATGGATAATAATGAAAACAAAGAAGAGATCTACGCTCCTCAGGGAACGCAGCAGAAGCCGGACAAGCTGATACGCTGCATCACGTCGGACGGCGCCGTCATGGCGATCGCTGCCGACACGACCGGCATCGCGCACATGGGGAAGAAGCTGCACCACACCTCGAACGCCGCAACGGCAGCGCTCGGCAGACTGCTTACGGCTTCCTCGATGATGGGCGTTATGCTCAAGCAGAGCAATGCGTCGCTGACGCTTCGCGTAAAGGGCGACGGTCCCCTGGGCGCCGTCGTCGCGGTTGCCGACAGCAAGGGCAACTGCCGCGGCTACGTCGAGAACCCCGGCGTTGAGACGGAGTACCATTCAAACGGCAAGATCAACGTCGGAAAGGCGGTCGGCAGCGAGGGCGTGATAAACGTCCTTCGCGACTACGGCACGGGCGAGCCGTATATCGGCGTTTGTCCGCTCGTTTCCGGCGAGATCGCCGAGGATATCACAAGCTACTACGCGACCTCCGAGCAGGTACCGACGGTCTGCGCTCTCGGCGTTCTTGTGAACAAGGAGGACGGAGAGGTCATGCTCGCCGGCGGAATGCTTATCCAGCTTCTTCCCGGCGCAACGGAGGAAACGATCTCGAAGCTCGAGGCGAACATAAAGAAGCTGGAGCCTGTCACAACGATGCTTGCGAAGGGCATGGAGCTTATCGACATGGTGAAAACGGCGCTCGAGGGCTTTGACGTGGAGCTTCTCGACGAGCAGGAGATCGCCTACGTCTGCCCGTGCAGCAAGGAGAGAGTTATCAACGCGATCATCAAGCTCTCCGACGACGAGATACGCTCTCTCGCCGACGAAAAAGGGTACGCCAGAGCAAACTGCCACTTCTGCAACAAAAACTACCGTTTCACAAAGCGCCAGCTTGAAGAGATAATCGAGAGCCGCAAAGCGAAGTAATACCGTCTGATAACGGGGCGCCGCCGAGCGCCCCGTAAAAAAATCCCGGAGACATTTCTGCCTCCGGGACCATTTTATCACATTTACACATTTACTCAGCCGAACGCCTCTGCGCGGGATCCGGCGTCTTTTCCTTTACGAAAGGGGAGAGGTGATTATTCCTCTTCCTTCTTCTTTGCGGAGAACTCAGCGAAAGCTGCGAGGGAAACGAGAGCTGCGGAAGCGAATACCGTGCCGCGAGCTGCGGAGTCGCCCGTCTTCGGAGCCTTGTCTTCCTTCTTGGAAGCTGCGCTCGTCGTCTTCTTAACGGTGCCGGAAGCCTTTGAGGAAGCAGCCTTTGCGTCGCTGTCTGTGGAAGCCTTGGAAGCTACGTCCTTAGTCTCGACCTTCTTGTCCGAATCTGTATCGGAATCGGAATCCTTTGCAACTGTAACTGCAGCGGGAGCCTCGGAAGAAGTCTTTGTTTCTTCTGCTGCAGCCGGTGCTGCTGCGAATACTGTCATAGCGCCTGCGAGCGCGATAGTCATCATAATAGAAACGATCTTTTTCATTTTAGTTACCTCCAATTTGCCGAAGAGCCGCCGGAAAACCGCTGCGCCCTCTTCTCTTTGGTATTTATTCTATCACAAAACAGCCGTTTTGTAAATTCACCATCTTGCAAGAAGAATATTGATACTCTTAAAGGAAATATAAACAATTTGTAAAAATAAAAGTGATACTTGAAGAAACATTGAATTTGTGGTATCATATAATGTGAGATTTTATCCGCATATGGTCATGCGGAAAAAACAGGAGTGGACAGCTTGGCGATCACGTTTGAATATAAGAATTTTACAGATGAAAATCACTACCTCGCGATGTGTGCCGAGGTGATGTCGGTACGCGCAAGAGGCGCGCGTCCGCTCGCCTGCATCAGGACGTACGGCTGCCAGCAGAACGTCGCGGACAGCGAGAAGATCAAGGGTATGCTCTCCGAAATGGGCTTTGATTTTACGGAAACGGTGGAGGACGCCGATTTTATCCTTTTTAACACGTGCGCCGTCCGCGAGCACGCGGAGGACAGAGTTTTCGGTAACGTCGGCGCTCTCAAAAACATAAAGCGCCGCCACCCGTCCGTTATCATCGGTCTTTGCGGCTGCATGATGGAGCAGAAGCACGTCACCGACAGGCTGTACAAGAGCTTCCCGTTCGTGAGCCTCGTCTTCGGAACGCATTCGCTCCACAGATTCCCGGAGCTTTTCTACAATACTGTGACGTACGGCGGCCGCGTCTACGAGACGGGCGTTGATGATATGACGGTGTACGAGGGTATCCCGACGCGCCGCGACGGCACGTTTAAGGGCTGGCTGCCGATCATGTACGGCTGCAACAACTTCTGCACATACTGCATCGTTCCGTATACACGCGGACGCGAACGCAGCAGAAAATTCGAGGAGGTCGTTGATGAAGCGCGCGCAATGATCGAGGCAGGGTACAAGGAGATAACTCTGCTCGGGCAGAACGTCAATTCCTACGGCAAGAATCTCGAGCCGCGCCGCACCTTCGCCGAGCTGCTTTCGGCGATCGACAGCATCGAGGGAGACTATATCCTTCGATTCATGACGTCGCACCCGAAGGACTGCTCGAAGGAGCTTATAGACGTTATCGCCTCCGGCAGCCACATCTCGACTCACCTTCACCTGCCCTTCCAGTCGGGCAGCGACAGGGTGCTCAAGGCGATGAACAGGAGCTATGACAGAGAGAAATACCTCGGTATCGTGAGATACGCCAGGGAGAAAATACCTGATGTGTCGCTCACGTCGGACGTTATCGTCGGCTTCCCCGGCGAAACGTACGACGAGTTTCTCGAAACTGTCTCGCTCGTCCGCGAGGTCGGCTTCACCTCGCTGTTTACATTTATTTATTCGCCGCGCGAGGGCACTCCTGCCGCAAAGATGGACGATCCGTATACTCACGAGGAAAAATCACGCCGGTTCTCCGAGCTGCTAAAGGCTCAGGAGGAGATATCGGCGAGCCGCTGCGCCGCGATGGTCGGCAGCGAGTACCGCGTACTTGTGGAGGAGGAGACGAAGCCCGGCGTGCTCTCCGGCAGGACGAGCGGTAACGTGATCGTTGAGTTCCCCGGCGGCAGCGAGCTTATCGGGCAGTTTGCGAATGTCAGAGTGACGAAGGCGAGAAACTGGATCTTAAACGGCGAGCTTGCGTAAAGCGCGCAATATATATTTGAAAGGAAAACGAAAATGGAGATCATACAGCTTGCAAGAGAGCTTGGAAAAGCAATACAGCAGGACGAGGCGTACATCAGAATGCGCGCCGCCGAGCAGGTGAGCGAGGAGGACGCAGAGCTTCAGGAGCTTATCGGCGAGTACAACCTCAAGCGCCTTTCCATCAACATGGAGGCGTCCAAGACGGAAAGAGACGACGAGAAGCTGCAGGCGCTCAACAAGGAGATGCGCTCGATCTACGCGAAGATCATGAACAACGGCAATATGAAGGAATACAATTCAGCAAAGCAGGTCTTTGAGACGAAGCTGCGCCAGGTGCTGGGCATAATACAGAACAGCGCGGAGGGAGACGATCCCGAAACGACCGATCCCGTAAGCGGCTGCACCGGTAGCTGCGCAACCTGCGGCGGCTGCGGCTGATACAAAATTTGATTTTTTACTGTCTGGGGGTTGGAGCATGGCGGAGCTTTCTCCGATGATGAAGCAATATTTTGAGATCAAGGAGCAGAACAAGGACTGTATCCTTTTCTTCCGGCTCGGCGATTTTTACGAGATGTTTTTTGACGACGCGCTGCTCGCCTCCAGGGAGCTGGAGCTTACGCTGACCGGCAGGGACTGCGGCCAGGAGAAGCGCGCGCCGATGTGCGGCGTTCCGTTCCACAGCTACGAGCAGTACGTGGCGCGCCTCGTCGCAAAGGGCTATAAGGTCGCGATCTGCGAGCAGACGGAGGATCCGGCGAAGGCGAAGGGGCTTGTGAAGCGCGAGATTATCCGCGTTATCACGCCCGGAACGGTCATGGAGGACTCCATGCTCGACGAGTCAAAGAACAACTTTATCTGCTCGCTCTTTACGACGGGCGGAAAGCATTCGGCTGCGTTCTGCGATATCTCGACGGGCGAGCTTTACTGCTGGGAGACGCAGGCGGACAAGGATTGCACGCAGCTCAAAAGCGAGCTTTCGCGCTACGCGCCCTCCGAGCTGCTGATAGGCGGCGACGTCGCCTCGATCAAGCCGATCGCTCCCTTTTTAAAGGAACGTCTTCACGCCTGCGTGGAGATGCTCGACGACGAATATTTCGATAGATCCCTCACCGGGAAAACGCTTTCCGAGCATTTTGCCGAGCGCCTTTCCGAGACGGTCAAGCTGGAGGAAAAGCCCGGCTGCGCGAGAGCCGTGGGCGCGCTTCTGCGCTACCTCTCCGAAACGCAGCGGACGGGACTTGAAAGGATAAACCACATCGAGACGTATGAGGAAAACCGCTTCATGCACCTCGACTACAATACGAAGCGGAATCTGGAGCTTACGGAGACGATGCGCTCGAAGGAGAAGCGCGGATCGCTGCTCTGGGTTCTCGACTGCACGAAAACGCCGATGGGACACCGCCTGATACGCCGCTGGATAGAGCAGCCTTTGATGAGCTGCGCCGCGATAATCCGCAGGCAGAACGCCGTTGAGGAGCTTGTGTCGGACGCGCCGCTGCGCGGAGAGGTCTCGCAGTCGCTCGCAGGGCTTCCCGATCTTGAACGCCTCATGACGAGAGTCGTTTACGGCTCGGCGAACGCGCGCGACCTTAAAGGTCTGCAATACGCGCTTGAGAAGCTGCCGGCGGTCAGGGCTAACCTTGAAGGCGTCAGGGCGACGGAGCTTAAAATGATCTTCGACGAGATCGACGTCTGCTCCGACGTCCGCGATCTCATCAACAGTGCGATCGACGACGATCCGCCGTTCTCCGTGCGCGAGGGCGGACTGATAAAGCCCGGATACAGTGAGGAGATCGACTTTCTCAAAAACGATATGTCCGATTCCACCGGTATTCTCGCAAAGCTCGAAGCGCGCCAGCGTGAGGAGACGGGGATCCCGAAGCTGAAGGTCGGATATAACCGTGTTTTCGGCTACTACATTGAGGTGTCGAATTCCTACAAGAACATGGTTCCCGATACATACATCAGAAAGCAGACGCTTACAAACTGCGAGCGCTTCATAACGCCGGAGCTGAAGGAGCTGGAGGGCAAGATACTCGGCGCGAAGGACAGAGCCGTCGCGCTCGAATACGAGCTGTTCGTCAATATCAGAACGAGCGTTGCAAAAAGCCTTGAGCGCATTCAGAAAACGGCGCGCGCCCTCGCGAAGCTCGACGTTTTCCAGAGCTTTGCGAATACAGCCGCAGATATGCGCTACTGCCGCCCCGACGTAAACCTCAGCGGCGAGATCGTCGTCAGAGACGGCCGCCACCCCGTCGTGGAGAAGCTGCTGAGTGACGTTCCGTTCGTTCCGAACGACGTAAAGCTCGACGGCGGCGCAAACCGCGCGGCTATCATCACCGGCCCGAATATGGCAGGCAAATCGACGTTTATGCGTCAGACGGCGCTGATCGTGCTGATGGCGCAGATCGGCTCCTTCGTTCCGGCGAGCAGCGCGTCGATCTCGATAACGGACGCCGTCTTTACGCGAGTCGGCGCAAGCGACGACCTTTCGAGCGGCCATTCCACGTTCATGGTCGAAATGACGGAGGTCGCCGAGATACTCAAAAACGCGACTGCCGACAGCCTGCTGATCTTCGACGAGATCGGGCGCGGCACATCAACGTTTGACGGCATGAGCATTGCAAGGGCGGTGCTTGAATACGCCGCAGACAAGAAAAAGCTCGGCGCGCGGACGCTCTTCGCGACGCACTACCACGAGCTGACGGTTCTTGAAGACCTGCTCGACGGAGTAAAGAACTACAATATCGCCGTCAAGAAGCGCGGCGACGACATAACCTTCCTTCGCCGCATCGTTCCGGGCGGCGCGGACGACAGCTACGGCATCGAGGTCGCAAAGCTCGCGGGGCTTCCCGATACGGTGATATCGCGCGCAAAGGTCGTCTTAAAGGAGCTTGAAAGCGGCAGAAGGACGGAGCGCCCCAGGAAAAAGCCGAGAGACGTTCTCGAGCCTGAGCCGCAAATGACGCTCATTCCGGTCGGCAACTCGAAGATCGAGGAGTTTGTGCGGAATATAGATATCAACACGCTTACGCCCGTCGAGGCGCTTAACAAGCTGTATGAACTAAAAACAATGTGTGAATAAGCAGGGTGATCCAAAATGCTGACAAATCAATATAAAGTCACAAAGGAACGCTATATGTCCTGGTTCAAAATGTCGCAGAAAACCGGGATACAGCTAAAGATCACGATAATGTGGTCTGTTATCCTTCTGATCCTTCTCGCAGCGGCCGGCGTGGTGCTTGTACACCCGATGATCGGCGATCCGCTTCCGTGGATCTCTCTTGAAGGCGTGTTCATTCTCTTTGCCTGCTACCATCTTTTTTTCAGGCGCCGCCTGATGGCTTCGAGAATGTACGACATGATGGCGCAGCGCTTCGGAAAGGACTGGGAGAGAACGATAGATTTCCAGAATGATAAGATCGTGATCGTAGAGGGCGCTTTCGAGGTCAAGTATCCGTACAGGGAAATATCCTCCGTCAGAAGCAAGGGCGACCTTATCCTCATAGAGACGGAAAAGAAGCTCGTTATACACGCCTACAAGGACACGTTTATCGAGGGCGATTATCCGAAATTCAGGCGGTTCATCGAGAGCAGAGTCGTAAACCGCTGCTGGCTGAGCTGATGTATTGCGCCTGAATATGACCGCGAAGGGAGAGTGAGAAGAATGGGCAGGATAAATGTGCTTGAAAAGCATATCGCGGAGCTTATCGCGGCGGGCGAGGTCGTCGAAAGACCTTCCTCCGTCATAAAGGAGCTTATCGAAAATGCGATTGACGCCGGCGCCTCGGCTGTCACAGTCGAGATACAAAACGGCGGTATTACTATGATGCGCGTCTCCGACAACGGCAGCGGCATCATGCGCAGCGACGTCCGCAACGCCTTCAAGCGCCACGCAACGAGCAAGATCGGCTGCAGGGAGGATCTTGACGCGATCGGCACGCTTGGCTTCCGCGGAGAGGCGCTCGCCTCCATCTGCGCCGTGGCGAGGGTGGAGCTTCTCACAAAGGCGAAGGAGGAGGAAGTCGGCACGCACTACGTTATCGAGGGCGGCGACGAGGTGCTTCTTGAAGACGCGGGCTGCCCGGACGGCACGACGTTCATTGTGCGCGACCTCTTCTACAACGTACCTGCGAGAATGAAGTTTTTAAAGAAAAACACGTCGGAGGCGACGGCTGTCGCGTCTGTCGTGGACAAGATCGCGCTCTCTCACAGCGAGGTCGCGGTGACTTTTATCAGAGACAACAAGAGAACGCTTGTGACGGCAGGCGACGGCAGCGAGAAAAACTGCAGCTATTCCGTTCTCGGGCGCGAATTCATAAATAACGCCGTCAGAGTCGATTACGAGCTTGGCGGCATCACCGTGCGCGGCTACGTCACAAAGCCGCAGGCTGCACGCGCGAGCCGCGCAATGCAGAATTTTTTCATAAACGGGCGCTTCGTCAAGAGCCGCACAGCGATGGCAGCTCTCGAGGAGGCGTGCAAGGGCATGGTCATGGTCGGGAAGTTCCCCGGCTGTGTGCTGTACCTCGGGATATCGTGCGGCCTTGTGGACGTAAACGTACACCCTGCGAAGATCGAGGTGCGCTTCGTAAACGAGCGTCCTGTGTTTGAGGCGGTTTATCACGCCGTCCGGTCGGCGCTGATTGACGGAGACACCGTGAAGCAGTTCCGGACGCAGCCCGACAAGGTGATCGAAGGTCTTGCGGACAAGTCGGTCGTGAAGAAGCCGTTTACAATGTCGCAGTATGAGGTGCGGCAGATCGAGAGGATCCCGACGGCGCGCCCCGACAAAACGTCGCTCGGCGTGTACCGCTCGGTGCTGGAGGAATCCTCCGGCAACAAGATCAGGATAGAGGATCCCGGCCACAGCTTCGGAAGGAGCGTTCCGCTGCCTCAGCCGCCCGATCGCACGGCACAGCGCTATGTGTGCCTCGATATAGACACAGACGGAGAACAGGAGCCGCCGGCAGCGCCGCCGCTAAAGGAGGCAGAGCCGCAGGATCCCGTAAAGAACGGTACGGATAACGTAATCGAGCGTGAAACGCCGCTAAAGGAGGAAGCGCAGCAGCGCGTCGGGAGCCTCGTTACAGACGGGAAAACCGAGACGGAGCCTGCCGGGAAGGAAACAGAGGAGATCGCGCCTCTTGCGGACGTGTCGGGCGGCGCCGTCCGGTTTATCGGCGAGGCGTTCATGACTTACATCATAATTGAGAGGAACAACGAGCTTGTTCTGATCGACAAGCACGCTCTCCACGAGCGCATAATATACGAGAAGCTCAGGCGCGAGCAGGGGAAAAAGTACGCTCAGTACCTGCTGGAGCCGGTCGCGGTGCCGCTTTCAAAGGCGCAGCACGAAAGCGTCATTGAGAACAAGGCGCTCTTTTCGGAATCCGGCTTCGAGCTTGACGACTTCGGCGGCAGCACCGTCCTGGTGCGTTCCGCGCCCTCGTTTATAGATGCGTTCGACGCGGCAGCGACGGTCGAGGAAATGGCGGATCATATCCTCCAGAACAAAAAGAATATCGAAAGTGAATACACCGACTGGCTATACCACAATATCGCGTGCCGAAGCGCGATCAAGGGCGGCGACAAAAGCTCTCCGCAGGAGCTTGTCGATCTCTACATAAAGATGGGCGAAAGCCCCGACTACCGCTACTGCCCTCACGGCAGACCGACGTCGGTCGTCATGACGCGGTACCAGATAGAAAAGCAGTTCGGCAGGGTTTGATCGTATGAATGAAGAAAAGAAAATTAATGTTGCGGCTGTCGTCGGGCCGACGGCTTCGGGGAAAACACGTCTCGGCGTTTCCCTCGCACTCGCGCTTGGCGGCGAGGTGATCTCCGCCGACTCGATGCAGATCTACGAGGGGCTGGATATCGCGTCTGCAAAGCCCACGGTGCAGGAGATGCGCGGTGTGCCGCACCACCTTATCGGGATCATACCGCGCAGCGAGAGCTTCAGCGTCGCGCGCTACGTAGAGCTTGCAAGGGAAAAGATTGAGCAGGTAAGCTCGCGCGGCCGTCTGCCGATAATCGTCGGCGGTACGGGGCTGTACGTCGATTCGCTTCTCAACAACATCTCCTTCACGGAGAACGAGGCGGACGCGGCTCTCAGAGCGGAGCTTTTTGAAAAGGCGCAGCGCGAGGGAGCGCAGGCCGTTTGGAACGAGCTGCTTCTGGTAGATCCCGAGTCGGCGAATCGTATCGAGCCGAACAATGTAAAGCGCGTGATCCGTGCGATAGAGGTCTACCGCACAACGGGGATCACCATGACGGAGCAGAACAGGCGGTCGCGCCTTGCGCCGTCTCCGTACTGCGCCGTGAAGATCGGTCTGAAAACGGCTGACCGCAGCGTGCTGTACGAAAGGATCGGCCGCCGCGCAGACGAGATGCTTTCAATGGGGCTGCTTGAGGAAGCGCGGGATTTCCTGAGTGACGAAACGGTCGGAGAGACGGCGTCGAAGGCGATCGGCTGCAAGGAGCTTGCGCCGTACTTTGAAGGAACACAGACGCTCGAAGAGGCGATGGAGACGATGAAGCGCGAAACGCGCCGCTACGCAAAGCGCCAGCTTACGTGGTTCCTTCGTGACAGCTCTGTCCGCTGGTACAACAGCGATGAATACGGCGATTTTTCCGAGATAGAGGCGCTTGCGGCGGATTACGTCTCCGGGCGTTTCGGCATCCCGAAGGTTTGACAAAAACTACTGTCTGCGTGAGCGCGGAGGTGAGCAAATGGACGAAGAATTATTTGACGATATTCCGGACGAGGCTCCGGAGAGCGAGGAAGCGCCCTTTCGCAGGCGCTACCGAAAAAAGAAAAAGCGGAAGATCCCCGTTGCGCGTATTCTCGCGGCGCTCTTTGCGCTCTTCCTGCTCGTGTATGCGTCTATGCTTATTTACACATCAAATTTTACCATGCTCGAAACGGAGCAGGCCGATTTCTACGAGCTGAGCGACTGCGTCGAAGCGGAGGCGTTTATCCTGCGCGACGAGGAGTATATCACAAACTCGAAGAAGGGCATCATTTCATATACGCTTTCCGACGGCGAGAAGGTCAACGCAGGCGGAACGGTTGCGCGCCTCTTTTCCTCGGAGAAGGAGGTCGAGGACTGGCAGAAATACAACGACGTGAAAAGCGAGCTTACGCTTCTGGAGCAGATGACCAGCACGTCCGACAGTATGTTCGTAAATCTCGACACGGTGGACGCGCAGATCAGGAAGAAGATAACGGACTACAAGAACGAGACGGCGCAGAACAAGCTCAACGGCGCGTCTGCAAAGCTCGAGCTGCTCCGCCTTTTCAACGAGCGCACCGTCGTTACGGGCGGCTCGGCGAACTTCGACGAGAGGATCGCGCAGCTTCGTGAGGAGCTTGATTCGATCCATGTTTCCGAGGGGGTGGGCAGCGTCAAGAGCAAGAAATCCGGCTTCTTCGGCTCGAAGCTGGACGGCTTCGAGAGCGCACTCGACTACACGAAGGCTGAGAAGCTCTCCGCGGACGATGTAAAGGCTGCCGTGATGAAGGAGCCGCCCTCGGACGCGGTCGGGAAGATAGTCAAGACGATCAACTGGTATCTTCTCTGCCCGGTAACGAGCGAGCAGGCGCTCACGATCGCTTCCGGCGATACCGTCGTTGACGTCTCGATACCGAGGGTAATGTCCTCGTCGATACCGGCAACGGTGCTGGGCGTCAATCAAAGCTCGAAGACGGCGGACGGCCTTCTCGTAATGAAGAGCGATTACATGGACGGCACGATAGCCGATATCCGCCGCGAAAATATTACAATAAAAACGTATACATACAGTGGACTTCGCGTCAGCAAGAGCGCGATCCACGAGGATTATATAAACGTCTACGATTACGACGAAAACGGCAATAAGACCGGGCAGGCGCGCAAGGAGAAGGTGCAGGGCGTATACGTCGTCCACGGCAAGCGCCTCCAGTTCGTGCAGGTCAAGATCATATATTCCGACAATGATTTCGTTATCTGCAGCGACGATCCGACCGATCCCGAAATACTCGGCAGCAATACGATCACGCTGCACGACACCGTCGTCGTTAAGGGAAAGGAGCTTTACGATGGAAAGATCGTCAGATGATATGAAGGAAAAATTCCTTCTCGTTGAGGAGAACTACAAGGCTATCGAAGAGAGCATCTCGAAGGCGGCTCTCGAAAGCGGCAGGGGGAGAGAGGATATAACCTTCCTCGCCGCAACGAAGACGGTAGAGCCTGCCGTGATAAACCACGCGATCTCTCTCGGACTTCGCTTCATCGGGGAGAACCGCGTACAGGAGCTTCTCTCGAAGTACGAAAGCTACGACCTTGACCGCGCCGACCTTCAGTTCATCGGTCATCTCCAGACGAACAAGGTGAAGCAGATCATCGACAAGGTGTCTCTTATCCAGTCGGTAGACAGCGAAAGGCTCGCCCTTGAGGTGGCGCGCCAGGCGAAGCTCAGGGGCAAAACGATGGATATCCTCGTCGAGGTGAACATCGGCAGAGAGGAGAATAAATCGGGCGTTATGCCGGAGGGGCTGGACGAGCTTCTCGGAAGGATCGGGGAGATCGACGGCATTTTTGTCCGCGGTTTGATGGCAATTCCCCCCATTTGCGAAAAAAAGTCCGAAATTTTTAAATATTTTGAAAATATGCACAAATTATTTATTGACATTTCGGGCAAAAAATCAGATAATGTTTCTATGGATATCCTTTCCATGGGAATGTCCGACGATTACTGCGAAGCGATCCTCTGCGGCGCGAATATGGTGAGGATCGGATCGGGCCTTTTCGGAAAGAGAAGCTATACGTGATCCGGCAGCGTGCCGCCGGAGCAGTTCAAAGGAGGCTGTAACCTGACGATAAATATGATGAAAACGAGAAGCCGGAGGAGAAAAGCGTCTCCGAGGATTACTACGACGAAACGCCGGCTCCCGAGCCGTACACTCCGAGCGTGCCGTTTATAAGCACGCCCCCCGCACCTCCGGTAAAAAATAACAATGTGATGAATATTGACGCGACCACAAAGCTCCAGGTCGTCGTTTTCCGCCCCGACCGTTTCAGCGACGAGACGAGAATGATCGCAGACGAGCTTATCCGTCAGCACACCGTTGTGCTTAATCTCGAAAATGCAACGAAGGACAATTCACGCCGCATTATCGACTTCATGAGCGGCGCGGCTTACGCGACGGGCGGCAAGATCAAGCGCGTTGCAACGAGCACCTTCCTTGTGATCCCAAGCTCTGTTCATATGACGGGAGACGAGCTTATCGCTCAGCTTGAAAGCAACGGCGTGAACTTCTGATCATGCAGCGTCAGGATGATGAAAAGCGGCTGGCGGACGTCGCCGCGAACCTTTCGAGGCTTTGTGAGCGCCGCTGTGAGCCGTGCTACTCCGATTTTCTGAGCGAGGGCGAGCAGATGCTCGTTCAGAGGGCGCTCTTTTCGGGCGGCGGAACGCGCTTCATGTTCTGGGGCGGCTTCGAGGCGGCGCAGAGGGCGATGCTCTGCGTGTATCCGGAGTTCTGCGAACCGTCGGGGAGCGACTTTCCGCTCGAAGCGCTCAGCGTTTCGTTCCGAAGCTCCGCCGGGCTTTCCCACCGCGACATTCTCGGTGCGCTTATGGGGCTTGGCTTGAAGCGCGGCGTTATCGGCGATATAGTGATCTCCGGGGGCGCGGCTACGTTCTTTGTGAAGAGCGAGCTTGCGCCGTACATAAGGGCGCAGCTTGAAAAGGTCGGCCGCGAGGGCGTGACGTTTACGGAAAAGGGCGCCGATCTCTCAAAGGCGGCGCAGCAGCTTTCCGAGAGGCAGTGTACTGTTTCCTCGCTTCGCCTGGACGCGATCGTTTCCGAATGCTCCGGGCTTTCGAGAGCGAAGGCGCAGCAGGCCGTCAAAGGCGGTCTTGTCGCGGTGAACGCGCTCGTTGTGTGCAGCGTTGACCGCCGCGTTGAGAACGGAGACAAGATTTCCGTCAGAGGCTTCGGCAAATTCGTTGTCGGCTTTGACGGGAGCATGAGCAAGAAAGGCAAATACAGAGTGACCGTATCAAAATATTTATAATGTATAGGGGATATTTATATGCTTACAGTTGATCAGATCAAAAACATCAGTTTCAAAAAGGCAAGCATCGGCGGCTACAAGTGCGACGAGGTAGATGCGTTCATCGACGATGTTACGGCAACGGTCGAAGAATTGAAGAAAAAGAACGCCGAGATCATCGCGAAGAGCGAGCTTCTCATGCAGAAGGTTGAGGAAATGCGCTCGAACGAAGACAGCGTTTCCGCAGTCCTTGTGAAGTCTCAGAAGGAAGCCGACAAGACCGTCAAGGAAGCGAAGAAGCAGGCGGCTCAGATACTCAAGGACGCGCGCGTCGAGGCGGACAGGATCATCGCCGACGCAAACAACCGCATTATCCGCGAGAAGGACATGATCGTCCGGATCACGGAGGAGGCAGCCGAGATCAGAAAGAAGCTGATCGAAGAGTTCGAGCAGCAGATCGAGTCTCTCAAGGTGCTCCCGGAGCGCATGGAGGCGAAGGAGCTTGAAAAGAAGCTCAACGAGAAGTACCCGACGGAGATCTATTCCAGCTCCGCCGATAAGCCCTCCAGGAAGGAAGCCGACGTAAAGCCGGAGGCAGAGGACGGCTTCGACACGATCGAGGAGGCTGCACGCGACGCTTCGAGCGCGACGGAGGATTCCGCAAACGCCGAGGCTGCTGCCGCAGAGCCGGAGACGGAAGCCGGGGAGAGCGAGCCTGAGGCGGAGCCTGCCCAGGAGGAAAAGCCTGCCGAAAAGGAGAGCAAGGACGGAAAGATCCAGATCGACAAGTCCAAGTTCGAGAACCGCTTCGGCAAGCTGAAATTCGGCGATGACTATGATGTAAAGAAGGATCAGTAAGGATAGGATCCCGTTTATAAATTTTGGCTTATACTGGTTTTTGTTCGGATAAATAAATCCGAATGAGAAGCAGTTACAGCTCCGCGCAGCGCTGCACGGAGCCTTGCATATACTACGTGACGGTGTGAATCCGCACGAAAGGAGTAATTTACCAATGGCACAGGATTATAAGCACACGATGAATCTACCCGACACTAAATTTCCGATGAGAGCAGGGCTGCCGAAGAGCGAGCCTGAAACGCTCAAAACATGGGAGGCAGACGAGGTCTACGAGAACCTCATGAAGCGCAACGAGGGCAAGCCGCTCTTTATTCTTCATGACGGCCCTCCGTACGCAAACGGCGACATTCACCTCGGCACGGCGCTCAACAAGGTGCTGAAGGATTTCATTATCAGATATAAGAACATGGCCGGATTCAAGGCTCCGTACGTTCCCGGCTGGGATACTCACGGTCTTCCGACAGAGCTCAAGGCGCGCGCCAAGGCCGGCATCACAAATTCTACATCTATCTCGGATACGGAGCTTCGCACGCTTTGCCGCGACTTCGTTGACAAGTATCTCAACGATCAGAGAAGCCAGTTCAAGCGCCTCGGCGCTCTCGGCGACTGGCAGCACCCCTACGTAACGCTCCAGCACGAGTTCGAGGCTCGTCAGATCGAGGTTTTCTCGGATATGGCGTGCAAGGGCTACATCTACAAGGGACTCAAGCCCGTTTACTGGTGCCCCGACTGTAAGACGGCTCTCGCAGAGGCTGAGATCGAGTACGCCGAGGATCCCTGTCATTCGATCTATGTCAAGTTCCGCGTAACGGACGACAAGGGGCTTCTCTCCGCGAAGGGTATCCCTGCTGACAAGACGTACTTCGTTATCTGGACAACGACAACATGGACGCTCCCTGCAAACGTCGCAATCTGCCTCGGCCCCAACTTCGACTACAATGTTATCAAGTCGGGCGACGAGTATTACGTCATGGTCGAGGAGCTTTACAGAGAAGCTATGCAGGAGGCAGGCAAGACCGATTACGAGGTCGTTGCCACCTTCAAGGGCAGCGAAATGGAATACATGAAGGTACAGCACCCGTTCCTTGACCGCCAGTCTCTCGTGATCGTCGGCGACCACGTCACTCTCGACAGCGGTACGGGCTGCGTACATACGGCTCCCGGACACGGTATCGAGGACTACGACGTATGCCGCAACTACCCCGAGATCCCGATCGTCGTTCCCGTTGACGCGGACGGCGTTCTTACGGAGGAGGCAGGTCAGTTTGCAGGTCTTTCCACGGAGGACGCTAACAAGCCGATCGCCCTTCACCTGGAGGAGACGGGCAGCCTCTTCGCTTTAAAGAAGATCATTCACCAGTATCCGCACTGCTGGCGCTGCAAGAAGCCCGTTCTGTTCAGAGCGACGGATCAGTGGTTCTGCTCCGTTGAGGACTTCAAGGAGAAGACTCTCGAGGCTATCAAGGGCGTAGAGTGGATCCCCGGCTGGGGCGAGCTGCGCATCAGCAACATGGTGCGCGAGCGCAAGGACTGGTGTATCTCCCGTCAGAGAAAATGGGGCGTTCCGATCCCGATCTTCTTCTGCAAAAAGTGCGGCGAGCCTCATATCGACAAGGAGGCTATGCAGGCGGTAGCCGATCTCTTCAGAGAGCACGGCTCCGACGCATGGTTTGAGAGAGAGGCTTCCGAGATTCTCCCGGAGGGAACAGCCTGCAAAAAGTGCGGCGGCACTGAGTTTGACAAGGAGAAGGATATCATGGACGTATGGTTCGATTCCGGCTCCACTCACGCCGCAGTTCTCCGCGAGCGCGAAGACCTCCGCTTCCCGGCAGACCTCTACCTCGAGGGCGCGGATCAGTACAGAGGCTGGTTCCAGTCCTCGCTTCTCACGAGCGTAGCCACAACGGGCGAGGCTCCGTACAAGGCTGTCCTCACGCATGGCTGGGTAGTTGACGGTCAGGGCAGAAAGATGTCGAAGTCGCTCGGCAACGGTATCCTTCCGAGCGAGGTAGTCGAGCAGTACGGCGCAGATATCCTCCGTCTCTGGGTGGCTTCCTCCGATTATCACGCCGATATCCGCATTTCAAAGGATATTCTCAAGCAGCTCTCCGAGTCTTACAGAAAGATCAGAAATACGGCAAGATATATTCTCAGCAACCTTTATGATTTCGATCCCGACAAGGATATGGTCGCTCTCAGCGAGCTTCTCCCGATCGACAAGTGGGCGGTCTACAAGCTCGCCGAGCTTAACAAGAAGGTCCGCGAGGGGTACGACGCATATGAGTTCCACAACGTATACCACGCGATCCACAATTTCTGCGTAATTGATATGTCGAACTTCTACCTCGACGTTCTCAAGGACAGACTCTACACCGAGAAGGCGGACTGCAAGGAGAGAAGAGCCGCTCAGACGGCTATCTACATCATTCTCGACGCTATGACGAGAATGCTCACTCCGATCCTCGCGTACACCTCGGACGAGATCTGGAAGTTCATGCCTCACGCCGAGGGCACCGATAAGTCTCACGCCGTATACAACTCCATGCCGGAGATCCCCGACGTCGGCGCGGACGACGCCTTTATCGCGCGCTGGGACAAGATCCACGAGCTGCGCGATATCGTCAAGAAGTCGATCGAGGAGGCTGTATCGAAGAAGCTCGTCAAGGCTTCCCTCGAGTGCAGCGTAACTCTCGCTTGCACAGGCGAGGAGTACGACTTCATCAAGTCGGTCGAGAGCGAGCTTAAAACGGCGTTCATCGTATCGGGCGTGAAGCTCGTAAACGACGAGAGCGCGAAGGAGCTTTCCGTCACGATCGAAAAGGCTGAGGGCGAGAAGTGCGAGCGCTGCTGGTCTTACAGCACGACCGTCGGTCAGGACGCTGAGTTCCCCTGCGTCTGCGCGCGCTGTGCAGCCGTTCTCAGAGGATAATAATTCGTTGAACAAAAGGCTATTAGCCGCTGTGCGCGGGCGGCTGATAGCTGTTTTATCTTATACTGAATAGATATTTAGCGAAAAGGAAGGAACGGACGAATGACAGCACTTGCAATTATACTGATAATCATTCTCGTTGCCGTCGATCAGCTCACAAAGCTATACGCCCTGAACGTCGTAAAGCCTGCCGGAATGATCACGGTGATCGACCACTTCTATTATTTCGTATACGTCGAGAACCGCGGTGCAGCCTTCGGTATGCTCCAGAACAAGCAGTGGTTCTTTATAATAATAACGCTTCTGATCTTCGGTGTGTTCGCGTATATACTGTATAACTACAAGATCGAGGGCAAGCTGTTTTTCGCCGCGTTTGTGCTTGTGGCAGGCGGCGGTATCGGCAACCTCATCGACCGCGTTTTCCGCGGCTACGTCGTGGACTTCCTCCAGTTCTCGTTCTTTTCGCCCGTCTGCAACCTCGCCGATTATTTCATAACGGTCGGCGCGGTGCTGCTCGTTATCTCCGTGCTTTTCTGCGAGAAGAATATCAAAAAGCGCAGCAGCGCCTCTGCGGCGGAAAAGGAGTGACAATGGAGCATCGTTTTAAAGCGGAAGCGGCAGACGAAGGCGCGCGCCTCGACAAGCTCGTTTCCGAAAGGATAGAGGAGCTTTCACGCACCGCCGCCGCAGATCTCTGCGAAAGCGGCGGCGTTTTCGTCAACGGCTCGCCCGCAGGGAAGAAGACTAAGCTCAGAGAGGGCGACGAGGTAGCCGTGAATGTCCCCGAGCCGGTGGAGCTTAAAGCGGAGGCGGAGGATATTCCGCTCGATATCGTGTATGAGGACGGCGACCTGCTCGTCGTGAACAAGCCGAAGGGCATGGTCGTTCACCCGGCGCCCGGAAATTACACCGGAACGCTCGTCAACGCCCTTCTTTTCCACTGCAGGGGCGGCCTTTCCGGGATAAACGGCGTGCTGCGCCCCGGCATCGTCCACCGCATAGACAAGGACACGAGCGGCCTGCTGATCGTCGCAAAGAGCGACAGAGCGCACACGGGGCTTGCACAGCAGATCAAGGAGCATTCGTTTGACCGCGAATACGAGGCGGTCGTGTACGGCAGAATGAAGGACAGCGAGGGCACCGTCAGCGCTCCGATCGGCAGAAGCCGTATCGACAGAAAGAAGATGTGCGTCACCGACCACTGCTCGAAGCCTGCCGTTACTCATTACCGCGTGATCGACTCGAATTCGGGCTTCTCTCACCTCGCGCTTAAGCTCGAAACGGGGCGTACTCACCAGATCCGCGTCCACATGGCGTACCTCGGTCACCCCGTTGCCGGAGATCCCGTTTACGGCCCGTCAAGGGTGATCTCCGAGCTTCGAGGACAGTGTCTCCACGCTAAAAAAATAGGCTTTATCCACCCGGTAACGGGCGAGCATTTGTCGTTTGATTCCGAATTACCGGAGTATTTTCGCCGCTTTTTGAGCAAAAACGAGATTTTGTAATTTTTTCACAAACGTGTTGCATTGTTCGTATGCTTGTGGTATAATAGAAAAGCATTTGAACCGTTGGGTTTTCCCAATGCGATTCACTGCCCGGCGCAAAAAGTGCCGTACAATGAAGCGGACAGTCCTCTGTCTGACGGGAGCTGCTTCACTCCCTCATGTTAAGAATGTCTGTAAACCTAGGAGGAATTTGAAATGGATGCATTGAAGTTGATCGCAGCCGATTCGGTAAAGAAGGAAGTTCCCTCTTTCAATGTCGGCGACACGGTAAGAGTAAGCGTAAACATTCGCGAGGGTGACAGAGAGAGAATCCAGATGTTCGAGGGCACCGTTATCGCGAAGAAGTCCAGCGGCGTTGCCGAGACGTTCACGGTAAGACGTGTTGCTTACGGCGTAGGCGTAGAGCGTGTTTTCCCGCTTCACTGCCCGAACGTAAAGGACGTTAAGGTCATCAGACACGGTAAGGTTAGACGCGCTAAGCTCTACTATCTCCGTGACAGAGTCGGTAAGGCAGCAAAGGTCAAGGAAAAGATCGTTAAGAACTGATTATCCGGACAGATCAAAAGAGGGGCGCGAGTCCCTCTTTTTTTCGTCTGACCGCGCGTTCACAAATTGTTTACCCTCAAAAAACGACAGGCTCGCTGTGTGCGCTTGACACAACACGGGAATTAGGGTATAATGAATAGTGCATCAGAATGCCCCGGCATCTCGGTATTTTGCCGGAGCGGTATTATTATCTTCGATAATTGCTTAGGGTGGTAATAGATATGGATACACAGATTTTCGATAAGGTGGAAAGTACGAAGGCGGACGAGGAGACGGCTCAGGAAAATGTTCCCGATCTCGCGTCCGTAAATTCCAACGACGAGCCGGTGGATCTCGAGCTTACGGAGGAGGATACGACGGCTCAGAAGGGGCGGAAAAAAAGGAAGAACCTCGGCAAGGACGGCGCCTCGGGCTTCGTTACGGATCTTTTCGACTGGGCGTCGGCAGTCCTCTTTGCGCTCGTTATCGTGATGCTTCTTATGACGTTCTGCTTCCGCATAGTGGACGTTGACGGAGATTCGATGCTCCAGACGCTCCAGGATCGCAACAAGCTGATCGTCACCGGACTGAACTACGATCCGCAGGTCGGCGATATTGTCGTTATCAGCCACGGCGCGGAGCTTGACAAGACGCTCGTAAAGCGCGTCATAGCAGTAGGCGGTCAGACGGTAGATATCAACAGCGAGACGGGCGACGTTATCGTTGACGGCATCGTTATCAAGGAAAATTACATCAACGGCAAAACGACTCAGATCGGTGATACGGAATTCCCCGTAGACGTTGAGGAGGGCACTGTGTTTGTCCTCGGAGACAACCGCCCGATCTCGAAGGACAGCCGGTTTACAGATGTCGGTCTGATCGAAAACGAGAATATAATCGGCAAGGTAAGGCTCAGAATATATCCGTTTGATGAGGTCGGTAAAGTCGAGTAAGAACTGATAAAAGGATTTCTTGCGAAAGAAGTCCTTTTTTTGGTATGAAGAAGCAAGCGGCAGCCGTCAAGGAAGGATCAGGGGTGAAAAACATGAAGCAGACAAAGGGCAGCAAAAAGGCAATTCGCGGAAAGAGGGAGCGTTACGCTCAGAAAAACGCCTCCGACCGCAGCGGCCGCAGACAGGAGCGCAAGCCCTCGGCGATCAAGGCTCAGCACGCCGAGGCGCGCCGCAGCAGAAGGGAGAAGCGCCCCGTAGAATACACGCAGCAAAGCGAGAATTCGCAGTATATTCAGTGGTTCCCCGGGCATATGACGCGGACGAAGAGAAAGATTCAGGCGGACTTAAAGCTCGTTGACGCCGTGGCTGAAATCATCGACGCGCGCGTTCCGCTTTCGAGCCGCAATCCCGATCTTACGGGCATGATCGGCTCCAAGCCGCGCATTATTCTGATGAACAAATGCGACCTCGCCGATCCGCGCGCAACGAAGCAGTGGGCGGAGTATTTCCGCAGCAGGGGTATACGAGCGATAGAGCTTGACTGCAAAACAGGCGCAGGTATCGGCAGCTTCACGAGCGCCGTCAGAGACGTTCTCTCCGACAAGCTCGAAGCGTGGAGGGCAAAGGGAATGGTGAACCGCTCGCTGCGCGTTATGATCGTGGGAATTCCGAACGTCGGCAAATCGACGTTCATAAACAGGATATCGAAGACGTCAAAGGCGAAGACGGAGGACCGCCCCGGCGTAACGCGCGGCAACCAGTGGTTCACGCTCACGAGCGGCGGCGTTACAGTCGAGCTTCTTGATACGCCCGGAGTGCTGTGGCCGCGCTTCGACGACCAGATCGTCGGCGAGCGCCTCGCCTTCACAGGCGCCGTCAAGGACGACGTCACGGATACGGAGCAGCTCTCGCTCCGCCTTCTTGAATACATGAAAAGCCGCCCGACGAAGGCGTTTCTGGAGCGCTTCTCTCTCTCGGGCGAGGAAGCGGAGTCGCTTGCGGCTCACGAGTTGCTTGAGGTGATCGCGAAAAAGCGCGGTATGCTCGTCTCCGGCGGCGAAGCCGACACGGAGCGCGCCGCTGTCATGGTGCTCGACGAATTCCGCGCGGCAAAGCTCGGCAGGATCACGCTCGAGCTGCCGGAGTAACGGAGGTTTTGCGTATGGATTGGCTCGAATTTGAAAACAAAGCGATCGCGCGCGGCTTTTCAAGCGTCTGCGGCGTAGACGAGGCAGGCAGAGGGCCGCTCGCCGGTCCGGTGTGCGCCGCTGCTGTCATACTTCCGCCCGGCAGGATCATCGAGGGCGTGAACGATTCAAAGAAGCTCACCGAAAAAAAGCGCGAGAAGCTGTTCGACGTTATCCTGTCCGAGGCGGTCGCTTGCTCCGTCGCGTGGGCGAGCGTCGAGGAGATCGAGCAGATAAACATTCTCAACGCGGCGATGCTCGCGATGAAGCGCGCCGTAGAGTCGCTTGATGTCCCTGCCGATTTCGCGATCATAGACGGCAACCGCGAGCCGCAGCTCGATATCCCCTGCGAGCCTGTTGTGAAGGGCGACGCGCGCTCGATGTCTGTCGCGGCAGCGTCGATACTTGCTAAGGTCAGCCGAGACAGGCTGATGCTCGAATACGCCGCTCAGTACCCGGAGTACGGCTTTGAAAAGCACAAGGGGTACGGAACGAAGCTCCACACCGACGCTATCTTAAAATACGGGGAAACGCCGATACACCGCCCCGGCTTCCTGAAAAAGCTGTATGAGAAAAACGGAAGATAAGCGTGACTTCGAGATACGCAGAAGGGGAAAAGCAGGCGAGGAGTACGTCTGCGAATATCTTGAAGCGCACGGGTGTACAGTCGCTGCGAGGAATTACTCGTCGCGCTACGGCGAGATAGACGTTATCGCGGAGAACGAGGTGCGTATAATGTTCGTCGAGGTCAAGACGCGGACGCAGCGCTCGATGGTGGGCGGCTTCGAGAGCATAACCAGCACGAAGCTGAAAAGGTTCACGCGAACAGTTGCCGACTATCTGTCGAAGCACAGCACGGACAAGCAGCCGCGGATAGACTGCGCGCAGGTGATCGTTGACGAGCGCACAAACAGGCTGCTGAGTATTGAATACATAAAAAACGCCGTCGAGCAGGCGGCAGGATATCTGTAAACCCGGCAGCTGCACCTCTGAAAGTTTTTTGCCCGGCTTTTTGAAAATGACAAACGAGGTCTCTCCCGAACGGAAAAGACCTCGTTTTTTTATTCAGTGACCTTGCCGCTGTTGCGGATTATGATCTCGCCCTGGAGCTGCTTCGTCAATGCGTCGTACCGCTTCCAGTCCGGCATGAATTCGGAAAGCTGCGCGTAGAACAGCTTGGAATGGTTCGCGTGAAGAAAATGCGTAAACTCGTGGCAGATGACCTGCTCGATGCACTTCTCGGGGAGCTGTATCAGATGTGTGCTGAACGTCAGTATCGAGCGCGACGGGCGGCAGTTGCCCCAGCACGACACCATCTTCCTGAACCGCAGCTCCTTCGGAAACGCGATCCCCTTTTCCTCAAACCGGGGATACAGCTTCAGGCACATTTTGGGAATGATATCCTCACACTGCCTTTTGAGGAACGAATCGACGATCGAGCTTTTCAGGCAGGTGTTTTCCGTGTCTGCCGCGAGTATCAAAAGCTCGTCGCCCCGAAGCTCCGCCGTGTTGCGCGAAGAAGTGGTAAGGCGGATCGTTCGGCGCTTTCCGAGAAAGTAGATGTACTCGCCGTCGCTGTACGTCTTGGCGGTCGGGAGAGCCTCGGAGAGACGCTCGTATTTTTCAAGCGCGCGCGTGATGAAATCTGCATTGCTCATCATGAACCGCTCGATCTCTCCTATCCCGACGGAGGGCGGCGCCGATACTCTGACGCCCTTGTCTCCGCTTACGGAGAGGTTTATGCGCTTGACGTTTTTGTAGTGAAGCTCGTATTGGATCTCGCGGCTTCCGAGCGTCAGCCTGCGTTGCTCGCAGCGCGGCTTCCCCGGGCGGCAGGAGGACGAATTCGCCTTGTGTACGGCGTCGAGAATGCGCTCGCTGTTGTCCTTCAGGTATGTGTCGATCTTCTGCAGGTCGGCGTGGAACGGCGCGGAAATGTACAGTCCCTTCGCGGGCGTGCAGTGTATATTTACGTTTTTGATGCTTTTGTATTCGAGAATGTATGTCACATTTTCGCCGTCGAGAGTGATCTCTCTTGTGAATCTGTTCGGCAAAGCTATAACCACCTTTTGACCGTCCGAAAAATCTCCGCCCGGTGAAAAAATTACAAAGTTTGCTGTTGATAAAGAGCGCTAGATTTGTTATACTTATATTGACCTTAGTGATTAAGGCAATCCACAATGGGAAGGATCTGATATTTATGGTTGAAAAGAATGTAAGAAAGGCAGCGATAATCGGCTGCGGCTTCGTCGGAGCGGCTTCCGCATTCGCACTGATGCAGAGCGGACTGTTTTCCGAGATGGTGCTGATCGACGCCGACCGCGACAGGGCGGAGGGCGAGGCTCTTGACATAAGCCACGGAATGCCTTTTGCAAAGCCTATGAAGATATACGCCGGCAGCTACGACGACATAACCGACGCCGCAATTATCATAGTTACGGCAGGAGCAGGGCAGAAGCCCGGCGAAACGAGGCTCGATCTTGTAAAGAAAAACGTCGCGATATTCAAGTCGATAATCCCGGAGATCAGCAAGCGCGGATACAACGGCGTCCTTCTGATCGTCGCAAACCCCGTCGATATCCTCACGTATACGGCGGCGAAGCTCAGCGGACTCCCGAATAACCAGGTCTTCGGCTCCGGTACTGTCCTTGATTCCGCAAGGCTCAAATACCAGCTCGGCGAACACCTCGGCGTTGACAGCCGTTCCGTTCACGCCTTCGTTATCGGCGAGCACGGCGACAGCGAGATCGCGGCGTGGAGCAGCGTAAACGTCTCCGGCGTACCGCTCAACCGCTTCTGCGAGATGCGCGGCCACTACGAGCACAGCAAGGCAATGGAGAAGATAGCGGACGACGTAAAGAACAGCGCCTACGAGATCATCAAGAAAAAGAAGGCTACGTACTACGGTATCGCGATGTCTGTGCGCCGTATCTGCGAGGCAGTGATCCTCGACCAGAAGTCCGTTCTGCCCGTTTCGACCGTTCAGACGGGAATGTTCGGCATCAGGGACGTAGCCCTCAGTATGCCGGCGATCGTCGGCAAGCACGGCGTTGAGACGCAGGTTCCCATCAGCCTCAACGGCGAGGAAACAGCGGCGCTCCTGCAGTCCGCCGATACGCTCAGAGACGTCATAGCGACGCTTGATCTCGGCGAATGACTGCGTCAGACAAACTGATTCTTCGATTCGTCATAATGATAACCGACCGCGGCGAGCTTTTCCGAAAGCTCGCTTTTGTCTTGCCCGAGAGAAGCACACAGCTCGTCGAGAGAGTGAAACTCGTCGCGCAGCTTCGTGTTCGCATATGAAAGCAGTATGATCGGATCTTTGGGGATTGGCATAAAAAGCCGCCTTTCGTTCTGATGTTCTACTATTATACAAAAAAATCGTAAAAACGTCAAGAGCGTGTTATCCGCTATTTTGAGAAGCCCTCCGCCGCTGCCGCAAACGCGAAGATCAGGAGCGAGACGTTGCTGCCGGTGCGAAGAAGTGCATAGAAGGATGCCGCGAAAACGGGCAGAAGGAAAAATCCGGTCAGCGCCGTCATTATATTGTGCGCCGCTTTTTCGGAGAGGCGGCGAGAGAGCGCGATTGCTGCAAGCTCGCCGCCGTCCGTTCCGAACATCGGCAGGAGATTGAATACACACAGCGCCGCGCTTATCATCGCGCAGTCGAGAAGGAACGGGCACGCCGCCGAAGCGTACAGAGCGTAAAAGAGCGGCGAAGCGGCGGCGTTTGCAAGCGGCCCTGCGAGCGAGACGAGAGCCTGCTGCCTATCCGGGCGCGAGCCTTTTCCGCTGTCGATTATGTCGGTGCGCGTCACACGCAGACGTATGTCGATTCGCTCCTGTCCGAAGCGGAGCAGCGCCGCAATGTGCCCTGCCTCGTGTATCACCGCACAAAGCAGCGCGGCAGGGTAACGCTCCCCCAGAACGACGGCGCAGGCGCAGATCGCCGCCGCGGCAGGATAGCCGAAGCGCAGGCGCAGCCTACCTGCTCTGATAGTCATTCTGCGCCGCGCGAATGAACGATTCGTTCGAGTCCTGCGTTTCGATTATCAGCGAGCGGACGGCGTATTCCTCGTAGAAAGACCGGGCGTTTTCGCACAGCTCTCCGCCGAACTGCCTGAGTATCAGAGCCGCAGCCGCCAAAGACGCGCAGATAAGCAGCCTCGCCGCCAGCACGGGAGATATGCCTGCGCGCTTCGGTGCGCTGTCCCCGGTCTTTTCGCCGCAGTCATTCTGAATGCTTTCCATATCGTCGTTCATAAAGACACCCCTTTTCATTTCATTGGTACTACCATGTATATTTCGTAAATGAGCCGGTATGAATATCCGGGCAGGAGCTTTCATACAATGGAACATCTCAATGTGAGTACGGAGGTTGTTACGTTGGAAGAGAGAAATGTTTACAGCGATATATCGAAGCGCACGAACGGGCGGATATACCTCGGCGTAGTGGGCGGCGTGAGGACGGGTAAATCTACGTTTATCAAGCGCTTTATGGACACGCTCGTCATACCGAATATAGACGACGACGCGCTTCGCCGCCGCGCGATCGACGAGCTTCCGCAATCGGCGGCAGGGCGAACGATCATGACGACAGAGCCGAAGTTTATCCCCGAGGATGCCGTGGAGATACACCTCGACGGCGGCGCGGCTTTTTTTGTGAGAATGATCGACTGCGTAGGCTACATCGTTCCGAGTGCGCTCGGATATATCGAAGACGAGCAGCCTAGAATGGTAAAAACGCCGTGGTACGACGAGGAGATACCGTTCAATATGGCGGCGGAGATCGGAACGCAGAAGGTGATCACAGACCATTCGAGCGTCGGCATCGTCGTCACGACGGACGGCTCCGTCACCGATATTCCGCGCAAGGAATACGAGGAGGCGGAGCAGCGCGTAATCGGCGAGCTGAAGGAGCTTGGGAAGCCCTTCGTCGTCCTTCTCAACTGCGCCGATCCGCAGGAGGAAAGCGCGCGTTCTCTTGCGAAAACGCTCTCGGAGCGCTACGGCGTGAGCGTTCTCCCCGTCAACTGTCTGGAGCTTGGCGAGAGTGAGATCAAAAGGATCCTCGCGAGCGTGCTGTTCGAGTTCCCCGTGCGCGAGATCTGCGTCGATATGCCGAAGTGGGTGGGCGCGCTCGAGAAGGGACACCGCATCAAAAGCGGCGTTTTCGGAACGATCAGAGACGCCGCCGCGAACGCAGTCAAGCTGCGGCAGCTCTCCGATATCTGCGAGTCGGTCGGCCGCTGCGAATTCG
Source organism: uncultured Ruminococcus sp. (assembly GCA_902792115.1). Lineage (GTDB taxonomy): Bacteria > Bacillota > Clostridia > Oscillospirales > Acutalibacteraceae > RUG592. The sequence continues at coordinate 32,946 of CADAYJ010000003.1, read as the reverse complement.
TGGAAAGCGCGAAGACCGGCGCGATCGACCTCGGAACGGGCAAGGCGCGTATTACCGTAACGCTCGACAAGGGGCTTTTCTGCAGCGTGATAGGCGAGAAAACGGGCATGGATATCGCGGACGAGGCCGACATTCTCGGCATGATCGTCGAGCTTTCCGGAGTGAAGTCGGAGTTCGACAAGATCAAGGCCGCGTACGCCGAGGCGCTCGATTCCGGCTACGGCATCGTCATGCCGTCGATGGAGGATCTTACGCTCGAGGAGCCTCAGATAATCCGCCAGGGCAGCCGCTACGGCATCAAGCTGCGCGCGACGGCGCCGTCTATCCATATGCTGAAAACGAACATTACAACGGAGGTAACGCCGATCGTCGGCTCGGAGGAGCAGTCGGAGGAGCTTGTGAGCTACCTGCTCAACCAGTTCGACGACGATCCTGTGAAGATCTGGGAGTCGAACATCTTCGGCAAGTCGCTCAACGAGCTTGTAAACGAGGGTATGCACAACAAGCTGTACAGAATGCCTGCCGAAGCGCGCGCGAAGCTGAACGAGACGATCGAGCGGATCATCAACGACGGCTGCAACGGCCTGATCTGCGTTATTTTGTGATACAATAATCTACGCCGCCCAAATTGTCACGCTTGGGCGGCGTTCGCTTTGTTAATATTGCCTAAAAATCGGCGCGTGTACTTTATTAAAATACCTCTTCCCAATTTCTTCGTTTTATAGTATAATTGTAATGGATAGTGCTGCGGAGGAAAACGTCAGCAAATAATTACTCGGAACAATTACAATAAAACGAAAGGCAGGTATGATCATGGACTTTTCCGTTTCCCTTGGGAAGATCATCAACGAATTCTCACTCGATATCGTCTACACTCCGAAGGATCCGAACGACCTGAACGTAACGGTCGCCGACTACAACAGACCGGGACTTGAGCTGACAGGTCACCTCGACTTCTTTGATAAAAACAGGATCCTCATTATCGGCAAAAAGGAGCATCACTTCCTCGAGATGCTCTCCTCTGAGGAGAGGGAGAAGTCGCTCGAAACATTTCTCTCGCTCTCGCCGCCGGCAATGATCTTCTGCCGCGACCTTCAGCCGTTTGCCGAGGTCAAGAACGTGGCGTCGAAGTACGGCGTAGCGATCCTCGTCTCGTCCGACGCAACGAGTGAATTCACGGCGTCGCTCGTGTCGTTCCTTAACGTCGAGCTTGCGCCCCGCGTAACGCGCCACGGCGTTCTCGTGGAGGTTTACGGCGAAGGTATGCTCCTGATGGGTGACAGCGGTATCGGTAAATCGGAGACCGCCGTAGAGCTTATCAAGAGAGGTCACCGTCTCATCGCCGACGACGCCGTCGAGATCAGGCGTGTGTCGAACAAAACGCTCGTAGGCTCGTCGCCTGCGAATATCCGCCACTTCATCGAGCTTCGCGGTATCGGCATCATCAACGCGCGCCGCATCTACGGTATGGGCGCCGTAAAGAATACGGAAAAAATCGACATCGTCATAAACCTCGAGCTGTGGGACAACAGCAAGGTTTACGACAGAATGGGCATGGAAACGGAGTATATGGAGATCCTCGGCAATAAGGTCCCGACGATCACTATCCCCGTAAAGCCCGGCCGTAACCTCGCCGTTATCATTGAAGCGGCGGCGATGAACAACCGCCAGAAGAAGATGGGATACAACGCCGCGAAGGAGCTTCTTACAAACCTCGGCATGGCGTACGACACGGACGAGAGCGGCAAGACGACAATTTCGTGGGAGTAACGTGCAATGAGGATAATCGCAGATACACACACCCACACGATCGCCTCGACTCACGCCTACGCAACGATTACAGAAATGACGGCAGAGGCAGCGCGGCTCGGTCTTTACGCGATCGCCGTGACAGATCACGGCCCCGATATGCCGGGAGCGCCGCAGAAATGGTACTTCAATAACCTCGTCGCCGTTCCTTCAACATTTATGGGCGTGCGCGTCCTCAAGGGCGTGGAGGCGAATATCACGGATTTTGATGCCTCCCTCGACAAAACGATCGAGGAGAGCGCGCTTTCGTCGCTCGAATGGGTGGTCGCGTCGATCCACGACGTAACGCTCGATCAGTCGAAAACACAGGCGAGCTTTGAGAGCTGTACGCAGCTTTACCTCAACGCCGCCAAAAATCCGTACATCAATGTGATCGGCCACTGCGGAACTCCGGCGTACAAATTCGACTACGAGACCGTCCTGCCCCGGCTTGGCGCGGCAGGAAAGCTGATCGAGATAAACGATTCATCATTCAGAAACAACAAAGCGTCAATTCCGAACTGCGTGGAGATCGCGAAGATCTGCAAGCGCAGGGAGATACCGATCGTCGTCAACACCGACGCTCACTTCACAGCGCAGCTCGGCCGATTTGACGGCACTATCAGAATGCTCGAGGAGATCGGGTTCCCGGAGGAGCTTGTTGTGAATTCCTCCGTAGAGCGCTTCGAGCGCTGCCTCTCGGAACGCGGTATCGCGCTTCGCGAGTGATGAGATCAAACTAGAGGAGCTAATATGACTATAAATAATAATTCGGATATACAGAAAAATATCGGCAGCGTAATTGACGCCGCTAAAAAGACGGGCTGCGGCGTCCTTGAAAACGAGCTGCTCTCTAAGTATACGACGTTCAAGATCGGCGGCGCTGCGTCGGCGGTCATCGAGGTTGGGAGCGTGAGCGCTCTCTGCGAGCTGTATGCTCTCTGCACGAGGCTAGGTGTGCCCTGCATGGTCATCGGCAACGGCTCGAACCTTCTCGTCTCCGACGACGGCTACGAGGGCGTCGTTTTCAGGCTTACGGGCGAGCTGCGCGCCGTTTCGAGCCTTGACGAGAACACGATAAAGTGCGGTGCCGCACTGACGCTTGCAAAGCTGTGCAAATATGCTCTTGACCACAGCCTCAGCGGGCTGGAGTTCGCGTGGGGTATCCCCGGCTCCGTCGGCGGCGCTGCGTTCATGAATGCCGGCGCGTACGGCGGCGAGATGAAGGACGTTATAGAGAGCGTATCTTACGTTTCCCCCGACGGCAAATGCGGAACGATCCCGGCTGAGAAGCTCGGTCTTTCGTACCGCCACAGCATCTTCGCAGAGCGCCCCGGCATCATAACGAGCGTTACCGTCAAGCTGCACCACGACGACAAAGCGCTCATTCAGGACAGAATGAACGACTTTATGGATCGCCGCAGGACGAAGCAGCCGCTCGAGTTTCCGAGCGCCGGCAGCGTTTTCAAGCGCCCCGAGGGCTTCTTCGCAGGCGGACTTATAGAGGAGTGCGGCCTCAAGGGAAGGCAGATCGGCGGCGCTCAGGTGAGCGAGAAGCACGCCGGCTTTATCGTCAACAAGGGCGGCGCAACGTGCAAGGACGTCTCTGACCTTGTGAAGCTCATTCAGGATACCGTCCTGAGCGAAAAAGGCGTGAGCCTTGAATGCGAGATCAGGAGGGTGTAAAAAGAATAATTCGGAAGTAGGTTGTTTGTATGGAATTTGTGATCGTAACAGGTATCTCGGGCGCCGGCAAGACCTCGGCGCTCCACGCGCTGGAGGATATCGGCTTTTACTGTGTCGATAATATCCCCCCGGCGCTGCTCTCGACGTTTTACGAGCTTTGCGAGAAGTCTGCGGACGAGCGAATGAAGCGCGCCGCCGTCGTGCTCGACGTACGAATGGGCAACACCTTCTCGGAGTTTGAAGCGGCGATAAACAAGCTGCGCCGCGAGAACAGAGAGTACAAGATTCTTTTCCTTGACGCCGCGAACGACGTTATCCTTCGCCGTTTCCGCGCAACGCGCCGCAAGCACCCGCTCTTTCCCGATTCAACGCTGTATACGATTGAAGAGGCGGTAAAGATCGAGCGTGAGCTTTTCGCAAAGCTGAAAATGACGTCCGATTATCTGATCGACACGACGTTTCTCTCCTCCGCTCAGTTAAAGGAGCGCGTAGCGACGCTCTTTATCGGCGGCGAGATCTCGTCGCTCTCCGTGTCGTGTATGTCGTTCGGCTTCAAGTACGGCGTTCCGACGGAGGCAGACATCATGTTTGACGTTCGCTGCCTGCCTAACCCGTTCTACGTTGAGGAGCTTAAATACAAGACAGGTCTCGACGAGCCGGTGCGCGACTATGTGATGAAGTGGCACCAGTCTCAGGGCGTTCTCGACAGGATAATCGAGTACGTTGACTACACGCTGCCTCTCTACAAGAGCGAGGGCAAGAGCCAGCTCCTTATTGCGATCGGCTGCACCGGAGGTAAGCACCGCAGCGTCACATTAACGCAGGCGCTTTACAGCCACCTCTTCGAGAACAACAACAAGGTGAGCGTTCACCACCGCGATATCACAAAGGTATAAAGCGGCAATATGAATGAGAAGGGAGGCGGCTGCCGTGTCGTTCAGTTCCGACGTTAAAAAGGAGCTTTGCAGAGTAAGCGTCAAGATGAAGGAGATCGAGCGCTCGGAGGCGTACGGGCTTCTGCTTTTCTGCCGCCGTTTTTCTCCCTCGGAGATCTCAATGAGGACGGAGAGCGGCAGCGCTGCCGAGCGCTTCGCAGACGTTACGGCGCGGACGACGGGCGCTGTCGTCGAGCTGCAAAAAACTCTGACGGCGCGCAAAACGGGCGGCGCTATATACAAGGCGTTCGTGCCCTCCTCTGATGACTGCGCTCGCATATTCGCTCAGTTCGGCCATGACGCTTCTGCGCCCTCGCTGCGCGTGAATATGGGAAATATAGAATTTGAGCCGTGCGCCGCGGCTTTCCTCAGAGGCGCCTTCCTGACGTGCGGAACGATCTCTTCGCCTGAGTCGGAATACCGTCTCGAATTCAACACGGTGCATAAAAACCTCTCCGACGACCTCTGCCGCGTGATAAAGGAGACGATGGAGCTTGCAGGCGGACGCGCCGCGCAGCCGAGGGTGATATCACGACGCGGTTCATACTTTGTGTATTTAAAGGACAGCGACGATATCGCCGACCTTTTGACGCTCATGGGAGCCGGCAGCGCCTCAATGAGCATTATGCAGGTGAAGATCGAGAAAAGCCGCGAAAACTCCATGAACAGGAAGATCAATTCTCAGATCGCCAATACGGACAAGACCGTCTCCGCCGCAGCAAAGCAGGTCCGCGCAATAAGGACGCTCGAAGAAAACGGCGTTCTGACCGACCTCAGCGGCGAGCTTCAGGCGGCAGCGGCTCTTAGGCGCGATCACCCGATCGCGTCGCTCAAGGAGCTTGTTTCTCTCAGCCCGGTGCCGATCAGCAAGTCGGGGCTGAACCACAGGCTAAACAAGCTCGTGGAGCTTGCAGGAGAACAGTGATTCATGCCTGATCTCGATAAACAAAAATTTTTTATCGAAAAACGATAAATTTATATTGACAAATAATAACCTCCGTGATATACTGTTACCAGCTTATCACGGAGGTGCTTTTTATGGAGCATTATAAAAAATCGCTTATGGTCACATTGGCTATCGACCGTCTTGCAATGGTATGCTGGTTTGCGTGTATTCCGCTCGTGCCGTTCATCGCAAGGTGGTACGATACATATTCCAACAAGGAGCCGATCTTTATTCAGTTCATTGTCTGCGTGTATATCGCGATGATCCCTGCCGGTGCGATCGTCTGGCTTTTGAACACGCTTCTTTCAAACATCAGAAAGGGCGTTGTTTTCGACAGCGTGAATGTGAAATGCCTTCGCGTAATCTCGTACTGCTGCTTCGCGATCGCTGCCGTTTCCGCTGTAATGGCTGTGTGGCGGATCCTTGCAGTCGTGGTAATGCTTGCCTTCGCGTTTATAGGGCTGCTGCTCAGGGTGCTGAAAAACGTATTCGAGCAGGGCGTCGTGATCCGCGAAGAGAACGATCTGACAGTGTGAGGTGAGCGCCGTGGCAATAATAGTAAATCTTGACGTCATGATGGCGAAGCGCAAGATATCCTCCGGCGAGCTTGCGGAAGCTGTCGGCATCACGCCTGCCAATCTTTCTATCCTGAAAAACAACAAGGCAAAGGCGATACGCTTCTCCACGCTCTGCCGGCTCTGCGAGGAGCTTGGCTGCCAGCCGGGAGACATACTCGAATACAGAAAGGACGATGAAGAATGAACGGGGAAAACGGCATTACACTTGAAAAGCAGCCTGCCGTGCCGACCGCTGCGCCGCCGGCGTATCAGCAGACTCTGCCGCACGTCGTGCTGAAGCCGACGTACACGAACACCGACCGCGTTTTCGCGATCGCCGCGCTCGTCTGCGGCTACATGGTGATAAAGACATACATCGAGAGCCTTGACAGAAGCGGTCTGGGCTTGATGGCGTCTGTCGTATCGCTGGGCGTAACGCTCTATAATTTCATCTACTGCCGCCGCCTCGGTATGCGCGGCAGCATGACCACCCGGGTGATCTTTGCTGTGAACCTGCTGCTTTCCCTCGCGTTCCTTTTTTGTGACAACGCGGCAGTCACAATGATAGCCGCACCGGCAGTTTTCGCCGGAAACGCTTATTTCTCATACGCCTGCTACCGCGAGGGCAGCCGCAGTGTGATCCATATTGCGTTCAGAGCGCTCGTCTCTTCGCCGCTTTACAATTTCGGCTCGCTGTTCGGCGCGCTTTTCAAAAAGCCGGAGAAGGGCGCAAAAGGCGCCGCGCGCGAGAATCTGAAAAACTCGCTTCCGATCATTCTCGGCGTCGTTATGAGCATTCCCGTCTGCGTAATAGTTGCGGCGCTGCTCGGCTCGGCGGACGCGGCGTTCGGCAGTCTCTTCTCGTCGATATCCCTTGACGATATCTCAAATTGGATCGAGGATCACGTCGTCTCAAACATCTTCATCATGTTCTTTTCGATCCCTCTTTCAATGTACATCTTTGCCGCCCCGTTCTCGCGCAGCGTTAAGATGAAAAACGAGGATATCGTAAATAAAGCTCCGCAACCCGACCGGCGCATACTTCCGGCGTCGATGTGCGCCGCGTTCCTCACGCCGCTGACGCTGCTCTACGTGATATTTACAGCGCTGCAGGTCATTCACGTTTTCAACGCAGGCGTTCTCAGCGAACCGGATTTCTCATACGCCGAATACGCACGCAGCGGCTTCTTCCAGCTCTGCGCCGTCGCCCTGATAAACCTTGCGGTGATATCTCTGATAATGTTCTTCGCGAAGAAGGACGGCAGCGCTCCGATCCGCGTTTTTATCATCATTTTCTGCCTTTTGACGCACTGCCTCATCATGACCGCACTAGCGAAAATGCTGCTCTATATCCGGATTTACGGCATGACGCCCAAGCGCGTTGAGACGACCGTGTTTATGGTGTATCTTTTCGTGATGTTTGCCGTCCTGATCGTCAAGCAGTTCAAAAGCAGGCTGTCCTTCACGAAGCTCGGTTACTGCCTCGCGTCAGCCGTACTCATCGTGCTGTCATTTCTGCCGGCAGACCGCTTGACAGCGCAGTACAATCTGGATCATTACCGCGCCGGCGATATCGAATGGATGGGATACAGCGCAATGTGTGATCTCGACGCCACGGCGGCTCCCGTTTTTGCCGGTATCAGACCGGACGACGGCGCAGCCGCGTGGAACGACGCGAAAGAATACTTCGGGGCTGATTACTACTCAGATGAAGACAAAAATATGCTCGGCAGCAACAGCGGTATATACGACAAATACGCAAAAATGACCGGCTGGGATTTTAATATTCCACGCAAGACGGCTTATGCGGCATACAATGAGTTTAATAAATATGTCCACGGAAATGTATTATAATCCTAAAACGAATAAAATGCCTATAACTGCCAAATGTGTTACTGTGTACCTAAAAAAATTCATATTTTAATTTGTTGCATACCACTTGCAATTCCCGAGCGGATATAGTATGATGATTATAGAGAATGAAATTATTCAATATGTTTACCATAGCTCTGAGTGTTCCTTAAATTCAGTATATATCAAAGCGTGAAAATGTCCCGCAGGAGCGATCCTGCGGGGCGTCTTCATTTGCGGCGGCGTGTCCGCAAGCGGCGATATCACAAAAAAGCAGAGTCCGCCAAAAGGAACGAACTCTGCTTTTTCTGGCGCGCCAAAAGGGATTCGAACCCCCGACCTTTCGCTTAGGAGGCGAACGCTCTATCCTGCTGAGCTATTGGCGCATGACCACCGTGCTTTATAATATCATAAAATCGCCGCGATGTCAAGAGGCTTTGCCGCCGTTTGCGGGCGAATATTTTTCCTTTCATTGTCAATAATAGTGTCATACAAGAATGAAAGGAAGTTGAGTTTATGGTCTGCAAAAATTGCAGCGCGTGGAACGACGACCGCGCGAACTTCTGCGCGAAGTGCGGGGGAGAGCTTTACAAGAGCACGCTCGTGACGTCGCCCGTCTCAAAGAGCGTCACGGCGACCGCCGTCCCGACAACGGGTATACGCGCCTTTTCCGGTATCAGCAATGCGTTTCTGAAAAGCGCCGATCTTGAAGCGCCCTCCGCGCTGACCGGTGTGCCGCGCTCCGATACGTACCACTCGTACTACAATACGTTCACGACCGGCGCGAAGGCTCGTCTGCGTAAGGACGGAATGTGGATATGCCCCGACTGCGGCGAGCTTAACGGGCACGAAAAGCTGTACTGCACGGGCTGCGGAAGATACAGATAATACTGCCTTCCGGCGCAAAGATGTCAGGCGGTCTTTGTGCGCGCTGCCTTGAATCATAAAGCAGTAAAAATCCGGGCAAAGCGGAAGGCTCTGCCCGGATACGTGTTTTCTGTCGTGATTGTATCAGTCGAAGAACTTCTGGTGGATAGCCTTAACTGCGTTGTCTGCGTCGTCCTCGTCGATGAGTACGGAGACCTTGATCTCGCTCGTGGAGATCATCTGAATGTTGATCTGAGCGTCGAAGAGCGCCTCAAACATCTTTGTTGCAACGCCTGCGTGGCTCTCCATGCCTGCGCCTACGATGGAGATCTTCGCAACGTGCGTGTCTGCCTTGACTTCCTTAACGCCGAGCGGAAGGAGGTAATCGCTGAGGATCTTCTCGACCTCCTCTGCGTTGTCCTTGGCAACTGTGAAGGTGATGTCCTTCGTGCCGTCTCTGCCGACGGACTGGAGGATAATGTCTACGTTGATATTTGCAGCCGAGACCTTCGAGAATACCTTGAATGCAAGGCCCGGTCTGTCGGGAAGACCGACGATAGATACTCTTGCTACCTCTTTATCCTTAGCGACACCGCTGATCAACATTTTTTCCACTTTTGTTGCCTCCTTAACGATCGTGCCCGGCTCTCTCTCTAAGCTGGAAAGCACCTCTAATTCAATATTGTATTTTTTTGCCATTTCAACGGAACGGTTGTTGAGAACCTGCGCTCCGAGTGTTGCAAGCTCAAGCATCTCGTCGTAAGATATCTCGCTGAGCTTCTTTGCGTTTTCGACCTTTCGCGGATCTGCCGTGTAAACGCCCTTTACATCGGTGTAGATCTGGCAGAGGTCTGCGTGCATAGCCGCTGCGATAGCGACGGCGCTCGTGTCGGAGCCGCCTCTGCCGAGCGTTGTAACGTCGTCATACTTGTTCAGCCCCTGGAAGCCTGCGACAACGACGATGTTTCTCTTGTCAAGCTCCTTGCGGATCCTCTCCGGCATAACGCGCTTGATCCTTGCCTTTGTGTATGCGGACGAGGTCTGGAAGCCTGCCTGCCAGCCGAGCAGGGAAACGACCGGGTAGCCGAGCTTTTCGATCGCCATTGCCAGCAGAGAGATCGAGATCTGCTCGCCGGAGGCTAAGAGCATATCCATCTCACGCTTGGAGGCGTGGGGGTTAATCTCGTTCGCCTTTTCAATGAGGTCGTCTGTGGTGTCACCCTGTGCGGAAACGACAACAACGACGTCGTTGCCCTGTTTGTACGTATCGGTGACGATGCTCGCTACGTTGAAAACTCTCTCGGCGTTCGCAACAGAGCTGCCGCCGAATTTCTGAACTATTAAGCCCATTTTCAAAACTCCTTTTTAACCGAACAACGCTTGACTGTCCGGGGAATAACTGATTGATTGTATCATTCCAAAATGACCTTTGCGCCCTCTCCGTCGGCCTTTAGCGTGCGGAACTGCCAGCCCTCCACGCCGTGGCTTTCCAGGTGCGAAAGCGCGAATTTATTGAACTGCTCCTCGAGCGTGTCGTCGATGATCGCGATTATCGACGGGCCTGCACCGCTGATGTACGTGCCGTACGAACCAAGCTCGTAGCTTATGCGGAAGACCGTATCAAGCCCCGAGATGAACTTTTTTCTGTACGGCTGGTGAAGACTGTCCTGAACAGCGACGCGAAGGTTTTCGAGGCTGCCCGAGAACAGAGCCGCCGTCATGAGCGACGAACGCGAAAGATTGTATACGGCGTCGTCTCTCGTGTATCCGTCGGGGAGCGCCTTTCGGGCGACCTCCGTCTTCAGCTCGAAGGGCGGGATAAACACGCCGAACCTTATGTGCTTCGCAACGGGAACGCTTACGCTGTATACGCGCCCGTTCTCCATAGCCGCCGTCACAAGTCCTCCGAGCAGCGCCGGAGTCGTGTTGTCGGGGTGGCCTTCGATCCTGCACGCGAGGTTTACGAGATCGTGGGTGGACATCGGCGAGCCGAGAAAGCGGTTCGCGCCGATCAGCCCTGCGGCGATGCACGCCGACGAGCTGCCAAGCCCTCTCGTCATAGGTATATTGTTCTCCTGGACGATTTTAAGCCCCGGAAGCGTTTTTCCGCATTCCATGTAAAGGCGCTGAGCCGACCAGTATATAAGGTTGCTCTCGTCCGTCGGAACCTCGATCTCGTCGGCAGAGGAGATATCTATATCGTCTGCCTCCTCGATGTGAACGTAGTTGTAGAGGTCAAGCGCAACGCCGAGGCTGTCGAAGCCTGAGCCGAGATTTGCGCTCGTCGCGGGAATGCGTATTTTTATCATATCTTAGCCACTCTCATAGTCGCCTTTACGTCTGCGGCCTTTCCGAATTCGGCGCACCTTGCGGTGAATTCGGAGTAAGCAAGCTCCGGGGTGATGAACGCAAGCTCGCCGCTCTCCGAGTCGTCCTTTTCGATCTTCTCGCACTTGCCGAAGATCTCGTCTGCCTTTGCGAGAGCCGCAGCCGCGTCATCTGCGCCGCAGAGAACGTACATAGCGTTTACGTAGCTCTCGTAGGGGAGAACATTGGCGCCTGTGCCGTCCTCCCACATGATGTCGCGGCGGACGTCCTTGTGAAGCACACAGTCCATAACGTCAGCTACGACGGCGCTCGCCGTCGGGAGCTTTCCTGCGCCGCGGCCGTAGAAGCCGATCGTGCCGGAGGAATCGCCGCGCACGAGAAGCTCGTTGTATACGCCGTCCACGTTGGAGAGCTGGCAGTCGCCGGAGACGAACATCGGCGCCGTGATGATCTCGACGCTGCTGCCGTTCTTCCTTGCGCTTGCGATGAGCTTTACAGCGCCGCCCCACGCCTTCGCGTATTCAACATCCTTGAGAGTTACCTTCGTGATGCCCTCGGTGTGAACGCTTTCGGGGTATACGTGAGTGCCGTACACGAGAGCTGCGAGAATGCAGATCTTGCGGCAGGCGTCATGACCTTCAATGTCGGCGGCAGGGTTGCGCTCCGCGTAGCCCTTTTCCTGAGCGAGCGCGAGAGCGTCCTCAAACGACATATTGTCATTTATCATTTTATTCAGAATAAAGTTTGTTGTTCCGTTGAGAATACCGTTGATCTTCTCGATCTCATTCGCCGCAAGGCACTGGTGCAGCGGACGAATGATCGGGATCGCGCCGCCGACGCTTGCCTCAAAGAGGAAGTTTACGTTCTTCGCCTTTGCGATCGCGAGAAGCTCCGCGCCCTTTGCGGCGACAAGCTCCTTGTTTGAGGTGACGACGCTCTTGCCCTTTTCAAGGCACTGCTTAACAAAGCTGTATGCAGGGTTAAGTCCGCCCATGACCTCGACTACGACGGAGATCTCGTCGTCGGAGATAATGTCGTTAAAGTCCTTCGTGAAGCGGTCGGCGATCGGGCTGTCGGGGAATTCCCTCAGATCGAGCACCTTCTTGATGTACACCTCTTCATTGACTTTTTTTGCGATCTGATCGGCGTGCTTCAGCAAAATCTCGGTCACGCCGCCGCCGACAACGCCGTGCCCCATAACTGCTACCTGTATCATCTTAACTATGCCCCTAACTATTCACGGAAACGCCCGGTACGCCGGCACATCAGCGCGGTGAAGCGATAGCAGCGCAGCTCCCCGGAGGCTCCTAAAATTAATCGTTCTAATTTTACCACAAAACCGAAAAAATTACAAATAAATCTTACAATTTCGGCGGTTAAACCGAAAAATTCGATAAATACCCTTAATATTCCGGCTCGGCGGCGAAATTTTTGTATTTTTTTATCAGATTGATATGAGAATATACCGGGTGAAAAGCGTGCAAATATGCAAAAAATCACGTATATTCAAAATTGTATTGGATTTTTTGCCGCTTTGTGCTATAATAAGGAGAAACACGACTTTTGGAGTCAGCAAGCGGTGTCGGAGCTTTGCCGATGCCAATTCAGCAATAACAGGGAGATGTACGATCTATGAAAAAAGTCAGAACACGTTACGCGCCCAGCCCGACCGGTTCCATGCACGTTGGCAACCTCAGAACGGCTCTGTATGAGTACCTTATCGCGAAATCACAGGGCGGCGATTTTGTGCTGCGCATTGAAGACACGGACCAGGAGCGCTACGTTGAGGGCGCCGTTGACATCATCTACGAAACGCTCAGAGCAGCCGGCCTCAAACACGACGAAGGCCCGGACGTCGGCGGCGAATACGGCCCGTACGTTCAGAGCGAGCGCAGGGATATGTATCGTCCGTTCGCGGAGAAGCTGATCGAAAGCGGCTGCGCTTACCGCTGCTTCTGCACAAAGGAGCGCCTTGAAGCGCTCAAGGAAACGGAGGAGTTCGCAAACGGCGGCTACGACCGTCACTGCCGCGACCTGCCTCAGGAGGAGATCGACCGCTTGCTTGCCGAGGGTACTCCCTACGTTATTCGCCAGAAAATGCCGCTGACCGGCTCCACGTCGTTCACGGACGCCGTTTTCGGCGAGATCACGGCTCCGAACGAGGAGCTTCAGGATCAGATCCTCATCAAGACGGACGGCTACCCCACATACAACTTTGCAAACGTAATAGACGACCACCTCATGGGCATCACGCACGTCGTAAGAGGCAACGAGTATCTCTCGTCCACGCCGAAGTACAACCTTCTCTACGAAGCGTTCGGTTGGGAGATCCCGACGTACGTCCACCTGCCGCTCATCATGGGCAAAAACGAGGACGGCTCCGTCTCCAAGCTCTCAAAGCGCCACGGCTCGACAAATTTCGGCGACCTTATGAAGGAGGGCTACCTTCCCGAGGCTGTGATCAACTATATCGCGCTTCTCGGCTGGTGCCCGAAGGACAACAACGAGATGTTCACGCTCTCCGAGCTTGAAAAGGAGTTTTCGATCGACCGAATCAGCAAGTCGCCGGCGATCTTCGATTACGCGAAGCTCGAGTGGTTTAACGGCGAGTACATCAAGGCTATGACGACGGAGCAGTTTGAGCAGACGGCGCTGCCGTATATCAGGCAGGCGATAGGCGACAAGCCGCTCGACACGCTCAGGATCGCGGCGATCCTCCAGCAGCGCACAACGAAGCTGACTCAGATCCCAGAGGCGATAGATTTCTTCGCGCAGCTCCCCGAATACGACAGCGAGCTGTACATCAACAAAAAGAGCAAGACGAACGCCGAAAACGCCCCCGTCATGCTCAAGGCGGCGTACGACGAGCTCAAGGCTCTCCCGTCGTGGGAGCACGACGCCATCCACGACTGCCTGATCTCCCTCGCTGAGAAGCTCGGCGTAAAGAACGGCACGGTGATGTGGCCGGTTCGTATCGCTGCGGCAGGCAGAAAGGTCACGCCCGGCGGCGCTATCGAGATACTGGAGATCCTCGGCCGCGAGGAGTCGCTTTCGAGAATGGAAAAGGGGCTTGAAATGCTTAACGCATGAAGTGAGCAGCGATGTTCCCTTTGAGCGCAGAGTGGCAAAAGAAGCCCTGAATTATTCGTAAAAAAATATCCGGGAGAGGAATGAACATAAATGGCAGAAGAATTTACAAACGCGAATTTTATTCACGATTTTATAGATGAGGACATAAAAGAGGGCGGCGATTACGCCGGAATGAAGGTTCACACGCGCTTTCCGCCGGAGCCGAACGGCTACCTGCACATCGGCCACGCAAAGGCGATCTGCATCGACTTCGGTACGGCAGAAAAGTACGGCGGTCTGTGCAACCTGAGAATGGACGACACAAACCCCACGAAGGAGGACGAGGAGTACGTAGACGCGATCAAGGAGGATATCCGCTGGCTCGGCTTTGACTGGGGCGACCGCTTCTACTTCGCTTCGCAGTATTTCGAGAAGATGTACGAGTGCGCCGTCGAGCTTATCAACAAAGGGCTTGCGTACGTCTGCGAGCTTACGCCCGACCAGATGCGCGAGTACCGCGGCGACCTCACCACCCCTGCAAAAAGCCCGTACCGCGACAGACCGGCGGAAGAAAGCCTCGACCTCTTCAGGAGAATGAGGGCAGGCGAATTTGAGGACGGCAGAATGACGCTTCGCGCAAAGATCGACCTCGCCTCCGGCAATTTCAATATGCGCGATCCCGTGATCTACCGCATCAACAGGATCTCTCACCACCGCACCGGCGACGAGTGGTGCATCTACCCGATGTACGACTTCGCTCACCCGATCGAGGACGCTTTAGAGTGCATCACGCACAGCCTCTGCACGCTCGAATTTGAGGCTCACCGTCCGCTTTACGATTGGGTGCGCGACAACGTGACGCTTCCCTCCAGACCGCGCCAGATCGAGTTCTCGCGCCTCGGCATCACGAACACCGTGATGAGCAAGAGAAAGCTGCGCAAGCTCGTCGAGGATCACATTGTCGCAGGCTGGGACGATCCGAGAATGCCGACTCTCTGCGGACTCCGCCGCCGCGGCTACACGCCGGCGTCTATCCGCAATTTCTGCGAGCGCATCGGCGTTTCCAAGACGAACTCCACGGTCGATTATGCTTTCCTTGAGCACTGCCTGCGCGAGGATCTGAACGAGACGGCTGAGCGCACGATGGCTGTGCTCGATCCCGTGAAGCTCATCATCACAAATTACCCCGAGGGCAAAACGGAGGAATTCGAGATCGAGAACAACCCGAACCGCCCCGAGGACGGTACGCGCACGATCACCTTCTCGCGCGAGTGCTGGATCGAGAGAACAGACTACATGGACGAGCCTTTCAAGGGCTATTTCCGCCTTTTCCCCGGCAACGAGGTAAGGCTCAAAACGGCGTATATCGTTAAGTGTACAGGCTGCAAAAAGGACGAAAACGGCGAGATCACCGAGGTCTACGCGGAGTACGATCCCGAAACGCGCGGCGGCGACACGCCCGACGGCAGACGCATCAAGGGCACTATCCACTGGGTAGACGCGAACAACTGCATCGACGCCGAGGTAAGAATGTACGAGAACCTTTTCACCGATCCCGAGCCTGACACGGGCGACAAGGACTTCATGGACTTCATAAACCCCGATTCCCTCAAAATACTCACTGGCTGCAAGGCTGAGAGCGGACTCAGGGAGAGCGCGCAGACGCATTTCCAGTTCATGCGCATCGGCTACTTCTGCACCGACAAGGACAGCACCCCCGAGAAGCTCGTGTTCAACAAGAGCGTGTCTCTCAAGGACGGCTTCAAAAAGAAAAAGGCGTAAATGAGGAGCGGCTGAATGACGGGCATTATGAAGGTCGTTTCGATCCTCGTAAATTTTTTCGAGGGCTGCTCCGCGCTCTGGGCGGCTGCGGTCTGCTTCGCGTTCATGTTTGAAGCCGATAATCCCGACCACAGCGCAGGGATGGGACTGTTTTGCCTTGCCGTATGGCTCGATATGCTTCTGCTGCCGAATATCCCGATAAAGAAATACGGTAAATTCGGAAAAAAGGAGACGCTTCTTTTTCAGGCTGCGCCGTTTGCAGCAGGGCTTATATTATTCGGTGTATTCAATGCTTTGTATTAGCGAAGGGAGCTGCCGAAGTGAGATTTATCAAATACCCGCACTCAATAAAAAGCTGCGACGGCGTCCACACGCTCAACGGCGTTATATATATCCCGATAGGTACGGTCAAAGCGACTGTGCAGATTATCCATGGTATGTGCGAGCATATCGAGCTGTATGACGTCTTTATGTCAAGGCTTGCCGAAAACGGCTTTGCCGCGTTCTGCTTCGATCAGCTCGGCCACGGCAAAACGGCAGGCGGCGCGGAGGGGCTGGGCTTTATCGCGGACGAAAACGGAGCGCAGCTTCTGATAAGCGATGCTCATGAGTTTTCAAAGGAATTCCTCCCCGATTACAAGGGCGTTCCGCACTTTCTCTTCGGCCACAGCATGGGCAGCTTCACGGCGCGCATATGCAGCGAGCGCTTTCCGGAAATGGCGGACGGTCTGATCCTCGCCGGAACGTCCGGAGTGCAAAGGGCGGCGCATCTCGGCATCGCCGTCACGGACGTTAAGAGCCTCGTTCAGGGCGGCGAGCACCGCTCGGAGTCGGCGCAGCGAATTTTCTATGACATATTCAACGCGGCGTTCCGCAAGGAAGCGCGCGATTACTCCTGGTTATCGACGGACCGCGACGTGATCGCGGAGCACGAGAACGATCCTCTCTTTAATTTCACTTACTCCGTCGGAGCGATGAACGACGTCGTGCGGCTGTGCATGATGTGCAGTGAAGACAGTTGGTTTGAAAACTACCGGCGCGGACTTCCGGCGCTCATCATCTCCGGCGAGAACGATCCGCTCGGCAATTTCGGCAAGGGCGCTCTCGAGGTGTACAAGCGTATCGAGGCAGTGTCGCCCGGCAGCGCTGCGTTCAAGCTGTACCGCGCTGCGCGGCACGAGCTTCTGCATGAATACTGCACCTGTGCCGTGATCGAAGATATCCTGACGTGGCTTTGCAAACAGGCTGCTGCATCGGCTGCCGGATAATCGCAGGCAGTGAAGCTGTCACCCGGAACCGAGGACGTAAAAACCAACCGGCTGAAAAAAGAACCGATAGATACGAATGTCTGCTGCGGAGACAAGTCGCGTCTATCGGTTTTATTTTTTTCTTTGAAAATGTTTAAAAGTTTAGCTGCCGAACGCAGAAACACCGTCCGAACCGGCAGCCGCGCCGGAACGGAAAGCCCCCTGCATAAATCTGCTGTGAAAAGCCACGGAGTGTTGCGCAATTCTCTGTACTGAATTTTGAATTTGAAATTTTTGCACCGGTCTGCGGCAGCTTATTTCTTTTCTTCAAGCTCCTTCTGCTTTGCAAGAGCCTGCTTGCCGAGGTTGAGCGTGTTCTGAATGTTCATATTGTTTATGAGAACGGGAGCGGGGCCGAACGGATTGATTACAACGCCGCTGTTTTTGAGGCCGATCTCGGCGCAGCGCTCAAACGGCATCAGCAGAGTCTTCGGCTTCTCGCCGTCGGGAGTGCCGTCGAGAGCGCCCTTCCAGAGCCTGAGAGCCGCCATATCGGTGAAGATCGGCAGCGCGAGAGTCTTCGGATCGTTCGGGTTGCGAAGCAGCTTGAACGAGATCTTCGAGTTCTTGACGGCCGTCCTGCCGTTCTCGTCGGGAGCTTCGAGCTGCATATCGGCAGGCGTGATATAGCGAGCCGTGAGAAGCCCTGCCATGAACGTGTATGTAAATTCGCTGTCCTTCACGAAGCGGTTGTATTCGCACGTAAGGCCGACAAGGAACGGGTTTTCGAGCGGCTTGCTCGGATCGGGGCGAACCTGCGGAGCGACGTTCGACAGCACCGTGTATTTCGGTACCTCCTTCGGATCGTCAACGGCGGACGTCTTGACGGCGACGCGGCAGTTCTCCGCGAATTCGGGAGTTTCCTCGCCGACAACAAGAGTATCGGCATTCGCGAGGATACCCGCAGGGTACTTCGGGTGGATCAGGAAAAAGCTGTCGCCCTTGCTGATGCGGCCGTGCAGATTTCCGACGCATACGACGCTGCCGTCAACGGCGAACACGTTCTCTACCACGAGCGTAAAGCGCGTTCTCTGGCTGCTCTCCGGGGTGGGGTACGCCTTTGCCGGCATTTCCTTTCGCTCCGGCTCCTTCCTCTCCGGCTGCGCCTTTGCTTCTGCTTCCTCCTTCGCCTCCGCCTTTGCTTCCGGCTCTTTTTCCTCGGTCTCGGCTGCGTCCGCTTCCTCTGCCTCCGTTTCCTTTTCTGCCTCGTTTTCGGCAGCGGTCTGTTCGGTGTTCTCCGTCTCGTCGTCTGCCTTCTTCTTTGAGAACTTGTCAAATAATCCCATCTGGAAATTCCTCCTTTTATGCTTCCGGGCAAATATGCCGTAGTTGTTGCTGATCAGATACATTTCTATAATATCACATTATGGAGAAGTTTACAAGAAAAATATCGTATGATCGAAAAACACAAAAATAAAAGTCCGCGCGCGGGGATTTTTCAACAAAAAACTCTATTGACATTCGTGCAGAATAATTATATAATTATTCCAATACGGACGGTGAAGAGAAGGATCAGTCATGATTCGGCGCAGAGAGAGGGCGGTCGGTGTAAGCCCTTGCGATAGTGGCTGGCGGCTGCCTCGGAGTCTCCGCATGAAAGTGCGGCGTTTCCCGCGTTAAGGGATGTCAAGAGAGATATGCGGATATCGTGTATAATCAGGGTGGTACCGCGGTAATGAGAGTTATCGTCCCGGAGAGCTTTGCGGCTTTCCGGGGCTTTTTTTATTTTTGCAGAACAAAACTTTGTAAGGAGAAACGATCATCATGGAATGGACGGGTTTAAACGAACTCAGAGAAAAGTACCTCAGCTTCTTTGAATCGAAGGGGCATTTAAGATTAAAGAGCTTCTCGCTTGTGCCGCCGAAGGACGACGCGAGCCTGCTTCTCATCAACTCCGGTATGGCGCCGATGAAGAAGTATTTCACTGGCGAGGTGACTCCGCCGAGAAAGCGCGTTACAACGTGCCAGAAGTGCATCAGAACGCCCGATATCGAGCGCGTCGGCATCACAGCGCGCCACGGCACGTATTTTGAGATGCTCGGCAACTTCTCGTTCGGCGACTACTTCAAGGAGGAGGCTACCACATGGGCGTGGGAGTTTTTCACCGAGGTTCTCAAAATGCCGAAGGAGAAGCTCTATATCTCCGTTTACGAGGGCGACGACGAGGCTATGGAGATCTGGACGAAGCGCCGCGGCGTGGATCCCTCTCACATGGTAAAGCTCGGCAAGGAGGATAATTTCTGGGAGCACGGCTCCGGCCCCTGCGGTCCCTGCTCCGAGATCTACTTCGACCGCGGCGAGGAAAAGGGCTGCGGCAAGCCCACCTGCGGCGTCGGCTGCGACTGCGACCGCTACGTCGAGGTGTGGAACCTCGTGTTCACACAGTTTGATTCCGACGGCAAGGGTACGTACACTCCGCTCGATCACCCGAATATCGACACCGGTATGGGACTTGAACGCCTCGCGTGCGTAATGCAGGGCGTTGACAACCTGTTCCTGGTCGATACCGTTCAGAATATCATGAAGCACATCAGCGAGATCACCGGCGTAAAGTACGGCGAGGACGAGAAGAAGGATATTTCGCTGCGCGTTATCACGGATCATATCCGCTCAACGACATTTATGATCAGCGACGGCGTTATGCCCTCCAACGAGGGCAAGGGCTACGTCCTTCGCCGCCTGCTCAGAAGAGCTGCGCGCCACGGCAGAATGCTCGGCGTAAAGGAGCCTTTCCTCTATAAGGTGTGCGGCACGGTCATCAAGGAGAACGAGGGCGCTTATCCCGAGCTGCGCGAGAAGGAGCAGTTCATCACAAAGCTCATCAAGATCGAGGAGGAGAACTTCGCGAAGACGGTTGAGCAGGGCATGAACCTCCTCAGAGATCTGATCGACTCCTCCGCGAAGAAGATCATTTCCGGCGAGGATACGTTCCGCCTTTCCGATACGTTCGGCTTCCCTGTCGATCTCACAAAGGAGATCGCTGCCGACAACGGTTTCAAGATCGACGAAAACAGGTTCCGCGAGCTTCTTTCCGAGCAGAAGAAGAGAGCGAGAGCAGCCAGAAAGAACGCAGGCGCGGACGCATGGGTGAGCGATACGACTGATCTCTCCGATATCGCAGGGACGGAATTCACAGGCTACACCGAGATGAAGAGCAGCGCGAAGATCGCGGCTATCGTCAAGGACAAGCAGAGAGCAGACGCTGCATACGAGGGCGACGAGGTCGTGATCATCCTCGACAGAACGCCCTTCTACGCAGAGAGCGGCGGACAGATCGGCGACGCCGGCGCGATCTTCTGCGATGATTTTGAAGCAGTCGTCGTAGATACAAAGAAGAACAACAACGGCATCTTCTTCCACGAGGCGAAGATCACGCGCGGTATGGCGAGCGTTGGAAGCGCCGTTGAAGCCGGTGTCAAGGAGGATCGCCGCGAGGCTATCATGAGAAACCACACGGGCGCTCATCTCCTTCAGGCGGCTCTGCGCACCGTTCTCGGAACTCACGTTGAGCAGGCAGGTCAGCTCGTCACGGACGAGAAGCTCCGTTTCGACTTTACTCACTTCTCCGCAATGACTCCTGAGGAGATAAAGCAGGTCGAGAATCTCGTAAACAAGAAGATCCTTGAGGCGATCGAGATCGAAAACAGGGAGATGCCGATCGAAGAGGCGAGAAAAATGGGCGCAATGGCGCTCTTCGGCGAGAAGTACGGCGATATCGTAAGAGTCGTAAAGGCCGGCAGCTTCTCTGTCGAGCTTTGCGGCGGTACTCATGTAAACAACACCTCGAAGCTCGGTCTGTTCCACATCAAGACGGAGGCGTCTGCCGCTGCCGGCGTTAGACGTATCGAGGCTGTAACGGGCGCAGGCGTGCTCGAATACCTCGAGAGCGTTGAGGATATCGTCTGCGAGTCGGCGCGCACGCTCAAGATCCCGAATCCGTGGGAGCTTACAAAGGGCAGCGAAAAGACGATGGAGACGATCCGCGAGAAGGACCGCAAGATCGAGGAGCTTGAGAACAAGCTCGCTGCCGTAATGGTGGACAAGATCGCTTCCTCCGAGAGGCAGGAAAAGGGATTCAGCATCTTTACGGGCGTTCTCGAGGAGGCGGACGCCGGTATGCTTCGCGGCGTCTGCGACAAGATCGTCAGCAGGAACGGCAAGGCGATCGTCGTTCTCGCAGGCAGGAGCGGCGGCAAGGGCACATTTGCGGCAGCCTGCACGAAGGAAGCCGTCAAGGCGGGCGTTAAGGCAGGTGCTGTCGCAAAGGCGGTGGCACAGCTCACCGGCGGCAACGGCGGCGGCAAGCCCGAGATGGCAATGGCGGGCGCTAAGGACGTGTCAAAGATCGGCGAGGCTATCGCTCAGGCCGGCGATATCGTTTCCGGCATGATCGCTCAGTAACTCAGGCGTTCCCTCAGCGTTGAAAGGATCTTCTTCTCCCTTCGGCATATCTGTACCTGAGACGTGCCAAGGATACGGGCAGTCTGGCTCTGCGTCAGGGAGCGGAAGTACCGAAGCTCGATAAGGCGGCGGTCTTCCTCCGGGAGACGCTCTATCTCCTGGCGAAGGCTCAGCCGCTCCGCGAGCCTTTCCTCGCCGGAATCCACGGGGATATCGCAGACCGACAGAGGATCCTCGTCTGCGGACGGGAACGACAGCGAGAGCGGCTGGCGGCAGGCGCAGAGCGCCTCGACGGTCTGCTCCTCACTCACCCCGGAGAGGGCGGAAAGCTCTCTGACGGTCGGCTCGCAGCCGAAGCGCGCTATGTAATCGCTGCGCGCACGGCTCACCTTGACGGAAAGCTCCTTCAGGCTTCTGCTCACCTTCAGCGCGCCGCCCTTCCGGAAAAGACTTTTTATCTCTCCGAGGATCAGCGGAACGGCGTATGTCGAGAAGCAAAGGCCGCGGCTTTCGTCAAAGCGGTCGCACGCCTTGACAAGTCCGAGGCAGCCCGCGGAAAAAAGCTCATCATACTCGATCCCGCGTCCGCGAAAGCGGTTTGCGGCGGCGTGGACGAGGCCGAGATTCTTGTCGGCGGCAGCGCGCGCGTCAGTCGTTTTCATCGCTTTGTACGGCTCTGCTGCGGCGAATGATGTATTTCTCCATCGTCACCGTCGTTCCGCCGCCCTTTCTCGACGTGACGCGAAGATCGTCCATGAAGCTCTGCATGACGGCAAAGCCAAGCCCGGCTCTTTCGCCTCCCACGGTCGAGAAAAGCGGCTCCATCGCCTGCTTTATGTCCTCGATGCCCTTTCCCTTGTCGCGTATCCTGATAACGACTCGCCCGTTTGAGTATATCTTTGCTCCGAGGGTGATCGTCCCCTCCCCGTATTCGTAGCCGTGAATTATCGCGTTCGTGACGGCCTCCGAGACGGCTGTCTTCACGTCGGCAAGCTCCGTGATCGTCGGATCGAGCGGCAGCAGAAACGCGCTCACGGCGGCGCGCGCAAAGTTTTCGTTCATGCTTTTGCTCGAAAACGTAAGCGTCATTTCATTAAGTATATCCATATCGGATCATCTCCCTTCATCGGTCAGCGAGCGGACTCCCGAAAGCGCGATCAGCCTTTCGAGCGTCGGCGGTATGTTTTCCAGCCGGACGCGCCCTCCGCAAAGCTGCATCAGCCGGCAGCGCCCCATGATAAGGCCGATGCCGGAGCTGTCCATGAACCGCACGCGGCGAAAGTCGAGCAGCAGGCTTTCGGGGCGGTACCGTTCAATATCGCCGTCTATGACGAGCCGCATAGTTCGCGCGGTGTGGTGGTCGATGTCGCCGGACAGCAGCGCCGTTAGCTCGCCGCTGTCGAAAACGGTTTTAACAAGCATGGTCAAGACCTCCGATCATTTATCACACTTATTTTAGAACACATACGGCGAATAATTGCGCGGAATATGGAGGCGCATTCGCCCAATTTAAAAAGGCCGCTCAGCGCGGTACGGAGAAACATATGCTTTTACCTGTTTTTTCCTCGCTTCCGCCCGAAATGCAGACGGACGAGGTCGCAAAGTATTATGAAATATTGAAGCACAAAAAAGTCAGCCTTTTCTTCAAGAGGCTTTTCGATATACTGTTCGCCCTCGTCCTTACGGTGATCCTGCTGATCCCGATGGGCGTTATCGCGGCGGCCGTTCGGGCGGATTCGCCCGGCCCCGTCTTTTTCCGCCAGAGAAGGGTGACGACGGGCGGAAAGGTGTTCCGGATATTCAAGTTCCGGACGATGTATGTAAACGACAACTCAAAGAACGCGCAGGTGACCTCCGGCTCCGACAGCCGCATCACAAAGGTCGGCCGCGCACTGCGAAAGCTCAGGCTCGACGAGCTGCCGCAGATATTCAACGTGATCGCCGGCGATATGAGCTTCGTCGGAACGCGCCCCGAGGTCGAGCGGTACGTCAAGGCGTATACGCCTGAGATGTACGCCACGCTTCTTATGCCGGCGGGCGTCACCTCCATGACGAGCATTCTCTACCGGAACGAGGAGGAGATCCTCGAAAAGGCGGCGGACGTTGAGAAGGCGTATATCGAGGAGATACTTCCGCAAAAGATGGAGTATAACCTCCAATATATTGAGAAATTCAGCGTATTTTACGATATATATACAGTAGTCATGACAGTTGTCAAGGTCTTCTTCTGAACCTTCGCCGTGATATTTCGGCGAACGGCTTCTCATCGAGCCGCGCTTTGTGCGGCGATGCGAATGGCGGTGATAGGGTGGAGCAAGGAAAAGGTCTGCCGGCAAACCTACGCGACAACACCTCCGTGTTCCGCGTTGCGTTCGTCGTTGACTTGATCTTATGTCAGATCGGATATATCAGCGTTCCCGCGATTGTCTGCGCGGTGCTTATCTTTATGTGGGGCATCGGCATCGTCGTGAGAAGGTATGTTCATTCCTATAATATAAAAAAAGTTAATTACTACGGCTGGCTGCTGGCGTTCATCGGAACGAATATCCTCACGATCGTATTGCAGGGCTATGACCGCGGCTTCTGGGAGAGCGTCGGCATGGTCTTGAATATGCCGATCATATTCTTCCTCTTCTACGGGCTTCACACCGAGGCGGAGAGCGAGGACGGAAGGCGGCATATATACCGTGAGATATACGTGCTTTGTACCGTGATGATGTGGCTTTCCAACGTGCTCAATGTAATAAGCCTCATCTCTCTGTACAGCGTCGGGCGCAGCGTGTCGTACTATTTCGGCTACCTCGTCGTTTACGAAAACAGGTTCACCGGAGTTTACTTCAACCCGAACCTTATGGCGTTTACAGCGTTCTGCGCGCTTTTCTGCTGTCATATCCTTTGGCAGGGAGACTTTTTCGAGAAGACGTCCGGCAAAAAAATGACGAAGCGCAGGCGCGCGGTGATATTTCTCTCCGCGGCGCTCAACCTCGCCGTTATCTTTCTCACCGATTCCAATGCGGCGATGCTTATTATCGTCTGCTATATCGTCATTTACGTCTGTTACAGGCTTTTCGGAGGCAAGGATATAAAGATCGGCGTCGCGGTAAGACGCGGCTTTGCGCTGGCGGCGCTGCTCGTCGTTGTCGCGGTCGGAGTGTTCTCCGTCAGATTTTTCGTTCAGACGGGAGCCTCTCAGACGGTCAGCCGCCCGTCCGAGTCCGCCAATGTCTTCGACGACAGCGACGACGAGCTGAACAACATCACGTTCGAGCACATGAACAGCAACATCGACAGCGGACGTATCAAGCTGTTCAAACAGGGCGTGAACGTCATAAAGCACCACCCCGTTTTCGGCGTGGGAAAGGGCGAGATCACAAAGTACGGCAACCGCTACAACAACAACAAAATGAAATACAGCGACTTCCACAACGGGTATCTTACCGTGTTCGTCTGCTCGGGATTTATCGGCTTTGCGCTTTTTATTGCGTTCGCGATATGCCTCGGCAAGCGCATGGCGTGCGATCTGTTCGCTGTGAAGCCCACTATCCGCAGCGACATTTTCCCGTGCCTCGCGTCGTTCATCGCCGCTTACTGCATCTATGCGTTCTTTGAGCGGACGATGGTATACGACGTTACGTTTATGGTCGAGTTTTTCTGGCTTATCCTCGGTTACGCCGCCGTCTGCATGGTGCGCTACGAGGGCGGGGATTACGCCGCGTGCGCGTTCTCGACCACTGAAAACAAAAGAAAGCTCCCCCGGACGCCGGAGCGGCAAAAGCCCGGCGAGGGAGAGACGTCTGAATAAATATCATTAAACAAAGGAGCAGATCACCATGAAAAATCGTTTACTTGAGCTTTTGCAGGAAAACTGCAGATATTCCAACGAGGAGCTTGCAGCGATGCTCGGCACAACGGCCGACGATATCGCCGCGCAGATCAGGGAGTATGAGAAGACGGGCGTTATCAGAGCGTACAACGCGCTTATCAACTGGGAAAAGGTTCCCGGCTCGGAAGCAAGAGCGCTCATCGAGCTTCGCGTTGCGCCGAAGCGCGACAAGGGCTTCGACGAGGTAGCCGAGAGGATCATGGCGTTTGAAGAGGTCGAGGGCGTATACCTCATGGCAGGAGATTATGATCTCGCTGTGTTCGTTAAGGGCAGCACGATCCAGGATATCGCAATGTTCGTCGCAAGGCGTCTTTCGCCGCTTGACTCCGTGCTCTCCGCCGACACCCACTTTATCCTCACGAAGTACAAATCGAACATGACCGATATGCAGAATCTCGGCACAGATAAAGACGAAAGGGAATGTATGGTATAATGGATTACGATCGCTTTATAAACAGTAAGATTAAGAACACAAAGCCCTCGGGTATCCGTAAGTTCTTCGATATCGCGAGCGAGATGGAAAACGTCATTTCGCTGAGCGTCGGTGAGCCGGATTTCAAAACACCTTGGCATATCCGACAGGCAGGCATCGAATCACTCGAAAAGGGCAAGACGTTTTACTCCCCGAACCGCGGCTTCACGGCGCTTCGCGAGGAGATATGCACATACTTTGACCGCCGCTTCGGCGTTAAGTACGATCCGGGCGAGGACGTCCTCGTAACGGTCGGCGGCTCCGAGGCGATCGACGCCGCGCTGCGCGTTATCCTTGAGGAGGGCGACGAGGTGCTTATCCCCGAGCCGTCGTTCGTGTGCTACGAGCCGCTGTCCGCGATGGCAGACGGTACGCCCGTCATAATCGAGACGAAGGCCGAGAACGATTTCCGCCTCACGCCGGAGGAGCTGGAGGAGAAGATCACGGACAAGTCGAAGCTGCTGATCCTCCCTTACCCGAACAACCCGACGGGCGCCTCCATGAGCCGCGAGGACTACGAGGCTATCGCCGAGGTGATCGAGAAGCACGACCTTATCGTCCTCTCCGACGAGATTTACGCGGAGCTTTCGTACGGCGGAGCAAAGCCCGTCTCCTTCGCTTCGATCAAGGGCATGAAGGAGCGCACGATCGTCGTGAGCGGCTTCTCCAAAACGTACGCTATGACAGGCTGGCGCCTCGGCTACGCGCTCGGCCCTTCCGAGCTTATCGCGCAGATGACGAAGCTGCACCAGTACGGCATCATGAGCTCGCCGACGACGTCGCAGTACGCGGCGATCGAGGCGCTCAAAAACGGCGACGCCGATATCGAGCATATGCGCGAGCAGTACGATATGCGCCGCAGGCTGATCGTCAAGGCGTTCAACGACATGGGGCTTACCTGCTTTGAGCCGCTCGGCGCGTTTTACGTGTTCCCGTGCATCAAGTCAACGGGACTCAGCTCGGAGGAGTTCGCCGAAAAGCTGCTCTACTCCAAGAGCGTGGCGGTCGTCCCGGGCAATGCGTTCGGCGAAAGCGGCGAGGGCTTCGTCCGCGTCTCGTATTCCTACTCCGTGGCGCACATCAAGGAGGCTCTCAGCAGGATCAGAGAATTCCTGGAGGAGCTGAAATAAATTTATTGTTGATAAATGACTCACGGCGCGGACTCAGACTGTCCGCGCCGCGATTATTATTATAAAAAAATGACCGGCGGAGCGTACCCGCCGGTCACCGATTTGAGTTTATTATGCTTTAGTATCTTGTGCCTGCAATCCGTCAAGTACCTTACGAATACCTTCGTTGATACGCCTGTACTCGTCGGTGATCGAATTGAGATACTCTACGCCTTTAGGTTCGAGGTGGTAATATTTGCGAAGTCTCTTCCCAACAATTTCCATTCTGTCGGAAACAACGCCCTTTTCGATAAGGCGATAGAGTGTGGGGTAGAGAGAACCCTCAGGCATAACAAACTCATCGTCACTTCTTGTCTTGAGTTCGTGGGCGATCTGGTAGCCGTACATATCCTGGCTCTTCAGAAGATACAGGATAAGCAGCTCAGACGTGCCCTTTTTAAGATTTTCTGAAATACCCATAGCTTTTTCCTTCTCCACAATCAGTATATATCAAAAACCGGATCGGAGGCGACACTCTGCGGCCTTTGCCCCAGGCACCGGGCGCAGGCGATGAGTGCGAACCGTGTCGAACGGGCGATGCGAAACGCCCGACGATCCGGTAAAGATATCTAAACGCAAGATACCTTGTGTAATTATACAGCAAACCGACAGGTTTGTCAATGGATTCAAAGAATAATTCTCAGGGGATATAAAGTTTTTGTAAAAAATCTTATAAGACTTGTATTTATCTCGGCAGATATACGATGAAATATTGGCTTCGGTAACTGCTAACCATCTCCAAATTCAGATGTAGTTCCTCTTTTATTATATTATACTTTATGTACTGAAATTTTTAATATATCAACGAGAATTAAACAAATATTTTTTTAAAAAACACTTGACTTTTTTTCTTTCTGCTGGTATAATAACAAAAGTTTATGAAACCTTCGGGAGCTTAGCTCAGCTGGGAGAGCATCTGCCTTACAAGCAGAGGGTCACAGGTTCGAGCCCTGTAGTTCCCACCAAAACGCCCCTTGTGCATCAGCGCAAGGGGCGTGCTTTTATATCCGGGCGAAAATGCTCGCGCAATGACGCCGTCACTCAAGAGACGCCTTGATCTGCTCGAACGTAACGCCGTATTTCACGGCGATGTCGCGCGCGTAGGATACGCCCTGAGGCGGCGCGATGGAGACCTTGAAGGAGCGCGCGCCGTGGTCTATGCCGGTGATAAGGCTCTCAACGCGGCTCGTGCCCTCGGTGCTTCCGTTGAGCGTGTCGAGGTCTCTCGCAAGCTCGTGCATATGCGTGTTGAAGATCGTGCGCGTGCCGATGTACCGCATCGCTTTAACGACGTCCTTCGCGATGTACAAGCCCTCGGAGACGTTAGTCGTCGCAAGGCTCTCGTTGAAGAGGAGCAGGCTTTCGTTCGTTGCGGTCTTGAAAATATCGGCGATGCGCTGCGATTCCTCGCCGAGCCTTCCGAGATCGACCGTCTCGTTCTCGTCGGCAGGGAAGTGCGTGAATATGTTGTCGCACGGGCTGAACGCGAACGACTCGGCAGGTACGTAAATGCCGTTCTGCGCGAGCAGGAACGCAAGCCCCACGGCCTGGGTGAACGTCGTCTTGCCGCCTCTGTTAGGCCCCGTCATGATGTAGATCCGCGCCTTGTCGGAGAACTCGAAGTCGTTGCCGACGATCTCTATCTCTTCGCCGAGACCGACCTTGATCGCGAGCTTCATATTGTAAAGCTCCCTGGCGAAAAGCTCCCTGCGCTCCGGCGGAAGGATCTCCGGCTTGCAGAGCGTAAGCCCCTTTTCGATCAGCTTATCCATAAAGTCCGCCCAGCGGATATAGAAGACGATCTCCGGCACGAGCGACACGAGCGTGAAGCCGCTTACGCTGATATACTTGTGGAGAGTGCCCTTGATCGAGCGGACGATCTTCTTGACGATCGCCGTCATTGTCTTTGTGAGCGCTCCGGAAAGCGGATCGGCTCCCGTCGGAACGCCGTCTCCGAGCAGGCTCGGATCACCCACGCCGAGCTTTATCGAGCCGGGATTCTGCGGATGGAACGATTTCATGCTCGCGAAGCCTCTGTTTTCGTTTAGCTCAACGCTGTTCTGCGAGAGGTGCCCCATGAAGCTGCGGAGAATGCCGCTCTCGCCGATCGTAAATTTGTTTACGGAGATGATGCCGGCGTTCACCGGGCGCAGGAGATTGTCGAGATTCACGCCGATCGTGACGCTCTTTATCTGCTTTGCGATCTCCATCGCCTCGATGATATCCTTCTTTATCTCCGGGAAGCCGGAGTGGTCGTGTATATCCGTTACGATCGCGAGAAGATCGAGCAGTCCGCGCGATTTTATATCGGCGCTCTCGAGCACGCTCTTGATGCTCGTTATGCACTCTACGTAGCCGTCGATCTCGCGCAGACGGTTTATGAGCGCCCAGATGTCGGAGGCGTCGGAGTCCTTCTTGAATTTCTCCAGCTCGCGCAGGTCGCTGAGCTTTGCGAGAAGCTGCTCAAGCTCCCGGCGAAGCTGAGGGCAGCGGTAAAGGTCGTCAAAAACGTCGCAGCGGTAGCGAATGACCTCCTCGTCCGCCGTGAGGTTCGTCATGAGGTTTTTTAGGGAGCCGCGCTCGAATGCGTCGTCTGTCAGCGCGGCGCACAGGTAGTCAACGGAAAGGTCGTTGATCGCCTGGGGCGGAAGTACGTTGTATACAGCGGCGGAGTCCGCCGGGTGAAGCAGGCTGAATTCCATAATTTCTGCACCGTCCTTGTTGCTTTGTTGTTTATAGTATAATACCGCCGTCTCAAGTTCGTCTGAAGAAATCCTGCTTTTTTCATTTTTTTTAAAAAAAAGTCACATTAGATCTATACGCTGCCGGCGTATTGTTTCTTACTGTTATAATTCTATCATCACGAAAATAAAAATACAATAGAGGTCAGCTCGGTGATGAGGGGCGTGATTGTAAAAAAATTGTTAAGAACAAAATAGGACTTGATTTTTGGAGAGAAATGGTATAGAATATAATTAGCACTCAGAGATACAGAGTGCTAATTATAACAGCTAACTGATTCTAAGGAGGAATTTTATTATGACAATCAAACCACTTTCCGACAGAGTCGTTCTTAAAGCCGAGAAGGCAGAGGAGAAGACGGCGAGCGGCATCGTTCTCGCGGCGGCAGCTCAGGAGAAGCCCCAGATCGCAGAGGTCGTTGAGGTAGGTCCCGGCGGCATGGTTGACGGCAACGAGGTCGTTATGACGGTCAAGGTCGGAGATAAGGTCATTACAAACAGCTACGCAGGCACGAAGGTAAAGCTCGACGGCGAGGAATACACGATCGTTCGTCAGTCCGACATTCTTGCTGTCGTAGAGTAATCGAAATAACGGAGGTAATGCAAAATGGCAAAGCAGATCATTTACGGTGAGGAAGCACGCAAGGCATTGAAGGCAGGCGTGGATCAGCTCGCAGATACAGTTAAGATCACACTCGGACCGAAGGGCAGAAACGTCGTTCTCGACAAGAAGTTCGGCTCTCCGCTCATCACGAACGACGGCGTGACGATCGCCAAGGAGATAGAGCTTGACGATCCGTTCGAGAACATGGGCGCGCAGCTCGTCAAGGAGGTCTCCGTCAAGACGAACGACGCAGCCGGCGACGGTACTACGACGGCTACGCTTCTCGCGCAGGCTCTTATCCGCGAGGGTATGAAGAACGTAACGGCAGGCGCTAACCCGATGATCCTCAAGAAGGGCATTCAGAGCGCCGTTGAGGCGGCTGTCAAGGCAGTGATCGACAACTCGCAGAAGGTAAGCGGCTCCGACGATATCGCAAGAGTTGCTACTATTTCCTCCGGCGACGAATACATCGGCAAGCTCATCGCAGAGGCTATGGAGAAGGTCTCCAACGACGGCGTTATCACCGTTGAGGAGAGCAAGACGGCGGAGACTTACTCCGAGGTAGTCGAGGGCATGATGTTTGACCGCGGCTACATCGCTCCGTACATGGTAACAGATACTGACAAGATGGTCGCAGAGCTTGACGATCCGTATATCCTCGTAACAGACAAGAAGATCTCTTCCACACAGGAGATCCTCCCGATCCTCGAGAATATCGTAAAGCAGGGCGCAAAGCTCCTCATCATCGCAGAGGACGTTGAGGGCGAGGCTCTTACAACGCTTATCCTCAACAAGCTCAGAGGCACATTTACGTGCGTTGCCGTCAAGGCTCCGGGCTTCGGCGACAGAAGGAAGGAGATGCTCCAGGATATCGCGATCCTCACGGGCGCTCAGGTCATCAGCTCCGACCTCGGCCTCGAGCTCAAGGACACGGATATGGCTCAGCTCGGCCGCGCACGCCAGGTAAAGGTTGACAAGGAGAACACGATCATCGTAGACGGCGCAGGCAACTCCGCAGACATCGCTGCAAGAGTATCTCAGATCCGCGCTCAGCTCGAGACAACAACGTCCGAATTCGACAAGGAGAAGCTCCAGGAGAGACTCGCGAAGCTCGCAGGCGGCGTAGCTGTTATCAAGGTCGGCGCTGCAACAGAGATCGAGATGAAGGAGAAGAAGCTCCGCATCGAGGACGCTCTCGCGGCTACAAAGGCAGCCGTCGAGGAAGGCATCGTAGCAGGCGGCGGCACGGCTCTCATGAACGCAGCTCCGGCAGTCGCAGCAGAGCTTGACAAGGCAGAGGGCGACGAGAAGACGGGCGTAGCGATCGTTCTCAAGGCTCTTGAGGAGCCGGTTCGCCAGATCGCTTCCAACGCAGGTCTCGAAGGCTCCGTTATCGTTGAGAATATCCGCAACTCCGGCAAGACGGGCTACGGCTTCAACGCACTCACGGAGGAGTACACAGACATGATCTCCGCCGGCATCGTAGATCCTACGAAGGTAACGCGCTCCGCACTCGAGAACGCGGCTTCCGTTGCGGCAATGGTGCTCACGACGGAGTCCCTCGTAACGGACGTCAAGGAGCCTCCCGTACCGGCAGCTCCCGCACCGGACATGGGCGGAATGTACTGATAACCGATACAAACTGATATTGACACAACACACGGGCAGCGGTCTTTCCGCTGCCCATTATTGTTGAAAAGCTGCCGCCTCCTATAGTGTAAGATTATTGTGGTCAGTAACAAGCGCGGGGACAGGTCATAATACTGAAAATCTCTCGCCGGAACTGCCGGCGTCCGCTTGGCGGCAAATGTAAATTGACAAATCCCGACACGTGTTGTATAATGAGAACACATCATATAACAATAATACGGAAAGGAAGAAGACAATGGGAAATAACGGGAATATCATAATAATGGATCATCCGCTTATCAAGCATAAGATATCGCTTCTGCGCGATAAGAATACCGGTACGGGTGAATTTCGCAGCCTCGTTCAGGAGATCGCTATGCTCATGGCGTTCGAGTCTCTCAGGAGCCTTCCGACGACGGACGTCGAGATAGAAACGCCGATCGAGAAGTGCATGACTCCGGTGCTGTCCGGAAAGAAGATCGCCGTCGTTCCGATCCTGCGTGCAGGTCTTGGCATGGTGGAAGGAATGCTGGAGCTGATTCCAGCCGCAAAAGTCGGACATATTGGACTTTATCTCGGTAAGACGTTCGATAGCCGACATAAGAGCCGCTTTGCTTTCCTGCACGGCTCGGCACTCTGGATGGTCTATGCATTCCTTATGGGCTGGCTGATAGGAAAGGTTTCGATACAGGAAGACAATATATTTTATGCAGTGCTCATGCACATAGGCTTCAACCTGCTGTCTTCAATGCTCTGGTTCATTTATCTCTTCAGACCGGGGACGCAGGAGGCTCTGGCAGCCAACAAGCCAATGCTGCTCTTTTTGGGGATACTTGGTGTATCGGTGGCACTGCTCATAGCGAAGGCATACAAAATGGAGAGGCAGAGCCTCTTCATTACCAGGTTTTTCAGAGGTGAGATATGAGAGACG
>CADAYJ010000002.1 GCA_902792115.1 uncultured Ruminococcus sp. | reverse complement strand
CGTAAACGTCAAAGAGCTTCACACTCTCGAGGTACTTGCCTGCGCCCTCTCTGATCGCCTTCTCAAGGACGGCTACGGGCGTTTCCCTGCTGCACGTAACGGCGATGTCGCGCGTAACTGCCGGATACTTCGGAAGCGGAGTATAGTGCTTTTCAAGCTGAGCGTTCTCGAAGAGCTTGTCCGTGTTGATGCTGAAGGCGTAAATTCTCGTGCCGATGCCGTAATTCTGCTGCACCTTCGGGTGTACCTCGCCGAGAATACCGATCATCTCGCCGTTAATGAGGATCCTGGCGCAGCGTCCGGGGTGGTAGCCGAAGGAATCGCACGACTGCTCAAACTCGTAGTTCTCGACGCCGGAGCGCTTCATTACCTCCTCAGCGACGCCCTTCGCCTTGAAGAAGTCTACTCCGCCGCCGTACATTCCGACGGTGAGGACGTTCTTCTCGTCGGGGAGCTTGTCGGGAGTTGTCGGGCGGTACTCGCGCGCGATCTCGAAGAGGTATGCGTACTCGTTGCGGTTGTTGTAGTTCTTGGAGAGGATCTCGAGCATGGACGGGAACGCCGTCGTTCTCATGATGGAGGTGTCCTCGCCGAGCGGATTTGAGATCACGACGGAATTCCTGAGCGGATGATCCTCCGGCATCATGACCTTGTTGTAATACTTGGGGCTGATGAAGGAATACGTCATGATCTCGTCGAGACCGAGCGCGATCAGCGTATTCGTTATATTCATGTCAAATTTCTGGCGGACGGAGAACTTGCCCTGCGCGCCGCCGGAGAGAGGAGTTGATTCGATCGTATTGTAGCCGTGGAAGCGCGCGATCTCCTCGGCGATATCGGCCTTGTGGAGAAGGTCGGGGCGGAACGTCGGAACGATTATATCGTCGCCGTCGAGCTTGCAGTCGATCTTCTCGAGGATAGCCTTCATCTCGTCGAACGAGAGCTGCGTGTTGAGGAAGTGATTCACCCAATCGGCGTTGAGCTTGATTCTGAGCGGCTCGCGCTTTGAGTGGTCGTCAACGATGATGCCGTCGAGGACGTCGCCTGCGTCGAGAAGCTGTACAAGCTCACACGCTCTGTCGAGGGCAGGGCGTACGGAGTTCGGATCAAGTCCCTTCTCGTAGCGCGCGGAGGAGTCCGTTCTCATGTTCTGAGACTTCGCCGTGAGGCGGACGGACGAGCCGTTGAAGTTCGCGCACTCGAAGACGATCGTCGTCGTGTCGTCCATGATTCCGCTGTATTCGCCGCCCATTACGCCTGCGATCGCCACGGGCTTCTCTGCGTCGGCGATAACGAGGTTTGTCGGGAGAAGCTGTCTCTCAACGCCGTCAAGAGTTGTGATCGTCTCGCCCTCGCGCGCAAGACGGACGTTGATCTTTCCGTCCTTGATGAAGCGCAGGTCGAAGGCGTGCATAGGCTGACCGTACTCGAGCATGACGTAGTTTGTGATGTCTACGATGTTGTTGATCGGACGGACGCCCATCGCTCTGAGGCGCTCTCTGAGCCACAGCGGAGACGGCTTTACGCGGACGTTCTCGACGATCCTCGCGCTGTATATCGGGCAAAGCTCCGGCTCGTGAACCGTAACCCCGAGCATACCGTCGCTCGGCCTTCCCGTCGGCTTTACCTCCGGTGTGTGGAGCTTAAGCTCCTTGCCGAAGGTAGCCGCAGCCTCTCTCGCGAGACCGATCACTGAGAAGCAGTCGGGGCGGTTGGAGGTGATCTCAAACTCCACCTTTACGTCGTCGTAGCGGAGAGCCTGCTGGATCGTCATGCCGGGTTCGGGCTTTAAGTCGGGATCATCCTGAAGGACGAACACCTTCTCCGGATCGGTGTACGGAAACTCGTGAGCCGTAAGTCCGAGCGTCGTGACGGAGCAGAACATACCCTCGCTGAGCACGCCGCGCATCTTGCCCTTTTTGAGCTGCTTGATCGCGGATCCTTCGTAGTAATGGCCCTTATCGAGAATAACAGGAACGAGATCGCCCTCGCTGAGGTATGTGCAGTTCGTCACAACCTGTATCTCCTGACCGATATCGACCTTGCAGACGATCAGCTTGTCGGCGTCGGGGTGCTTCTCCTTGGAGATGATCCTTCCGACGACGATCTTGTCGATCTTCTCTCCCTCTTTTTCAAACAGCTCGACCTTCGAGCCGCTCATAGTCATCGCCTCGGAGAAATCTCTCGGCGCGACGTCGCCTATATCAACAAATTCCTTTAACCATCTGAGTGATAAATTCATAGCCGTGTACCCCCTTGATCATTCAAACTGCGAGAGGAATCTCGTATCGTTCTCGTAGAAAAGGCGCATATCGTCCACGCCGTAGCGGCGCATAGCGACGCGCTCCAGACCGAGACCGAGCGCAAAACCGGAGTACACCTCCGGATCTATGCCGCAGTTTTCAAGCACCTTCGGGTGTACCATGCCGCAGCCGAGGATCTCGATCCAGCCCTCGTTCTTGCAGACGCGGCAGCCCTTGCCCTTGCATGAGAAGCACTGAACGTCTACCTCGGCGCTCGGCTCCGTGAACGGGAAGTGGTGCGGACGGAAGCGAACGACGCTCTCCTCGCCGTAGAGGCGCTTTATGAACGTCTCAAGCGTGCCCTTCAGGTCGGCGAAGGTGATGTCCTTATCGACGACAAGTCCCTCTATCTGATGGAACAGCGGAGAATGCGTAGCGTCTACGGCGTCGCTGCGGAAGACGCGGCCGGGAGAGATGATCCTGATCGGCGGCTTCTGCTTCTCCATTACGCGCACCTGAACGGGCGACGTCTGCGTTCTGAGCAGGATATTGTCCGTGATGTAGAACGTATCCTGCGTATCCCTTGCGGGGTGATCCTTGGGGATATTGAGCGCTTCAAAGTTGTAGTAATCGTACTCGACCTCGGGACCGTCAACGATCTCGAAGCCCATTCCGACGAATATCTCCTTGATCTCGTCGAGAACGATCGAGAGAGGGTGCTTGTGTCCGAGCGGAGTGATATCGGCAGGAAGCGTTACGTCGAGCTTCTCGTTCTCCAGCTGCTTTTCGAGCATCGCCTCTGCAAGCTGCGCCTTCTTTGTCTCGACGGCCGTCTCGATAAACGAGCGCACCTCGTTTGCAAGCTGACCGATAACCGGCCTCTCCTCCGGTGAGAGCTTGCCCATCTGCTTCAGGATCTGCGTAAGCTCGCCCTTCTTGCCGGCGTACTTGATCCTCAGCTCTTCGACGTTTTCAACTGCTGCCGCGGCGGCAAGCTCCTGCTTTGCACGCTCGCGGATCTCTTCGAGCTTTTCCTTCATGATCTTCGTTCCTTTCATATCGTATTCGCATCTGAAAATCCCAACAAAAAAGCCCTGTGACTCAGCGAAAGCCGCTTCACAGGGACGAACAAGCCGTGGTACCACCCGGATTCCGCCCGACACAGCCGGGCGCTCATTTGCGCGTAACGGGCGCACCGTCAGAGCCTACTTGCACTTGCGCTTTAAGCTCTGCCGCTCCGAAGTGAATTTTCCGCAGCCACCGGTCAAGCGGGCTTTCAGCCCAAGGCCCGCACTCTCTTTTGCCGGGCGCGGCAGCGGTACTGTACTTCATCACAGCGTTTTTTGGGATATTCTTTCTAAAGGGGGATGGATTTTTCCCCAGTATCCATAATTATATCATCTTTTCTCTGCTTTTTCAAGGGATTTTCTTGAAAAAATCGGGCGAATATGGTATGATATATCGGTAAGGAGTGTGAACTGCAATGGATTCATTTCACGAACAGCTCGTTGTCCGCAAGAACAACGGCAAACACGTCGCAAAGCTCGTTGTATACCTGTTGCTCATATTCGCCGTTCCGGCAATTTTTTTGCTTCTCGGCATCTACGATATTGGCACGAGGTACTTTGTTATCGTCGCGGTATGCGCGTTTTTCTTTGCAATTTACGGCTCATATTACCTCGTGACCGGTATGTACACGGAATATGAGTACGCCGTAACAAACAGCAATATCACGATTGACAAGATCATCGCAAAGCGCAGCCGCAAGCGCATCATCAGCGTTGACATCAAGAAGCTCAACACGCTTCGCAAGCTGAAGGACGCCGAGCTTTCCGGCAAGAACTTCCGCAAATACTTCAACGCGAGCGTGACGGAAAACGGAGACGACGTTTACGCCGCCGAGATGCACCTTGAAAAGTTCAACGGCGACTGTCTGCTGCTCTTTTCGCCGGACGAAAAGACGCTCGAGGCGATGAAGCCGTATCTGAGGACGAATGTCAAGGCGGAGCTTTTCAGATCGGGTGCTTTCGGCAAGGGCGCAAAAACCGCGAAGGCTGATAAGAAGCCGGCTCTTGAAAAGAAGCAGCCCGAGCAGGAGGAGAAATCCGAGGAGAAGCCGAAGGAAGGCAGCTCAAAGAAAAACAAGAAAAAATAAGGAGCAGGCGGCACGAAAATGCCGCCGCTTTTTTTAAAAGGCGCCGCAAAGCCTGCTTACGAGCTGCCGCCTGAATAATTCGCCTGCTTCGATGAATAATAATCTATAAGAAAGGCGGCAGGCTCCGCCGAACGAAATGAGTGATACGTATGAAAATGTTTGATTTCCGACAGAACACCGACATCGCCGCAGCCGTGAATTTCGACCACGTTATTGACACGCTCAATGAAAAGCGCGACGCGGACTGCAACAAAGGAACATTCGGAACACTCTGCTGCGTATGCGGCAGCTACGGAATGGCAGGCGCGGCTATGCTCTGCGGCAGCGCCGCCGTGACGACGGGCGCCGGGATCGTTAAAATGGTGATCCCGGAGAGCATCTACTCCATCTGTGCAGCGAATCTCTGGGAGAACGTCTTCGTTCCGCTTCCGGTCTCCGACGGCGGAACGCTCCGCGCCGACAGTACCGAGCGGATCCTTACGGAGCTTAACGGCTCCACCGCCGCCGTTATCGGCTGCGGCATGAGAGTGACGGACGATACTAAGGCGCTCACCGAAGCGCTGCTCAAAAAGTGTGAAAGACCTGTAATTCTTGACGCAGACGGTCTAAACTGCATTTCGGGGCATACAGATATATTAAAGGAGCGCAGCGCGCCGACCATCGTCACACCGCACCCCGGCGAGATGTCGCGCCTCTGCGGAACGACTGTGAGCGAGGTGCAGAGTGACCGCAAGGGTACGGCGGAAGCATTTGCGAAGGCTCACGGCTGCGTCGTCGTATTGAAGGGCGTCGGGACGATCGTTACGGACGGCTCCGACACCTTTGTAAACCCCACAGGCAACGGCTGCCTTGCGAAGGGCGGCAGCGGCGACGTTCTCGCAGGGATAATCGGCGCGCTCGTCTGCCAGGGGATTCCGCCTCTTGAAGCTGCGGCTGCAGGCGTTTACCTGCACGGCTTCGCCGCCGACGAATGCGTTGACGAGATGTCCGCCTCCTGCGTGACGGGAAGAGACGTTATCGAAGCGATAAAGTATATAATGTGACCGGGTGTTCCCGGCGCTGTGTGAAAAAAACGCGACGCAGAAATCTTTGATAAATAAGATCGGGAAGGCTGTGATCGGGATCAAAAGGATAATTGCTTTAGCGCTATTGCTCATGATTCTCTTTACCGGGTGCGCGTCTGCTGCGCCGGCGTCTCCCGTGACGGAGCTTTCCGGAGCGCGCTGTACGATAAAGTGCTCCGGGCTAAGCTGCACCGCGACCGTTACGAACACGCTATCCGGGATAACGACGATAGGCTTCACGTCGCCGCCCTCGCTGAACGGGCACGTTTACTCCTTCACGCCGCAGGGGTGCAGGATAACATTCGGCGACCTGAGCCTCACCGCCGATAATTCACGGCTGAGCGCACGGGCGCTGCCGCAGCTTATCCGCGACGTGATGAAGGACGCGGCATCTGAGGGCGCTCTGACGCCGGCAGCGCAGCCCTCAGACTCCGACACGGCAGTATGGGAGGGAAGCGCCGGAGCCGTGTCGTACACGCTCGAAACGGACCGCTCAACAGGCGCGCTCATATCGCTGAGGGTAAAGGAACCGCCGCTCACTGCGGAATTTGCACAGTAAAAGAAAATACCGGGAGTACGCGAAAAGCGCTCCCGGTATTTCCGTAAAAAGGAGAAGCGGACAGCTTGGGTGCTGTCCGCAAAATTGTGTAAACAACCTTAACTTCTTTCGACGACTTCGTAAACGCGTCCCTTCTGTGTGAGGACCTCGTACTTGTCGTAGAACTCGTCCATATCGGTACCTTCAGCAACAATGACCTTGTACTTATATGTGCTCTGCTTCGATACCGTTGTAGAATAGCCGGTGAAGAGGAGGGCACTGATGATAAAGTAACATACTGCCATGATGAATGCAAGGCGACGATGCTCCGGATTGACAATACCTACGATACTTACCGCCGTTGTGGCAACGGTAAAGAGCAAGAAGAGTATTATCGGGATCGGTCTGGTCTCATCATCTACAATGATCTTCGTAGTTTCGGTTCTACTTACAATTTTTACTCCACGCATAAATCATCCCACCCATATGTAAAATATCTACCATATATATTTTACTATATTTTTTGTAAAATTCCAATAGTTTTTTTGAAAAAAATCAAATTTTTTTCAAAAAATTTTTTCAAATTCCGTTTTTTCATTCCGGAAAAGAATAATTGCACAAAAATGCAGCAATTATGTAGTAAATATGTTCATTCACAAGCTGATTATTTAGTATAGAAATATAATTAGCTCAATGATTTTTTTACCTTACCGTTCGTCAGAGAGCAGCTTGACAGTTACCGAAAAGGTCTTGCTCGCATTGCCGGGTGTCGGCGGACGATAGACATTAAGCTCCACCGCCTCGCCTGCCGAATACTCTCCGAGGAGCGAATAAAGATTCGTGAAGTCCCTGATCTGATTACCGTCGATCGCCGTGATGACGTCGCCCGGCTGGACGTCCGTTTCCTTGAGAGGAGAGTCGTCGTATATCTCAATAATGGATATGCCGTAGATTCCATCTGCCTGCCCTGCCGTATAAACTGAGCCGAGGATACCGATGCGGACTCTGCCGGAGACGAATCCGTTTGCGATAAGGCTGTTTGCGATATCTATCGCCATATTTGAGGGGATCGCGAAGCCCATACCCTCATAATCCGTGTTGGCGATCTTGACGGTTGTTACGCCCATCACCTGTCCGGCGCTGTTAAGAAGCGGACCGCCGGAGTTACCGGGGTTGATCGCCGCGTCCGTCTGAATATACGAAACGAGCGTATTCGTCGGCACCGTTCTGTTGAGCGCAGAAACGACGCCCTTTGTGAGCGAATTTGAATAAGCGAGGCCGCCGGGGCTGCCGATCGCGATAGCGTCCTGCCCCACCTCGAGCTGATCGGAATTCATGAACGTGACGGGAGAAAGCCCTTCGGCGTCGATCTTAATGACGGCCAGGTCGGTTCTCGTATCGTAGCCGACGCACGCCGCGGCGTATCTTTCACCGCTCGTCGTAACGACCTCGACGCCCGACGTATTGCTGTCGTTGATAACGTGGCTGTTTGTGAGGATATATCCGTCCTCGGAGAGGATCATACCGGAGCCGGTTCCCGTCTTATATTCTTTCTCGCCGACGTACTCCGCTTCCGTATAAGCCACGACGCTCACAACGGAGTTCGTTACCTTCTTGTACACACTGCGCGCCGTATACTCAGCGGAGTCAATATCCTTCGGCTGATCCTTCGCTTCAAGGTTTGCAGATGCAGGATTTGTTACGGAGTCCATAGAGGGAGCCGATTTAAGATCGGAATCAATGACAGCTTTTGGCTTCTCGGAGTCGGTCTGCGCCGTCTCGTCGCTGTCATCTGTTTCTCCGGACAGATCGTCGCTGTCATCAAAGCTAAACGGGAAAAGACCGCCGAACGGAGTCTTCACATCGTCACTGTCGCTCTCGTCGTCTCCGAACTGCGCCGAATAATCGGTATCGAGGAAGCGGTTAAGGTCTCCTCCGAAAACGCCGTTCTGCTTATAAGCTCTTGCACACTCAAGGACAAACGCTACAAGGAACACGGCGGTAATGCCCGCGATAACGATGATATAAGCTCTTGTTCCGTCGGAAAGCCTCCTTTTGCGCGTTTCAGGCGCAGCGAACGAGAGCGCGGACACCGCTTGATATCCGTTTGCGTCAGCCGCCGGTACCGGCTGAACGTCCGATCCGAGCTGCTCGCTGATCTTCTTTTCAAGCTGCACTTTTCTGCCCTCAAGCGAGATCTCCGCCGCCGGCTGAGGATCCTCCCGCGCTGCTTCCTCGCCGGCTTCGGGGATCTCCGTTTTTTCGGGAGCCTCCTCAGGCTGCGTTTGAGCCGTCGTCTGCGGCGCCTCACTCTCTTCCTCCGGCACCGACAGGCTCTCCTCTTTCACGGTCTCCTTATCGGTTTCGGCGGCGCCGTTTTTTTCAAGGAATTCGTCCATTCATTCCCCTCCTAATCATAACATCAAAACTACAAAAACTATTATACCAAATCTCCCTGCAAATATCAAGCATACAGCGTGTCGCCGACGATAATTCCGGCAGGCAGTTCCGGCGGAGGAGCTGCAACAACCCGGCCGGTCTGAGCGTCTGTAACTGTCCGCAGCAAATGTACACAGGTGCGCTATTTTCCAAACGTCACTTTGCGCCCTGATCGGGGGAGTCGCCCTCGCCCTCGCTGTGCTTGCGCGGCTGCTCCTTTTTCTTCGCCGGGAGACGGAACTCGAACGTCGTGTATTCGCCCTCCACGCTGGAAGCGGTGATGTCGCCGCCGTGCTGGCGAATTATCGAGCGGACGAGATACAGTCCCAGCCCCATGCCGTTTTTATCGTGGCTGCGCGATTTGTCCGTCTTGTAGAAGCGGTCGAAGATAAAGCCGATCTGCTCAGGCGGTATGCCCTCGCCCGTGTTCGTGATCGAAACGACGGCCTCGTCGCCGATCTCCTGCGTTTTCACCGTTATATCTCCGCCTGCGTTCGTGAACTTTGAAGCGTTTTCCACGAGGTTGTACACGACCTGATGGATCATATCGGGATCGCCCTCTATCATGAGCGGCTTCAGCTCGTCAAGCCCGACGACGTTGATCTTCCTCTCCTCGAGCTTCTGCTCGAAGGTGAGAAACGTATTGAGGACCGTTGATGAGATATCGAAGGTCGTTTTTACCATTTTAAGCTCGCCGCTGTCTATGCGCGAGAGCGCAAGCATCGAGGTCACGAGGCGCGACAGGCGCTTGATCTCGACCGTTACGATATTCAGGTAATACGACTGGCGCTGCGGCGGTATCGTGCCGTCGAGAATGCCGTCGATAAAGCCTGCGATTGTCGTCATAGGCGTTTTCAGCTCGTGAGAGACGTTCGCAACGAACGCGCGGCGCATACCCTCGCTCGCCGCAAGGGAGTCCGCCATCGTATTGAACGAGCGCGCGAGGTCGCCGATCTCGTCGTTGCCCTGCGCGTTTACGCGGATCGAGAAGTCGCCCTTGCCGAATGCCTTCGCCGCCTTCGCCATCTGTCCGAGCGGCTTTGTAAGCTGATATGAGAACAGCCCGACAAAGCAGAAGACGAGCGCGAAGATGATGATACCGGCGGAGCAGAATATTTTCACGAGAGTAACGACGTACTCCCTGTAATGCTGCGCCGAGCTTGTAACAAACACAGCGCCGAACGGCTGAAGCTGCCCGTTGCGAAGCATCTGCACGGGAACGCCTACAATATAATATTTGCCGCCGTACACGCCGCCGAAATCGGAGATCTCGCGGAACTCTCCGCCCATCGCCTCCGTGACGAAGCGCTCGCCGATCACTGTACCCTCGACGATCCCCTCCGCGTTTTCCGACCAGAAGGTGACGGCGCCCGTGTTGTCCGTTACGATGATATCGGCGTGAAGACCGCCCGAGAGCGTTCTCAGCGTATCGAGAATAACGTCGTTGTACTCCTTCGGGAACGTCGGCTTGTCGTCCTCAAAGACCGCCTTGTCCGTTACGGAGAGTGATACCGTCGTGGCGTAGCTCGTCAGGCTCGACCACCTGTCAGCCTCCCAATACTGCGTTACGAAGAAGACGATCATAACGCCGAGTATCGCAAAGCCGAGAAAAACGGCGATCATACTCAGCCAAAGGTATTTTTTGAATATGGTCTGTCTCTTTTTCATAGTGAAAGGTTCGCCCCGTTACTCCTTGACCTCAAACTTGTAGCCGACGCCCCAGACAGTTTTAAGCACCCACTTGTCGGAGACGCCCTCGAGCTTCTCTCTCAGGCGCTTGATGTGAACGTCTACCGTTCTTGAGTCGCCGTAATAGTCAAAGCCCCAGACCTCGTCAAGAAGCTGATCTCTCGTAAAGACGCGGTTCGGGTTGCTCGCGAGATGGTAGATAAGCTCCATCTCCTTCGGCGGCGTATCCACCTGCTTGCCGTCTACCTTCAGCTCGTAGTTCGTGAGGTTGATGGACAGCTTGTCCCACTTTACCTCCTTGATCTGCGAAGCCTCCGCCTTGCCGGTGCGGCGCATTACGGCTCTGATGCGCGCTACTACCTCCTTCGCCTCAAAGGGCTTCGTTACGTAGTCGTCCGCGCCAAGCTCCAGACCGAGGACCTTGTCGAACACCTCGCCCTTCGCCGTAAGCATGATGATCGGGCACTGCGAGGTCTTTCTGATCTCACGGCAAACGCCCCAGCCGTCAAGCCCGGGGAGCATAATATCTAGCATCACAAAATCGGGGTGCTCCGACTCGAAGAGCCTGAGCGCCTCATTGCCGTCGTTGGCGATGATAACCTGGAAGTCCTCCTTCTCTATGTACAATCTCAGCAATTCGCAAATATTGGTGTCGTCGTCAACGACAAGGATCTTTCCTGCACTCATGTTTTATACCTCCAAAAGACTTAAATTACTATCTTACTATAAGATTATAATGGATACCTGCTCAAAAAAGGTGAACAAAGTAATAATAAACGAGAAATTATAATATAAATGTGGCAGCACAGACGGATCAAAAAGCATATCCGAGCTGCGCGATCGTAAAATTGCGGAAGCGCTTGTCTCCCGTGACGTCCGCCGTAACGTCAATGAAATCCGGCAGCGTCACCTGCTGATCCTCGCTTTCAAGCTCGATCTCCAGCGTCGCGAACGACTCATCAAAATCGTAGACGTCAAGCTCGAAGAGCTGCCGCTCGTAAACAAAGCAGTGGCGGTATTTTCTTACAGGCCGCGTACCCTCAAGCATCAGCTTCGACAGCCGCTCGTAGTCGTCCTTTGAGATCTCGTATTCCGTCTCGAAGCGTGAAAGGCCGTTTATCTCCTGCTTGAGCGTATAATAATAGCGGCAAACGTCCTTATATTCGCGGCGGCGTATCCTGCCTCCCTCTCCGTGCTCGCCCGTTATGTACATCTGCTCAATGCGCGAAACGTCGTATCCCTCGCACGTCATGATCCTTTTCATCGTCTCACCGTCGGG
The DNA here is from genome assembly GCA_902792115.1 of uncultured Ruminococcus sp. Classification (GTDB taxonomy): domain Bacteria; phylum Bacillota; class Clostridia; order Oscillospirales; family Acutalibacteraceae; genus RUG592. The sequence continues at coordinate 37,913 of CADAYJ010000002.1, read as the reverse complement.
CGGCGTTATCAGATATTTTCTCTCTATCTCGACCGGTCTGCCGCCGATCGTCGGCTTACTGGCGCGGCTCATGCTCTCCCTCCGTTACTCATAGTTGCGAACGAGCGTAACGACCTTCCCGAGGATCCTTACCTCCTTCGAGATTATCGGCTCGTACAGCGGATTTTCCGGCTGAAGCCTGATGTAATCGTCCTCCTTGAAGAAGCGCTTGACAGTCGCCTCATCGTCAAGAAGCGCCACAACGATCTCGCCGTTTTCGGCGGTGTTCTGCCGCACAAAGACGACCGCGTCGCCGTCGTAGATCCCGGCGTTTATCATGCTGTCCCCCTTGACGCGGAGAGCGAAGACCTCGCGCCCACGCTTTACGCTCTCGTCCACCGTCACGTAGCCGAGATTCTCCTCAAAGGCGAGGATCGGCAGCCCGGCTGTGACCGTTCCGATTATCGGCACGGCAACGCTCCCGGGAGTACCGTCGGGCTGATTTATGAAGATTGCCCTCGCGCAGTCGGGGCGGCGCGAGATATAGCCGAGGCGCTCAAGCGTGTTCAAGTGATTATGAACGGTGGAGGTGGACTTAAAGCCCGTGGCGTCGCAGATCTCGCGGACTGTCGGGGCGATGCCCTCGTCCTTGTGATCAACAAGATAATCGTAGACCTTCTGCTGACTCTTTGTTAAACCCTTCATAAAGCTCACCTCTTTGTATATTTTAGTTTATTATAACACATCTTTCGCAAAAATTCAAACATTAGTTCTCTTTTTCACGCCGCAGAACAGCATTTTTTCGGCAAAAAATTCATGTTTCAGCTATTGTGCAGCCGGATTTCGCGATTATATATCATATTTTTTGATCTTACTGCGGCTGCATATTTCAAACATAAAAAAACGAGGTGTTATTATGTCCGACACGATCCCGAATAAGAACGCAAGAAAGAAGCTGCTGCATTTTGAAGCGGCAGGATTTGTTTTCAACGTACTTGCGGCGGCGGCGCTGCACTTTATTTACGAGCTGAGTGGAAAAGCGCTGTACGCGGCGATTTTTTGCTCCGTAAACGAAAGCGTATGGGAGCACATGAAGATATTCTCGATACCGTACGTTGTGTGGGGATTTGTAGAGGTCTTCTGTTCCGGCGTATCGTTTAAGCGGCTCGCCGTGGCGAAGGTGTGCGGTCTTTGCGTGATAACAGCACTGATCCCCGTGCTGTTTTATACATACACGGGGATCCTCGGAAGGAACATTGCTGTTCTCGATATTCTTTGCGGAGTCGCGGCGGCGGCACTCGCTTATTTTGCTTCATTCAGGACGGCTGCAAGCGCACCCTGCCCCGGGCGCTGGTTTGCGGCGGCATCGCTCGTCTTTGCGCTGTACTGCGCGGCGACGGTCTTCTTCACGTTTGCTCCTCCGCAGATCGGGATATTCAGAGATCCCGTATCGGGGGGCTACGGCCTGCCCTCCTCCTTTACCGGCTTCCAGAGGCCTCTGACGTAGAAGCTGAACGCAAGCGCGGCGGAGATCACCCAGCCGACCGGCCACGACATCCAGATCCCCGTCGAGCCGAAATGCGGCGTCAGAAGGTACGCGAGGACGACGCGCAGAAGAAGGTCGGAAAAAGTCGAGATCATGAAGTATTTCACGGCTGCGGCTCCGCGCATTATGCCGTCGCACGTCAGCTTGACCATTACGATGAAGTAAAACGGCGCCGTTATCAGCATGAACAGTCTTCCGGTGGCGAGCGCTGCTTCCGTCGGGCTGTCCATAAAGAGCGAGATCATAAACGTGCCGCAGAGCGTGTACAGTGTGACGAACGGCAGCGCAATGACAGCGCCTATCTTCAGCGCGGAGCGGAAGCCCTCGCGGACTCTGTCGTACTTGCCGCTGCCCATGTTCTGCGCCGTATAATTTGAGATAGCGTTCGCGGACGTTGTGAAAACGGTGATCGCGAATGTATTGAGCTGTATCGCCGCTCCGTAGCCCGCGATAACGGACGAGCCGAAGCTGTTGACAAGCCCCTGAATGAACAATCCTCCGACCGAGACGAAGCTCTGCTGGAGAATGCTCGGCACGGCAAGAACGAGTATTCTGTGCAGCGAATACGGCGACCAGAGCGGCACTCTCCCCTCCGTTTTCAGCTTGCGAAGCTCGAGCATCAGCGCGATCAGCGAAAGCACCGACGATACGCCCTGAGCGATAAACGTAGCCCACGCAACGCCGGCGACGCCCCAATGCATTACCGCGACGAACAGGTAATCGAGCGCGATATTCGCAAGCGACGAACCGATCAGGAAATAAAGCGGCGTCCGCGAGTTTCCGAGCGCGTTGAAGGCACCCGTGCAGACGTTATACAGATACAGAAAAACGAAGCCGTAGACGTATATACGCAGGTACTGCGCGGAATCTCCGAAAATATTCTCCGGCGTATTGAGCAGCCTGAGAACGGGATCGCACAGCAGAAGGCTGAGCGCCGAGAGAGCCGCGCCGGCAGCGAGAGCCATAAGCAGCGACGTACTGATCGTGCTTTTGACCTCCTTGTATTTCTTTGCGCCGTACATATTGGAGATAACGACGGAGCAGCCGACGTTGGAGCCGAGCGCAAACGCCATGATTATCATCGTCATTGGGTACGATGCGCTGACAGCCGCGAGAGCCTCCTCTCCGGCGTAGCGCCCTGCTATGACCTTATCGGCGATATTGTACACCTGCTGGAATGCGACGCTCAGAACCATCGGAAGCGCGAATTTCAGCAGCGCCTTTGTCGGTTTTTCTCGTGTAAGATCGGTCATATAGAAAACTCCTGTTGTTCAGAGGCTCTGTTAATCATCCAGCACCTCAAGCTCCTTTTCGTCAACGACTCTGATATCGCGGCGGTTGAAGATGTCGTATATTGCGGGAACGACGAAGAGCGTCATGATCGTCGCGTAGAGCAGACCTCCGATGCAGACGAGCGCTATCGGGCGCATCATCGCGGAGCTTGCCTGCCCGTTGAAAGCCATGACGGAAAGCCCGAGGATCGTCGTCAGCGCCGTCATGAAGATCGGGCGGAGCCTCGTCACGCCTGCCTCTATCAGCGCCTCACGCTTCGGCATCCCCTCGGCGCGCAGCTGGTTGACGTAATCGACGAGCACGATTCCGTTGTTTACTATTATGCCTGCCATCATGATAAAGCCGATGATCGCGATAACGCTCATGTCAAGCCCCGTCACGATCAGCGCTATGAAGCCGCCGGTGAAAGCGAGCGGAATCGTGAACATGATGATGAACGGCGAAAGCAGCGACTGGAACTGCGCGACCATTATCATGTAGATGAAGATCACGGCGAGAGCGAGCATCTTTCCAAGCTCTACTACGGCGTCCATCGTCGTCTCATACGAGCCTGTCAGCTCATACGTCACGTTGTCCGGCAGATCCAGCTTGTCTATCTTCTCCTTTGCGGCGTTCGCGACGTTCGTCGTGTTGTAGCCGTCGGTGACGTCGGCGGTGACGTTCAGATACCGCTTCTGGTCGAGTCGCGAGATCGTATTCAGGCTGTCTGCCTTGTCTATTGCGGCGATATCGGTCAGCTTAACGGAGACCTTGTTGCCCTGGAAATCGGTCGTCTCGATCACGTGTCTTCTGAGATCGTCCTCCGTCAGCTTTTCGCTCTTCTTATCAATGACCTCGACAGTGATGGAGTCGTCCTTCGTTTCGAGGTTCGTCGCCGTCTGCTGGCTCTTCATGAATTCGGAAACGTCCATGAACACCTGCGCGACGGTGAGTCCGTGCTTCGTCGCCTCAGCCTTGTCCACACTGACGCGAAGCTCCTGCGTCGTCTCGCCGATGCCGCTGTCGGCGTTCTCGGCGCCCTCGACGGAGCCGACCGTATCCGCGATCTTTGCCGAATACTTTTGCAGGTCGTCCATGTTGTCGCAGTAGACGTTGATCGAGATACCTGCGCCGAACATCATATCCATCATGCCGCCCATGCCGGACGCATCGACAGTTACCTCTCCGTCAAGCCCCTCGCACTTTTCCTCGATCTCGCTGCAAATATCGGAGATCGGCTTTGAAAGCTCCTTTTCGTCCTTTAAGATAACGTAGACGGAAACGGCAGTGTCGTCTCCTCCGCCGCTCATACCACCGACGGAAACGCTTGAAAGGACATTCGAGCCGACGATCGCTCCTATATCCTTTATATCATCTACCGTTTGAAGTCGCTTCGTCATTTCGTCAGTCGCCTTTGCAGCGTCCTCAAACGTCGCCTCCTTAGGCATCGTCATGCTGACGGAGACCTGAACTCCCTGCATATCGGGAATGAACGAGAAGCCGCGAATGATCGCGAGGTAGCCGGTCGAGATCAGCAGCGCCACGGAAACGATCAGCACGAGCGCCTTGTGGTCGAGCGTGAACGCCGAGAAGCGGCGGTACGCCTTTATGAAACGTGATTCGCCGTTCTTCCCGGAGCGGCTCTTCTTTTCCTTTTTGAACAAGCCCTGCGCGATCGACGGAACGACCGTCACCGCGACGATAAGGCTCGCGAGCAGCGAATATCCGATCGTCAGCGCCATATCCTGGAAGAGCGTTTTCGTAATGCCCGTTGTAAAGACGATCGGCAGGAAGACGCAGACCGTCGTCGCTGTTGAAGCGAAGATAGCGCCCGTGACCTGTATCGCGCCTGAGACAGCGGCCTGGATCGCCGTCGCGCCGTTGTTGCGAAGACGGTAGATATTCTCGATTACGACGACGGAGTTGTCAACGAGCATTCCGACGCCGACCGCAAGGCCGGAAAGCGAGATGAGGTTGAGCGTCACGCCGGAGAAGTACATCAGAACGACCGCGAATATTACCGAGATCGGTATCGAGCAGGCGATTATGAACGTCGGACGGATATCGCGCAGGAAAAGCAGCAGGACGGCGATCGCAAAGAGCGCGCCCCACAGCAGGTTGCTGATAACGGAATCCACGATCAGGTGGATATAGTCGCCCTGATCCATCAGCGTTGTGAAATGAAGATCGGGGTACTGCTTCGTCAGATCCTTCAATGCCTTCGAGATATTGTCGGAGACCTCGGCGGTCGCAGCGTCCGACTGCATCGTGAACGATACGACTACGCCGTTCTCGCCGTTCAGCTTCGCGTAAATGCTGTCGCTGTTGTCTGTCATTACGATGTCGGCTACGTCTGTGAGCAGTATCGGATCAACGCCGTCGATGCCGAGATCGAAGAGCAGAAGCTCCGAAAGCTCGTCCTTGTCGGCAAATTTGTCGCCCACGCGGACGAGGACGTTCTCCTCGCCGCCGGTGAGGTATCCCGCCGGCATTGAGAAATTCTGCGCCGTAAGCACCTGTGAGATCATGCTCATCGTGACGGTCTGCTTGATATCCGCCTTTTCGAGAGCCTCCTTCTTAGCGTCCTGAACCTGCTTTACTGAATCGTCGAGCGTCGCCTTCGTCTGCTCAAGCTGTGCGATCGTCGAGTTCACGTTTGACTCCGTTATTTTCAGGTCGGCAGACGCGGAATTCATCTGGTACTCCGCCTGTGACTTCTGCGTTCCAAGCTCCGTCTTCGCGTCCTTGATCGCGAGGGAGCCTTCGTCGAGCTGCGCTATCGTCTCGGTGAGCGCAGCGATGCCCTCGTCGATCTGGACGAGACCGTTTTCCATCGCTTCAACGTCGCTGTCTATCGTCTCGAAGGACGTTCCGAGCTGCGAGAGCGCCTTGTCAAGCGTGGCGATCGTATTGTTCGCAAGCTCCAGCGCCTCTCCTGCCGCGAGCTTCGACGCCTCGAGCGTGAGCGGCAAAAGCCCCTTCGCAGCAATGCGCGCCTCGGTCTCCGCAAGCTCCGCCTTTACGCGGATATACTCCGGATCTGAGGTTATCGCAGACGCCGCCTCGGTCTTCTGCACGTCCTCGAGAGAGCTGTCGCTGTTGATCGCAGCGAGCGCCTCGTCGTAGCCGTCGCTCTTTTCCTTCAGCTCCTTGTATGACGAGTCGAGCGCACTCAGCTCGTCGTATTCGCTCTGCAATTTGTCAATGCGCGACGTCACCTCGTGCATCGCGGACTGCAGCCGCTTCATCATCGGGAGAGTCTGCTCTATCTGCTGCTTCTTCTCCGTCATTTCCTTGATCGTATCGACGAGAGTCAGCTTCGTTTCAAGAAGCTCCTTCTCCTTTGAGGAGATCTCCACCTCGGCAGCGGTGAGCATTTCGGATATCTCGTCGTGCTGCCGGTCAAGCTCCTCCTTGCCCTTTTCGATCTGCTCCTTGCCGCTCTTCGCCTGCGAGATGCCGTCCTCGACCTGCGCCTGAGCGTTGTCGAGAGTTTCCTCCGCCTCTTTGAACTGAGCGACAACGGCGTCGTGTATGCGCTTGTTCACCTTGTCAATCTTCTTCTCAGAAAGCTCCACCTCTAGGGTGCGCTCGACAACGCCGCCGATCGCGACGCTCGCAACGCCGTCAATGCCCTCGAGCTTGTTTTCGAGCGTCTCCGACGTAAACTCCGAGATCTCGTAGATGTCGGAATTATCCCTGCTTATCGCGACGATCGCAACGGGCAGCATATTCGGGTTGATCTTCAGCGTGAACGGCGTGCCGACGGCGTCGTCCCAACTTCCGCTGAGCTGCGTCAGCTTGCTGTTTATATCGACCGTCACGGAATCCATATTCGCGTCGTCAGCAAACTGCACCGTGACCATCGAGTAATTCTCGGACGAGCTTGACGTAACCTGCTCCACGTTGTCGAGCGCCGCCATCGCCTGCTCAAGCGGCTTTGTGACCGTCGTCTCCACCTGCTCGGGGCTTGCGCCGATATACGTCGTAACGATTATGACGTACGGAAATTCCATGCTCGGAAAGAGACTCGGTGTCATGTTCATGTACGAAACAACGCCAAGAACGAGAACGAGTACGACCGCGACGAAGACCGTCAGCGGCTTTTTAACGCTGTATTTTGTAAACATACGCTCTCCTCCCGTTCTGCACTATGCGTATTATTCCCGGCTTTCAAAATGTCCGGCAGTATTTATGCAGCGCAAAATATTTGTCACTCATAACAAAAATTCACGAAAAAACTGTCGGTTCTATCTAAACAAATTATACCGTACCGTTTACTCAAAAAGGTTAAATTATTGTGAATATTAGCTCCCGTCCTCGCTGTGAAAATGCGCGTAGACGGCGGCCGCTGCGTTTCTTGTCATGGACGGAGCGTTCTCCAGCTCCTCAAGCTCCGCCTCACGGATATTCTTGATTGAGCCGAAGTGCTTGAGCAGATTTTTTGCGCGCGTCTTTCCGACGCCCTCGATATCTGTGAGCGAGCTTTTGAACGCACTGCTGCTCCTGCGCTGATGGTGGTAGCCGATAGCGAAGCGGTGAACCTCGTCCTGGATCTCCGTCACGAGCTTGTAGCAGCTTCGTATCGTTTTCAGCTCGATCTCGCCGCTGCCGTCGGTGATAGCCCTCGTGCGGTGCTTGTCGTCCTTGACCATGCCGAAGAGAGGGACTTCTATACCAAGCTGCTCCAGCACGGGGCGCACTGCGGAGATCTGCCCCTTGCCGCCGTCGAGAAGAATAAGGTCGGGCAGACGGCCGAAGCCCTCGCCGGTCTCCTTTAGCTTTTGATACTCCTCAAAGCGGCGCGTGAGCACCTCGTTCATCGAAGCGAAGTCGTCCTGCCCCTCGAACGACCTTATCTTGAATTTTCTGTACGCCGATTTCAGCGGCTTTCCGCCCTCGAACACGACCATTCCGGCGACGTTCTCCGTTCCGGCAAGGTTCGAGATATCGTACGACTCGATGTACACAGGCAGCTTTTTAAGCCCGAGAAGCTCTCCCAGCTCCTTCAATACGGCGTACCGCTTGCCCTGGCTGTTTTTGCTCTGCGCCAGCACCTCGGCGGCGTTGCTGCGGCACATCGAGACGAGCGCGAGGCGTTCTCCGCGCTGCGGCTTAAAGATCTCTACTCTACGCCCGGCGCGCTCCGAAAGAAACGCCTCGAGAGCTTCCTTATCCTCGAGGTCGCGGTCAACCGTCACACAGGGCGGTACCTTATCGCGCTTTGAATAGTACTGCACGAGAAACTCCGAAAATGCGGCGTTTTCCTCGCCGATGTCCTTGATGAGGAACGTCTCGCGGTCGTACAGCCTGCCCTCCGAGAAGCGAAACACCTGAAAGCAGCCGTCCTCTCCGTCCGTAAACAGCGCGGCTACGTCCTGCTCCTTCACCTTCGCCGCCACGACCTTCTGCCTCTCGCTCATGCGCTTAACGGCGGCGATCCTGTCGCGCAGCTTCGCGGCTCGCTCAAACTCAAGGTTTTCCGCCGCCTCGTTCATCTCGCGCTCCAGCTCCCTTACATTGACAGCCGTACCGTTTTTCAGGAACGCGACAGCCTCCGCGACCGTCTCCGCGTACTCCTTCTGCGATATTTTCCCCCTGCAAAGACCGCAGCACTGCTTGATGTGGAAATTCAGGCACGGCCTGCCCTTGCCGAAATCCTCGGGGAATTTTTTTCCGCACGTCGGCAGGCGGAATATCTTCACAGCCTGATCGACGGCGTTCTTCACGTAGTATGAGCTTGTATACGGGCCGATGAACTCGCCCGTATCGTCCGGCTTCTTCGCCTCCGTAATGCGCGGATAAGGTTCGTTTGAGATCTTGATGTAGCTGTAACCCTTGTCGTCCTTCAAAAGGATATTGTAGCGCGGCTTGTGCAGCTTGATAAGGCTCGCCTCAAGCACGAGCGCCTCAAACTCGCTGTCCGTGATGATATACTCGAAATGATCGACGTTGTCCACCATTCGCCGCACCTTCTCGGTGTGGTTGTTCTGCGAGCCGAAATACTGGCTCACCCTGTTTTTGAGCGCCTTCGCTTTTCCTATATATATGATCTCGTTTTTCGAGTTGTGCATTATGTAAACGCCAGGCTCGAGCGGCAGCTTCATAGCGCGCTCACGAAGCTCCTTCATTTTGGGGTTCATGCGATCACTCCTTGACAGGGAAATATCTCTCGCCGCCCTTTTCGGCAGCAACCTCGCCGCAGGTGGCGTCCGCAAGCTGCTTTTCAAGCTCGCCGAGCTTGTCCGACGCGATATGGAACGTAACGTGAGCGTCCGCGTCGAACGCCGTATCATCTATCTCGCCGCCGCAAGCCGGCACAAGAGCGCTCACCTTTCCGTAGCGGCCGTAGCTGCACGTGACGGTGCAGACGGTGCAAAGGCGCATCAATACGGGCTTTGCCGCCGCGAGAGCGATCGACGCCGCGTGGGAATACGCTCGCACGAGACCGCCCGTTCCGAGAAGTACGCCGCCGAAGTACCGCGTTACGACGACGACAGCGTCCACAATGCCGGACTTCCTTATCGCCTCCAGCACCGGCACTCCGGCAGTACCCTGAGGCTCGCCGTCGTCGCTGCAGCGCATGATATTGTTTTCCGAAAGGACATAAGCGTAGACATTGTGGCGCGCGTCCCAATGCTTCGATCTCAGCTGAGCGATGAATTCGTCGGCCTCCTCCTGCGTTTTGACGGGCTTGCAGTAGCCGATAAAGCGTGACCTCTTCTCTGTGAATTCGTCAACGCCGTATTCGCTTACTGTTCTGTATTCCTTTTCCATGCGCGTTCCTCCGTTGGATAATAAAATCCCCGTCAAAAGAATATCTCTTGACGGGTAACTTTTATCTGTTTAAACTGAGCTTCAACAAGATCACTTCTGTGCAAAACCGTAACGCTTGTTAAACTTATCGACACGACCGCCTGCGTCTACCAGCTTCTGCTTACCTGTGAAGAACGGGTGGCACTTGGAGCAAATTTCAACACGGATATTCTCCTTCGTCGAACCTGTCTCAATTACGTTGCCGCATACGCAGGTAATTGTGGTCTGTGAATACTTCGGATGTATATTCTGCTTCATTCTGACATTCACCTCTTTCACCAATTCGGACTAACATTAGGATTATAACACCTTTTGCCGAAAAAATCAAGTGTTTTTGCAAGATTGAAGAAATTTTTTATTTTTACGGTCTCCGAACGGTAGAAAACCACTTTTTTCCGCCGTTTTTCCACCTTTCGCGCCACTGCGCAAAAAGCTGCTCCCTTTCTTCATACGGGAAATCGTCATATCCGAACTGAAAACCGCAGCAGGGACATATCTCATAGGAGCCGCTGCCCTTTTCATTATAAGGCGGTTCATAAAGCCCATCATAGCCGCACACGGGGCAAGTATTTTTATCCATAACACGCTACCTCGCCTGACAGTAATCGTAGTATTCCTCAAGGCACATACCGAACGAGCGCATTTTCCGTGCGTTTTCCGTTCCGACAAAGCGGTAAACGGTGAGATCGCCGTTCATGCCGGTGATATCCTTCTTGTCGTCGGTGTAGCGGTTGATAAATCCGTAGTTTACGCCGTTCTTGTACAGCCACTTGTACGCCTGCGTGACCTCGAAGCTGTCGCTTTCCATGTCGCTCAGCTTGACGAGCATTCCGGAGCGGTACTCGTTGCGCTTTGCGGGCGGGAATATCGCGGCGGCCTTCTTCTGCGCCGACGCAGCCGTTTCTCCGGCGTCTTCAAATGAAAGCGTAAGCTCCCTGAACTGCGCCTCGCACTCGGCGTGCGTCATGTAACCGCGCAGCACCTCGAGGCGAACGCCGTCTTTCGCGGCGGCGGCGAACATTCTTTTGAGGCTCTCCGTCATAAGCGAATTGACGCGCACGCCGTTTTCAAGCTCGGAGAGCTTCGGCTCGACATTCTCGCTCACGGGGTAAAACTCGCCGACGTAGGCGATCAGCTCCCCGGAAACGTCCGTATCGTATATCTGATAATAAGCGTCGTCGGAATCGCTCTGCGGCTCGACTCCCTCCGCCGGCGGATTCTCTGCCGCCTTCTGGAAGTTGTAAGCAAAAAGCGCCGCCGTTCCGACAATGAACACAATTATGACCATAACAACGAAGACGCGCAGCGCCATAAGCCCGGCCGTTTTCTCCTCGCGGTCAAGCCCGTCGTAGCTTCTGTTGACCTTGCTGCGCTTGATCTGCTTTGCCATATCCTTCCTGCCTTCTTTCCTTCCCTTTCGGCACGTGCCGTAATATTATTGTATCTTATTTGTAACTTTTTTTCAACCTATAAAACACACTTTCCAGTTTTTTTCACATAACGTCATCATCGCTCCGCAGACAGACAAAACGCACTTTTTGCAGCTTCAAGCGGAGCAGACGGACAAATGTGTGTTATTATATTTCGTTTTAAACTGTTCTCTTGCACACATTATCAGACATTATTCATTAAAATTTATATCTTTCGGAGTTTTACGAGCCGTTCTCTGAAAACCTTTGACTAACCGCTTTCGGCTGTGTTATAATTAGTGGGAAAATGAAAAAGAATAGACAAAGAAGTAAGAACGAAAATTCAGGGTGAAAGATATGGATATTTTTTCGTTGTTTACCATGTGCGGAGGACTTGCGTTTTTCCTCTTTGGTATGAACACTCTTTCGAGCGGCCTGGAAAAGATGGCAGGCGGCCGTCTCGAATCATTGCTCAAAAAAGCGACCTCTAAACCGTTTCTCGGATTGCTTCTCGGCACGATCATCACCGTAGCGATCCAATCGTCGTCGGCGGTAACAGTCATGCTGGTCGGTCTCGTAAACTCAGGTATCATGGAGCTTCCGCAGACAGTCACCGTTATCATGGGCTCGAACATCGGCAAAACGGTGACGGCGTGGATACTCAGCCTTTCGGGTATCCAGAGCGATAACTTCTTTCTGAGGCTTCTGAAACCGGAATCGTTCTCCCCTCTGCTTGCGCTTGTCGGCATTATCCTGATCATGGCGTCAAAATCCGACAGAAGGAAAAGCATGGGGACGATCCTCGTCGGCTTCTCGATTCTCTTCTTCGGCATGGAGCTTATGGCCGATTCGGTCGGACCTCTCACAGAGAATGAGAAGTTCAAGCATATACTCACGATGTTCTCAAACCCCGTTCTCGGCGTTCTCGTCGGCACGGTATTCACCGCGATTATCCAAAGCTCCGGCGCGTCTGTCGGTATCCTGCAGGCACTCTCGCTCAACGGAGCCGTATCGTACGGCGCGGCGATCCCGATCATCATGGGCCAAAACATCGGCACATGCATAACCGCCGTCATTTCCAGTATCGGCGTAAACAAGGACGCAAAGCGCGTTTCCGTTATTCACATCTCTTTTAACCTCATAGGAACGCTGTTTTACCTGACGCTTTACTGCATTATCGACTGGCTGATCGGCATACCGTTCCTCGACAAGCCGATCGACATTGTAGGTATCGCCGTCGTGCATACCGTATTCAACATCGCGACGCTCATTCTCCTCTACCCCTTCTCAAAGCAGCTTGAAAAGCTCGCTTACCTCGTTGTCAAGGACGACGAGGGAGACAGCAAGAAGGAGACCGTATACAGCTTTATCGACGTCCGTCTTCTCTCCACTCCGTCCGTTGCTATCAGAGAATGCAACTCGAAGTGCAAAAAGATGGCAAACATCGCTATGAACACGACGATCGACTCAATGGCACTCGTCAAGGCTTACGAGGAAAGCGGCGCAAAGAAGATCACAGAAAACGAGGATCTTCTCGACTTTTACGAGGACAAGCTCGGCACATTCCTTGTTCAGCTCTCCGGTAAGGCTCTTTCCGAGCCTGACAACGCGAGCGTTTCGCGCCAGCTCCACACGATCGGCGACTTCGAGCGTATAGGCGACCACGCCATGAATATCCTCGAGGCTGCGGAGGAGATCCACGAAAAGAAGCTGCGCTTCTCCGAGAAAGCGCGCAAGGAGCTTGACGTCCTCTTCAACGCGCTCACCGAGATCCTCGAGACGACGACGGAAGCGTACTGCGACAACAGCGTTTCCACCGCACGTCTTGTAGAGCCGCTCGAGGAGGTCATCGACGATCTTATCCTTGAGATCAAGACGAAGCACATTCAGCGCCTTAAACACGGCGAATGCTCAATCGAGCTTGGATTCGTGCTTTCCGACCTGCTCACCGACTGCGAGCGCATATCCGACCACTGCTCGAACGTAGCAATCGCGATCATAGAGACGAGCCAGTACACGTATGACGCTCACGAATATCTCAACATCGTCAAGCGCGCAGGCAACAAGGAATTTGAAAGCGAATACGACGCATTCAAGGAAAAATACAAGATAGAAGCATAACAATCAGCCGGCTCTTTATTGCTTTTGAGCCGGCTGATTTTAGTTTGTCGATAGAGTTTTATTGAAATTGCTTCGGCAGATCAAGGCGGCCTTTTGAGCCGCCTTTTCCGTTATGCAAGGATACTGAACGGAAAACCGATGCTCACTCTTAGGATATCGAGCGCGTCCTCGGCCGTGATGTAGCCGTCCAGGTTGGTGTCTCCTCTCTTTGTCTGCTCCTGTGTGAATGTATCGAGGGAGATCGACACTCTGAGCGTCATGAGCGCGTCCGTTGCGTTTACGTCGCCGCTGTCGTCAACGTCGCCGAGCGTGTTAAGGTCGGGCAGCTCTGCGGCGGAGGGATCGTACTCCGAGATGCTTTTGTACGGGATATTCTCCTTTTTTGCCATTTCCTCTGCCGGGCTGCCCGGCGCGCAGTAAATAGTTACCGGAGAATCACTGAATGTCTGTTTATAGTGCAGGCTGTCCGGATCCTCTGCCCACTCTTGTTTGCTTTCATCAAAATACATCGTTCCGTAGAAATCGTCTATCGTTTCCGGAATCTTTACAGACTTGAGCTTCGGACACTTGTAGAAGCAGCAGTAATCAATGCTTCTCAGGCTTGCCGGAAGCTCGACGTATTCAAGCACATCATTGTTAGCCACGCTAAAGAAGCCCAGTTCCTCCAGGTTTTCGGAGAATTTGATACGCCTGAGATTCCCACAGCCTCCGATTGCATCATCTCCGATCGAGATCACACTGTCCGGCATCGAAAGCTCCAGCAGCTTGCTGCAGCTAAACGAAGAATCGTCTAACCTTGTAATACCGGCCGGCACATTGTAGCTGCCGGTCTTTCCGGACGGGAAGCATACGAGCGTTTCTCCCGTTTTATTAAACACGATACCGTCAATACTCTTGTACTTCGGGTTATTTGATGAGACCTCAAATTCCGTAACATTGTAAACTCCATGATAATATCCTCTAAAAATGAATTCTTTTTCCGGATCATATGTAGACGGAAAAACGATCTTCCTCAGCGGATTTGATACGGCTTCCATACTCAGTATGGCCGCTTCAACATCGGTTACGCCCTCAGGAATTATAAATGTGTCTTTCGGCGCAGGGCATGACCAAAGAATGACCTGCCCGTCCTTAACTTTTGCAATGCAATCACCGACATTTTTCAGACCGACATCGTTATCGGGATCGATCTGTATCTTATCAAGGGAGGTATACCCCCTGAACGCCGCATTAAAATAATCCTCGTTTGCCAGTACCGTATCGCGGTTGAGAGTGATCGACCTGATCTTCGACATATCGTCGTACGATTCTCCCTGCCATTCCTTCGGCGGATTAAGCTCCCCATCCCTTGCAGACGGGTAGTACTGGATAACTCCCTTGCTTTTTAAGTAAAGCACACCGTCAGACTCGGCATATGTATTGTTGTTGTCGCTGACGGATATTCTTTTCAGCGCCTTGAACCGGTCGAAAAAATCATTAGAAACCCACTCTATATTCGCCGAGATAAATATCTCCTCGACCGTATCGTTCTCAAAGTCCATGAGCATCCCGTCGTCTCTTATCAGGAGAGTTAGGCAGTATATTTTCAGCCCGCCGACCTCCTCCGGGATATATATCTTTTTTGAATCTCCGGTGTACTGGAAGATACAGCCCGTGTCTTCATTCTCCGTATTTTTCGCATAGGAAAAGCCATCGTACACCATACTGTCATCATTCCTCCTGAAATGGTCACCGCTTTCGGCTGCGTTCAGGGCAGCGCCCGAGGGCAGCACGCTTTCCTCCGCCGCAAGCGCCTGTACGCCTGCCGCCGAAATACACATTACAGCGCCGACAAGCAGCGCCGCCGCTTTTTTCAACTGTCCGATCCTTTTCAATTTGACCGCTCCTTTCTTTTATCACCTCTGTATTGTGAAATAAACAAAATCAGCCGGCATTACGCCGGCCGAAGATCCGATATTACGACTCGTTGCCCCTGAGGTAACGCTTGAGCCACGCCTCCGCGATATCTATCGAGACAAAGAGACCTTTTTTCTTGGCCGTCTTGATAACGCGCTTGCGCTTGCTTACGGTGGGATCGGTCGTGATGAGCTGGATCTGAACGTCCTCCGGAAGCTCGAGATCCTCGAAGGGCTTCTTCGATTCAACCGTAAGGCAGACAATATACTTGTCCGCCGGATCACCGTAGTAAATTTTATCTCCGCTGCGAACGAGCGGCTTGTTTTTGTAAATGAGTCCTGCTTCAGGCATCATTGTTCCTCCTTTTTGCAAAATTGAAAAGGCAGCCCGAAAGCTGCCGAAGGGAGCTTGTACTCCGAAAATACACCTCGGCGGCGCAAATTAATTAACATCAAGGAATGACTTCACAAGGATCTCGAGAAGGTCGTCTCTGTCGATCTTGCGAATGATGTTCCTTGCCTGCTTGTGCGTAGTAATGTAGGAGGGATCCTCCGAAACTATGTAACCAACGATCTGGTTTACGGGGTTGTACCCCTTTTCCTTCAGCGCGTCATATACAGCCGTAAGAGAAGCCTTTATCCCCTCGTCATTGTCCGATAACGAAAACACTCTTGTTCTATCGTCTGCCATCAAATACCATCCTTTCCTTCTCGTTCATTCATACACTACCATTATACTTCATTCAGAACAAAAAAACAACCGCTATTTATAAACTTTTTATAAATTTGTGAATACTCACAAGAAACCGACTGTCCATACGGGCAGCCGGCAGAGATCAGATATGGAAAACTCACTTGTTCTTCTTGTAGCGGTACAGTGCATTTCTCGCCCAGTCGCGGTCTACGCGGCGGAAGCTGCGGCTCTCGGCCTCTGTCTCCGCTGCCTTCGCAACGCCTGCGCTCTTCTCGTAGATCTCAAGGCGCGTCGTCTGAACGAACTGCTCGCCCTCGTCGCCTACGAAAAATGTGAATCCGATGCGATCCTCGGACGCGCTGTATTTCGAGAAGTATCCGCCGGAAACCTCCTCTCCTGTTCTCTTTTCGACTACGTCCTTCAACGCCGCCTTGACGACCTCGATAACTCTGTCGTCGAGACCGGACTCGAAGATATGTATCTTCTCCTTAAGCTCATTGAAGCTGCCGACAAGGCGGCGGGTGATCGGCTCCAGGCTGCCGTACTCCTTTTCGAGCGCCTCGTCCGTGAGCTTGTCTCTGTCAACGTCCGGAATATAGTAGATCATGAATCTGTTCTTCATGTCGTTGTAAAGCAGAGGATATCTCAGCTCCGCCGTGTGACCGCACTCGCTGCACGTAAAGCTGAGAAGCTCGCCGCTCAGAAGCTGCTCCCTGAACTGCGGATCGGTCGTCGCGTTGACCGTTTTAAAGAGCTTTATCTCGTTATCGTGACCGCACTTCGGGCACGAGATCACCTTTGAACCTGTGTTGGACATAATGTAACACTCCCTATTAATAGCTTTTGAAGGCGGCGAGCGCTCTGCACGCCGCATTATTCGTCTCTATTTATCCTATTATAACATAAAATGCAGTGATTTGTACATAGTTTTAAAAAAATTAATTCTTTTTATATTGACCTGAGACGTTTTTTTGGTTAATATATTAGTAGAGGTATTTGGAAATTTGTTTTTTCCGTACTACAAAGCATTATTATCGCAAAGGAGCAATTCTTTATGGGTATTTATCAAGATATCAAAAATGTATTGATCTCGACCTTCGACGTCGTTGCGGACAAGACCTCGACGCAGGCTCAGAAGAGCCGTCTCGTGACCGTGATGAAGAATGAGGAGAAGATCGCGAACCAGGCTTACCTCGCACTCGGCAAGTATCTCTACACCTCGATGAGAGACGGTCTTCCCGAGGACGTTGAGCAGCTCTGCGCCGTTATCGACGCTTCAAAGGATCGCATGACGAGAGCGCAGGATATTTACCGCGAGGTGATCCGCCAGGAGGAGGTAAACTCCGAGATCGGCAGGACGGACCTTAAAGAGAATTTCCGCAGAGTCAAGGATCCGATCGTTGCAGGCGCTGTCACAACGGCTGCAAAAGCCTCCGTTATCGTGAAGGATACGGCGAAGGACACAGCGGCAAAGGCAGAGACGCTTAAAGCGGCTGCAATCGAGAAGGCAGAGGATATCAAGACGAAAGCAAAGCAGCATCGCGATAAAACCGAGGCTGAGGCTGCTGAGGTTCAGGCCGAGGATGAAGCACCGGAGATGATCGACACAGCAGCGGACACGGCAACCGAGGACACGGCGGCTATCGAGAACGCCGTTCTTGAGGAGGCTGCTCCGGCAGAGGCTAAAGAGACAGACGAAGCTCCGATGCCTGTTGAGATGATCTCAGAGGAGGAGTTCGAGGAGAACGAGGCTGAGGTGAAACCGATCGAGAAGAACAACCCCCTCACAAAGGCAAAGAAGCTCAAGGACATCATGACAAAGAAAGACGAGGAGTAACATTATGCCCTTTATCGACTGCAAGCTCAATGTTGACATCACAAAGGAGCAGGAGACGGAGCTTAAAGATGAGTTCGGCAAGGCGATCGAGCTTATCCCCGGAAAAAGCGAGCACTGGCTGATGGTCAATATCCAGCCGAAATGTGCGCTCTACTTCCGCGGAAGCAACGAGAAGCCCACGGCGATGATCGGCATCACCGTCTACGGGCGCGCCAATCCAAACGCATACGACGCGCTGACCGCACGATTCCACACGATCCTTTCAAACGTCGTGAACATAGAAGATATGTACGTCAGTTACAGCGAAACGAGCAACTTCGGATATAATCAAAGCAATTTCTAAAAGCTGCTGCATAAAATTCAGCCGCGCCACGGACAAACGTGACGCGGTTTTTCTTTGCTTCCCTGTTTTTGCAAAAACAATGCCCCGCCGAAGCGGAGCATTGATAAGTCAGCTTTTTTGCATTAGTGCGAGGACTCTGCAACGACGCCGTACATACCGAACATCGGCATTACGATCGAAACTGCAACGACACCGACGATGCCTGCGACGATAATCGTCATGGCAGGTGTCATAGCGTCTGTCAGACGCTTCGTTGCCTCGTCGGCCTGCTCCTGATAGAGGTCAGCCATCTTATGCATAGCGTCGGAGAACATACCGGATTCCTCACCGACACGTACCATCGAAACGAGGATCGTGTCGAATACGGGGTAATGGCTCATGGAAACGTTGATCGGAGTACCGATCTTAACGTCCTCAATAACCTGAGAGAGACAATCCTTCATGAAGATGTTGGATACAACGTCTCTTGAAAGCTCAAGCGCACGAAGGATACTAACGCCTGCATCGGTAAGAGAAGACATGATGTTGCAGAAACGAGCGATATATGTCGTTCTCATAACGTCGCCTATGATCGGCACCTTGAAAATATGCTCGGCGATCCACATAGCGAAGCTCTCGTTGTGAGAAAGCAGGAATTTGAAACCGTAGATGATAGCGGCGACGATCAGTGCAACGAGCCACCAGAAATCAAGCATGAAGTCTGAGAAGGCCATGACCATCTTTGAAATAAGCGGAAGGTCGGAACCGAACGCCGTAAATACGCTTGCGAACGAGGGAAGAACGAACATTGACATGACGATGATCATGACGAGCGTCAATCCCATAAGGAACGCAGGGTACATCAAAGCACTCTTGATCTTACCGGAAAGCTCAAGCTCACGGTGAACGATATCTGCCGCGTTCTCAAACGCCATATCGAGACGACCGTTTGCCTCACCGGCTGCGACAAGGCTGATAACGATCTGCGGGAATACTTTAAATGAACCCATCGACTGCGAAAGCGGGACACCGTTATAAAGCTCGGTACTGATGATCGTCAGTATCTTCTTCATATCCTTGTCTGCTTCCGTATCGAGAAGGACTTCCATTGCCATCGAAAGAGAGATACCTGATTTCATCATGATCGCCATCTGATGGAGAGTGGTAAGAACCTTTTTCTGAGGAAGGGTTACGTCATGAGGATCCTTAACGCCGAATTCACGCTGCCAGATCGGAAGATTTGACTGGTCGCCGCCCTGAGAGGGATCCTTATATTCGCTGATCTCCAGCGCCGTCATACCGCGCTCCGCAAGAATGCGCTTTACTTCATCGCGGCTGTCGGCGGTGACTTCGCTTCTGTACTTTTTGTTTTTGCTGTCAATCGCAAGATATGAATATTTCACTGTTTTTCACCTCATCTGCGGTTAGGATTCATATACGAAGGCGCCTGCTGACCGGGAGCCTGCTCCGTTGTACCAACGTCGAAGCTGTACTCTCTTGCAGTCTGAGCATTGATAAAGCCTCTGTCGAAGAGCATCTGGATACTCTTGTTTCTCGTGATCATGCCGGAGCCCTTGCTCGTCTCAATGACCTGCTCGATCATCGCGATCTTATTCTCGCGGATAAGGTTCGAGATAGCGCTGTTTACGAACATGATCTCAAACGCGCCGATACGGCCGGGGATATCCGATCTCGGAAGAAGTCTCTGCGATACAACGCACTTGAGTGACGTCGAGATCTGGCCGAGAGCCTGACGCTGCTGAGCCGCAGGGAACATATCGACAAGACGGTCGATCGTCTTAGCGGCGCCCTCTGTATGAAGCGTGGAGAAAACAAGGTGACCTGTCTCCGCAGCGGAAAGAGCAATCGAAACGGACTCGAAGTCACGAATCTCACCGATCTGGATAATATCGGGGTCTTCACGAAGAACGGCACGAAGAGCCGTGTGGTAGGAGCGGCTGTCGGGGCCGATCTCACGCTGGTTGATAACGCAGCCGATCGGGCGGTGCAGATACTCTACCGGGTCCTCGATGGTAACGATGTTAAGGTTGCGCTCACGGTTGATCTGATGCACGAGAGCCGCAAGCGTTGTCGATTTACCGGAGCCTGTCGGTCCCGTTACAAGAACGAGTCCTTCCTTAAGCTCCAGGATCTTTGCGATGGACGCCGGAAGATTGAGCTGGTCAAGCTCCGGAGTCGTCTCGTTGATAACTCGCATTACGAGCGATGCGCCGTTTCTTGTCCTGAAAGCGTTGATTCTGAAACGGCTGACGCCTTCGATCGTAGCCGCGCCGTCAACGTCGCACGTCTCCATAAATATATCGAAGCGCTCCTTGTTAAGGACCTGGCTGATCATATATGTAACGTCTTCGTCGGTCAGCGGATCGCCCTCCCAGTAGCGCATCGTACCATGCAGACGATACGCCGGGCAGTTGCCTGACGACATATGGATATCGGAACAGCCGGCTTCAACGGCTTCCTTTACCATTGCAAGAAAATCCATCAATATTTCCCCCATTCAAGGCGGCATACCTCCCGACCATCGACGGGAGTATGCCTTATTTTCTGTTGTTTATTACTAAATTATTATACCATAACATTCATGAATTTACAATAATAAATTTGCAAATTCACGCAATTATTATGATTATTAACCAAAATCAGAGCATATCCTCGCTTGCTGCCTCAAGCATTGTTTCGAGGGAGATAATACCGCTGATAACGTTCATTCTGAGGTTTTCTCTCATCGAGATCATGCCCTCGTCAACGGCGATCGCGTTGATATCCTCGGTCGCCTTATCCTGCTGGATAGCACGTCTGATCGCAGGCGATACCATAAGAACCTCGTGAACGGCAAGACGTCCCTTGTGACCGGACTTGTTGCAGCGCTCGCAGCCGCCCTGCGGCGCTCTGTACAGCTTGATCTCAAGAGAATCATCGTCGATGCCGAGAAGCTCAAGCTCGTGAGGACCTGCGATATACGGCTCCTTGCAGTTTACGCAGAGACGTCTTACAAGCCTTTGTGCAATAACGCCGATGACTGTGGACGAAACCATGAACGGCTCGACGCCCATATCGACAAGTCGGATGATCGACGAAGCGGCGTTGTATGTATGAAGTGTGGAGAGAACCAAGTGGCCCGTTACAGCGGCGGACGCAGCGATCTCGGCGGTCTCCTTGTCTCGAATCTCACCGATCATGATGATATCCGGGTCCTGACGAAGGATTGAACGTAGTGCGCTTGCGAACGTAAGACCTGCCTTCGCGTTGATATCTACCTGGTTGATTCCGGGGATGATCATCTCGACAGGGTTCTCAACGGTGATGATGTTAATATCTTCTCTCATTACACCCTTAAGACCGGTGTAGAGCGTAGTCGATTTACCGGAACCGGTAGCACCCGTTACGAGGATAATACCGCGGTTCGAGGTAAGGAGCTTGTCAAATTTTTCAAGGTTCTCGGGAAGGAAGCCGATCGCGTTCTTATCCATTTTAAGACCGAGGGCTGTCGTGATACGGGCGCAGACCTTCTCGCCGAATACGACGGGAAGGATCGAGATACGCATATCGATCTCAAGATTTCCGAGCCTGTAATTGATACGGCCGTCCTGAGGGATACGCTTCTCGGCGATGTTCATACCGCCGATGAACTTGATACGCGATGTTACGGAAGGAGCAAGCTGAGCGCTCGTCTCCATGTATTTCTGGAGCTTACCGTCGATACGGAAGCGGATAAGCATTACTTCCTCCATCGGCTCTATGTGAATATCGGAGGTCTTCAGACGTACTGCTTCCTCGATCATGTTGTTTACGAAACGAATGATCGGCTGATCGTCTGCCGCTGCCTTAGCTGCGTCGATCTCATCCTCCTTGCCTGCCTGGCTTACCTGGCTGGAGATAAACTCACGTGCCTCGTCCATAGCGCGCTTTGAGGCGTAGAGCGCCTGATGAGCCTTCTGGATCTGCGAAGGTGCGGCAATAACAGTCTGAAGCTGCATCTTCGTCGTAGTCTGGATCTTGTTAAGTCCTTTATAGTCAAGCGGATCGGCAACGGCGATCGTCAGCGTTCTGTCGATGACCTCAAGCGGGACTACCATGCACTGCTCGGAAAGCTCTGCGGAAATGAGGTTGGAAAGCTCGTCCTTCAGTTCGATCTCATCGAGATCAACGTAAGGGATAGAGAACTGCTTTGAAAGAGCAAAGCACACCTTATCCTCTTCGCAGAATTTCTCTTTAAATAAGATCTCACCCAAACGAAGTCCGCTCTGCTTCTGCATACTCAAAGCCTGATCGAGCTGATCGGGCGTAATTGCGCCCATGTTGATTAATATCTGGCCGATTTTCAAGCTGCTTGCTCTCATAGAAAATTAGACTCCTTTGCAAATATGATGATGTTGTTAGACGTTTTGAAATAATTCTATATTCGTCCGGCACAAAGCCGGATAATCACCTTCCGAAAATGCACTTGTACGCATTTACATATCCGCCGCGCGGGCGGACATGTAAACAAATACAACGCTCCGGCACCGAAGGGATATATCCTTCGGTACCGAAGATAATGTCAGGGAAGAGTGTCCAGTCCGAGGACTGTCTCATACATCTCGAACAGCCTGTTGAACCACGGCTGCGAGATAACCGTCAGAGCCGCCGCAATACAGAGGTACGGCCCCATGGGAAGATATTTTCCTTCCTTGCTGATATCCGTTCCGGAAAAGATCAGGATAAGAAAATGTATCGCTGCGATAAAGGACGCGAGAATGATCATTACAACAGCGTACTTCCAGCCGAGCATAACACCCAGCGCCGCAAGCAGCTTGATGTCTCCAAAGCCGAAGCCCTCCTTTTTCAGTACAAACATACTGAAAAGGTCGAGCACTATGAGAAGACCGGCACCTGCAGCGGCTCCGATAAGCGGCTCATACCACTTTGATATAAACGCCTTCTTCGTAAGGATATCGGTTACCGCAAACGCAGCAGCGAGCACCGCGGCAATTATCGTAAACTGATCGGGAATGATCGTGTACTTAGCATCGGCAGCCGAAATTAACGCAAGAACAACAAATATCGCGGCCGCGATAAAATATTCGATCGAAATACCGTTTATTGCGACGTTTACGGAAAAGACGATCGCAAGCGACGCTCCCAGCAAAACACCGTGTTTTTTTGTAACAAAGCGGTTGCCGCTCAGAAGCTCCTCGGACGGCTCCTCATCGTAGTCGCAAAGCCATTTTGCCGGGATCCTGTTCAATATCACGCAGCACGGCAGGCCGGCTGCGAAGCCGAGCACTGCCATTGCGATCACTTCAATGATTCTGATAGCTGTCATTTCTTAAAATCGATCCGCATTAAGCTGCATCTGTCGATTCTTCTTCAGTATCAGTCTCAGGAACGATTACCTGGTTCTGATCGAAGAAGTAGAGGTAGATCTCTGCCTGAGTGTCCAGCTTTTCTCCGATGATCTCACTGCTCTTGTCGGAGTCGGAGCTGTACTCATATACAGTGGTAGAGTAGAGGGTCTTTACATAGTACGCACCTACGGACTCCTGCTCAACATACTGAAGGAAGTCGATAAGCTGCTCCCTCGTTGCGGTACAGTTAAGGCTGATAACTGAGTAGCAAAGAGGATTGCCCTCTGCTGTAACTGTGCCGCTCTCATCGATAACCGGTTCGTGCATTACGAAGCTCTTGACGTCCATATCGTTCTTAGTAAGCTCCGAGTTAAGATCGTTAAGCGCCGACTCCGGCTCCACAAACATATCCTTTCTGTACTGCTCCCACTGAGCTTTGAGCTGTGCAATGTCAGCCTCGATAGCAGCCTGATTTTCGATCGACTGGTCGAGATATGCGAGAGTATCGAGAGCCTCCTGGTGCTCTGCGTCCATTGTGGGCTTCTTGTTCTTGTACGGCATATATACGGTGGGGATAAACGCTATGACCGCAATGATTACCACAACGATCACAATGATCCAGCCCGGTATTTTTTTTGCTTTTTCATTCTTCGCCATTTTATCATTCCTCCAGTGTAGAAGCGATCATTTCGTCATAATTGGTTCCGTTGCTGATGTCGGTGTGGTGACCGTCGAATTCACCATCCTGAGAGGTGGTCTCGGTTTCATCCTTAAAACCATTTACGTTGAATGTATGGTTGATGTTGTAGGTGATGACCTCCGTGGTCTCCTTATCATCGCCTTCGCCCTTCTCAACAGTCTCAACAACCTGCTGTGAGTCAAATGCTGTGCTAAGCGTAAAGAAGCCGTTGGCGTTGATCTTCTTTCTGAGAATATCGTAATCCTCATTGGACTTGACGATGAAGTTCGTCTGGATCGTCATATCATCGCTGTTTACGGAGTATGTCTTAACAGCCTCAACCTCGTCCGTCAGCTGCTTGAATACCTGATCGAGGATATCGCAAACCTTTGCGGAGGGCTTCGGAAGAGTCGCCATATCCTTCTCGGCATTCTCCATCTTGTCATGATATGTCTGCTGATCTTCCAGCAAGCCCTTGATCTCGTCATACTTAACGTCAGTGAGCTTAGCATCGTCCTGCTGCTTACGCACCTCAAGACCATACGATCTCATACCGACGAAGACCATTACGCCGACTGCAACTACGGCAACTGCCATTGCAGCAACATTTGCGAGACCGGTTATCGCACCGCCGAGATCGACGCTCTTGCCTCCGGTGATCGCGGCGAGGTTGTTCTCGCTCTGAGCGCCGCTGTTGACAAGGTAAGAATATGTATAGAAGCAAGCCGTCTTGTAGCCCGCCTCGTCCGTTTCCTTCGTGATGATCGGAACATTTGTGAGGGAGGTGAATGCGTCGGAGATGAGATTGATCTCGTCTGCCTGCACGCTGATCGTTCTGAGGTGCTTGAGCACGCCGGGGATATACGCGGCAAAGTCACTCGCGTAGATCTGGTCAAGCTCGATGCGGAGGCTCAGAAGAACCATTCGCAGGCTTCTTACAACGTCGCTGGAGAAGTTCTCGAAGATAGAGCGCATCTCACGCCCTGCCTGCCTCGAATTACACTTCTCGGAAATGCCCACGCCGTATTTTCTGATAACCTCGAACGCTTCCTCAAGCGTACAGCTCTGATCCGCCGCGAATACATTTACGATATCGCCCAGCGGCATCGGGAAAGAGTGAGCGTATACAGGTACGCCCTTCTGCATAACGACGAGACGCGCCGAGCAGAAGTCGAGGCTGATGAGAGCAACAGACTTATCGAAGCTGTTGATGCCGGCCTTAGCGATCTTGATCATGCTGACAGTCGGCGGAATGAGCTTGTACAGCGTAAGAGACTGCTCTCTGAACGCGCTCTTAAGCTCCTCGACGTACGACTTGGGCATGATATATACGTTAGCGCCAAGCTGAGCCGATTCCTCTTCCTTCTGGTTCGCTGTGCCGTACTCGCAGTTGATAAGAGAATAGTTGCTGATATCGTCGCTGATAAGACCTTTCGCCTCGTTCTCCGCGAACACTCTGAGGTACTTATCCTTTGCGGGAGTATGCTGATACTCCTGGCTGATCAGCTGGTCGCACTCAGCGCAGAGGATAACGTCCTTGATGTCGATCTTCGCGTTTCGCATCGACATTTTAACGACCTCCGCAAGGTCTCTGGGGAAGTTCCAAGCCTGCCCTCTGAGGCTTTCGGGAAGGAACACGACCAGAGGCTCTCTGAACGTAACTTCGTAATCAGGCTTTTTCGCGTCACGATCCTTGCCGCTCGAAACAAATGCTTTTCCGGATTCGGCAGGCGTAATGCAAACGTAGTATTTAGACACCTGAACAATTACATATTTCATTTTGTGACTGCACCACCCTAATATTAATTTCGGCCAAACTTTAAGGTTCCCCGGATAGGAACCCCCATTTAACCGCACTATGATACAATATAATTATACAATATATATGCTGTTCTTTTCAATGCAAATAAATGTACAAATTAGGTTGAATTTTCTGTGCAATATTGCTTTAATATTCAATGTTTCACCGACATGTTTTTACATTTTTGTAAAACACTCACATTTTATATGATTTTTTATTAATGTTTTTAATCTCATCGGGAATTAAACAAGCCGTACAGCAGCAGCAAGCAAGCCTGACCGAAACGCGCATCGGCATATGTTATGCCAGCTAAGCACAAAAAGCCCCCTGACCGTTAGATCAAGGGGCTATATACGTTTAACGCATTATTTGAAATTGACGGTAATCAGTTTTTAAACTTGATCGTGATCTCGATCTCCTTACCAACTCTTGTGGACTCACTGAAGTTGATCGAGAATCGGAGAACGGAAAGGGCGTCCGAAGCTGTGATGACCTCATCGTCGTCAACGTCGGCTGCGATCTCCGGAACCTCGTCCAGCTTATCCATGTCAAGACCTGTTCTGAGGATAACGAGTGCGTCTGTTGCAGTAACATTCTTATCTTCGTCAACGTCGCCGAAGAGTACAACTACCTTCTTTCCGTCTGTCGGATTGGAAGGATTGTCGGGCTTCTGAGTATCCGTATCGGAGGACTTATCCCCTGCACCGGGATCGTACTTGAAATCACTGTCTTCTGCCGATGTTACGGCGTAGACCATCGTTGTGCCGGTTGTATCGAAGTCCTTGAGCATATAGTCGTAGAACTCCTCAACCTTGTAGCTGAGTACGGAGTCTGAGCTTGCGATATCCTTGAGTGCGTAGAATGTGAATACTACAAGGTCTGTCTCTGCTCTAAGATCAGTACCGGTGTCCTCAAACATCTCGCTCCAGCGGATCGCGCCTTCGGAGGTCTCGATAGCAAAGTGTCCCATTTCCTTCGTGTAGCCGAGGTACTGGAGAGCCGTATTGTCGTAGTTGAGCTGCTCTACGATGCCGAGAGCCTTCTCTGCGTCGATAGCCTTACAGTAAGCCTTGACGTAGTTGCCCTTCTTTGCCGTTACGGGAACCTTACCGTCGCCGCGTGCTACAATGGAAGCTACTGCGCTCGTTGTTGCTGCTGCGTCGAAGGACTTGTCGTCAAAATCATAGAACTCGGAAACGAGGAAGGTGAGGACGTTGTCGTCTGCCTTGATGTCCTTCATTGCTGTGAAGGAAAGAACTGCGACCTCTGTCTCGCTTGTAAGATCAACGCCCTTCTTGTCGCCGGACATATCGAAGAGGATACTCCATGCAACTCTTCCGTTGGACGCATCTGTGTTGATAACGCCGAGGGAGCTTGCAGCGTCCTTGTTGTACTTAAGTGCCGTTGTGTCGAAGTCAACAAGCTCAAGGATACCTGCAGCGGCCTTTGCGTCCTTAGCCTTGAAGGAAACGCCTACTCTGTCGCCCTTTTCTGCAACGACTTCGATCTTTCTCGCATCGCCTGAGGGTACGGGAGCAGCTGTCTCCTTAGCTGTTCTCGCCTGGATAAGAGAGAGATCAGCGTCCTTCTGATCCTTGTCGAATACTTCCTTAACGCTGTTCGTACCGATCTTGCCGTCTACGTCCTTGAGAACCTTGAAGCGGATCGTAACGAGGTCGGAGTTGCCTGTGCCGTCGATGCTGAGAGAGTTCCATCTGATGAGACCGGAGGTCTGGTTGACTGCAACGTCGATGCCGTTGAGAGCCTTGCTGTCAACGTATTCAACGAGGCCTGCGTCGAATGTGAATTCGGAGGAAACGCCCTCGAACTTGGAAAGGTCGCCGCTGAAGGTAACGGTGATGAACTCGCCTGCGCTTGCCTTAGCGTTGATCTCCATAACGCCGGGCTCTACGTACGGGTTGTCCGGCTCGTCGGGATCAGGTCCGGGAGCAGGAGCGGGGCTGCCGCCGGTAGACTTTGCCGTACCCTTGACAACGTCAAGAGAAAGGGAATTGAAATCGTAATCGTAGGAATCGTTTACCTTGTTTGTGCCGATCTTGCCGTCGATGTCCTCGTTCGCCGTGAAGGTGAGCTTGACAACGTCGGTCGGAGCGGACTGTGTAACTGCCTGGGAGCCGTCGCCGAACTGTACATTCCAGCGAACCTCGCCCGTGCTTGTGTTCTTCGCTGCGGACATAGGAGCAAGCTCCTCTGCCTTTACGAATGTGAGCTTGGAGCTGTCGTAAGTGAATTTGCTCGATACGCCGAAGAGCTTTGCAGCGTTCTCGACCGTGAGCGTTACCTCGACCGTATCGCCCTTGCTTGCCTTTGCCGTTACAGCTGTTTCGCCCGTGCCGAGATCAACCGGTGAATCGCTGTCGGGAGCCGGTGACGGCGGAGGTGTTTCTGTATCGGAATCGGGTGCGGGTGTCGGTGTTTCTGTATCGGAATCCGGTGTGGGATCAGGACCGGGAACCGGCTGGGGAGTCGGCGGAGGAGTCGGGTTGATCGTGCCGTTGCCGATCGCTGCGAGCGGAACGGTTATCGTATCGACGTCGTCCTTCTCCTTCGATGTGCTGGGATCGGACGTGTAGTCTCCCGTAGCATTGTCGAGCATGGAGGGATCATACGGGATACAGTCAAGCGCAGACTCGCCTCTCGTTGCAACGAGCATCGCGCCGATACCGTTCGCCGTCAGATAATCCTTCGTGATGCCGAGCGTGGAGAACGGGATCTTCATCTCGTAGAAGGAATCGTACTTTGTATCGTGGCTCTTTGTTTTGAAATCTACCCACTGAGAGCTTTCGCTGAATACGTCCTCGGGAGTGCCCGTGCCGTCAAGGCCCCAAATCGAGCTTGTGATGCACGTCGTAGCCATGTTATACTCGATGCCGCCCTTGGCGAAGCCTACGCAGCCCTCCTTGTAGTCCGTGTTGCCCGACGCGTCAACAGCCTTGAACATTGAAGGTTCGCCGAGACCGGGCTTGCCGCTCATGTAGAAGAGTCGGTCAACGTGCGTCGTAAACTCAAGTCCCATTTTCTGTCCCCAGATAGAACCGCCATCCGTGTTCTTGTTGGACATTGAAACGCTGGACGAATCGAGGCTGAGAGCAAGGATCAGCGGAACGTCGAGAACTCGTCCGCCGTCGCTGAGAGGACCGTCGCCGGGATTAGCCCATGTGTCCGTTGTATTGACCATCTGCCAGCCTACGTAGAGGTTGGAATCATCCCACGCCGCGTAAAGAGCGTATGTATCGAGAACGCAGTTCTCATGACCGCCCTTCCAATGGTTCGCTACGTCCCATGCAGCGCCCTGAGCGATAAGCATATCCTCGCTCCAATCGCTTGCATCGCCGTCGATCGTGATCGTTGCCGCCTTGCCAACTCCGGTCGGGTTGGTCGAATAGTACTTTGCAGGCAGGGTTCCCGCCCCGGATTCTGCTGCCCCTACAGTAGCTGCAGACGCCGAGAGCGCAGTGCTCGAAAGAAGAGCAGCTGCGAGCAAGGAGCTCAGAAGCCTGTGGTGTCTTCTTGCCATAATAAATTACCTCCAATCAAATATTTGCGGAATCGTTCAAGTTGCCCTTATCCCAACTTTATACAATATAGTATAAACCTTCGGAAAAAATTTAACAAGTCTTTTTCTGCTATTCCGAAATATTTGTAGGACTTGTTAAAACACGCTCTGCATTTTTGTACAAGTTACCGTTTAGAATCAGAAAACGAATACAAAGTTTTAACATAAACTTCACATTAAAATTTTAGACTAATATTTCGTCTTCGCTCTTTGTTTATATATATTATATAAGAATAATTATAGTCGAACAATTTTGTTGGAGTCACCGTCCGCACTGCTTTCCGGACAGTAGGAGACGGAGCAGAAAATTCGACTCACAATTCTTACAAAGTGTGGTACTCCAGCATCGTAAAAAGAACATTTTACCGTCACTGATATTCGTCAGTTTCACTATAAACATCAACTATGTTTTATATATTTGTACAAATCCATCTTCTTGTGTGATGTTTCTGTTGACTGTGTACGTTTATAATGTTATTATTAATATAGAAAACAAGGCGTAAAGCCGCATTTTGAGAAAAGGAGGCGCAGGATCATGAAAAAAAGAATCACAGCTTTATTCATTTCGATCGTTATGACGGCGGTGCTTTTTCAGGCAGCCGTTTTCTCCGCCTCTGCCGACAGCTTCTCCCTCGGCGACGTTGACCTCAACAGCTCGATAGACTCCTGCGACGCCCTTCTTACGATGCGTGCGTCCGTTGCTCTTGCGGAGCTTGACACCAATCAGATGATCCTCGCGGACGTCAATCTCGACAACGTCGTAAACACCTCCGATTCCCTCGCTATCCTCCAGAAGGCTATCGGCATAGGCAGCTTTGAGGCGGTCGTTTCCATCGACTTCTCGTCAAAAAGAAGCTCTCTTTCCACAAATATCAGCTCCTATGAGGACGAGATCGTCCGTCTCTGCAATGAGGCGCGCAAGGCAAATGGTCTGTCCCCCCTCGAAAAGGACGACAGCCTGTTCGGCGTGTCCGACATACGCGCCGCAGAGCTGAAATACACGTGCAATCATATCCGCCCCGACGGCAATCTCTGGTCTTCCGTGCTCGGCGATTCCGGCATCTCCTTCCTCACCTGCGGCGAGAACGTCGCCGGCGGCTTTGACAATCCTCAGGACGTATTCGACGCTTGGATGGCGTCCGAGGGGCATCGCAGCAACATTCTCAACCCCGAGTATACAAGCATCGGCGTCGGGTACTGCTTCATTGAGGACAGCCGCTACGGTCACTACTGGGAGCAGATTTTTATAAAGCAGTCTCAGCAGCTTGAAGACGAGCAGGCATCCGTTGACGAGCTTCTCTCTCTTATTAACGCGGAGCGCTCAAAGAACGGTCTGCCGGCTCTCGCGACCGATCTTTCGGCAACGGCGGTCGCAGACATCAGAGCCGACGATATATCCGCTGATTTCAGCACAAATCGTCCCGGCGGCGGCGCGTGGTCTGATCTGCTCGACGAGTACGACGTCAGCTACACGGCGGCGAGTCAGCTTATCTGCAAAGGGCAGCAAAACGGCCGCGAGGTCTTCGATTACTACATGACGAAGTACCGCAAGGAAGGCGCGCTTCCCAAGTTCCTTGACGGCAGCAAGGGATACACGCGCATAGGGATCGGCCACAATTTCGTTGAAGACGATGATTACGCCCATTACTGGACGCTTATCCTCGTAAAATAAAACAGCTTCCGTTCAGGGGAGTCGTTTCGCGAAGAGCTTCGCTCGGAGCGTGCGCCTCTCCTTTTTTTGCCGAAAAATGTTCAATCCTCTTGACTTAAAGGTTAGTTTAGTATAATATAGTAAATGCCGGCCTCGTGGTCGGAGAAAACCGAAAAAATATTCATGTTTTGATATATTTTGGAAAGGATGTGTATTCAGCGTGACATCAATAACGGCGGATATAATGCTCCGGTGGTTCGACGAAAACACGGCGGACAGCGCGGCTCTCCCCGCAATTTCAAGATACGTTGCATACTCGGAATACACGTACTCGGCGAAGCTGCGTAAGCACACGGGCGTTTCGTTTAGGGAGTATCTTGAAAGGCAGCGCGTATCCAAGGCCTCCGAGGCTGTCGGCAGCGCAGACAAAATGCTCATCGGCATCGCGCTTGACTGTGGGTTTACGCTCGACGGCGCGTTTCTAAGCGAGCTTGAAGGCTCGAAGGGCGGCGCTGTGATCTACAAGGATACGGAAGAGCTTTGACGGCGAACGACAAAATGAGGTGAATGATAATGGAAATAAAGATCGGCAGAAATGATCCGTGCTGGTGCGGCAGCGGCAAGAAATACAAGAAGTGCCACTGCGACTTCGACGAGATCATTGAGGAGCACCGCGTACTCGGAGAGATCGTTCCGAGCAGGGATATCATAAAGAATAAAGAACAGATACAGGGCATCAAGGCGAGCGGCGTTATCAACACCGCCGTCCTCGACTACGTTGCGGAGAACATAAAGGCAGGCTGCACGACGGAGGATATCGACAAATGGGTGTACAGCAAGACGGTCGAGCTTGGCGCCGTTCCCGCGCCGCTCAACTACGAGGGCTTCCCGAAGAGCGTTTGCACCTCGATCGACAACGTCGTATGCCACGGTATCCCCTCCCCCGACGTCGTCCTCAAGGACGGAGATATAATCAACGTCGATATCTCAACGATATACAAGGGATATTTTTCCGATGCGTCGCGTATGTTCTGCATCGGCGAGGTGAGCGAGGAAAAGAGAAGGCTCGTCGATGTCACGAAAAAGGCTGTCGAGCTTGGTCTTGAGCAGGTCAAGCCGTGGGAACACCTCGGAGACATTGCGCAGGTGATCAAGGATCTCGCCCACGAAAACGGCTTCACCGTCGTCCGTGAGATCGGCGGTCACGGAATCGGCCTTGAATTTCACGAGGATCCGTGGGTAAGCTACGTGACCAACAAGGGCACCGATATGCTGCTTGCACCCGGCCTGTGCTTCACTATCGAGCCGATGATAAATATGGGCAGCCACCGCATCAACACCGACAAGGAGGACGGCTGGACTGTCCGAACCGCCGACGGCAAGCCCTCTGCTCAGTGGGAGATACAGGTCATTGTAACTGAAGACGGCTGCGAGGTCGTATCACACTAAAAAACTACCCGTCCGCTTTTTGCGGGCGGGTTATTTGTTATAATAAGCAACCGGAGCCGACTCAAACTGACTTTGAGCCGGCTCCGCAGATTTTTTATCAGTAGACGCTTTCCCAAGCGTTCCATACGCTGTACGTTGCGGAGTATCTTGTGAGTGTTTCCTCATAGACGCTCTGGTCAACGGGCGTACCGTTTACGAAGTATTTCGTCGTTTCCTCTGCGACCTCGGTCGTTACGGTAGACGTCGTCTCTTCGTCGTTACGATCACGCTCCTCCTCGGAGGTCGTGTTGTCGTAATCCTCGTCTTCGTCCTCGTCCTCATCTTCCGGAGCGCCGGAGAGCTGCGGCAGGAGCTTGACAGGAGTCTTGCTTGTCATGTCGATACCGTTTCCGGCTGCAGCAGCCTCGATCTCATCAAAGGTGAATGCAGCGTAGGAGCCGAAGTATTCGCCTGTGATGTCGTCGTAGCCGTCCTCGTCTTCGTCAACGTAGGAAGCCGTGGAGCTTGTATCGTTATTCTGCTCCTCTGTATCGGTATCGCCGGATACAGTCTCGGAGCTTGTATTGTCGCGTTCGTCGTCGTCGTCCTCTCTGGAGCTTACGCGCTCGCTGGCCTCGGACGTAACTGTCTTTGTGGAGATGTCCGTTGTTGTGCGGAAGTTTACAAGCTCGCTGAGGCTGCCGCCGCTTTCGATCGTGAGGATCTTCTCCTCGCTCGACTTCGACTTGGAGCCTGACTTAGCGACTACCGCCTTATACTCCATGCAGACCTTGCCGGTCGTGTAGTGGATAAGGATCGAGTTGCTGTAAGAGCCGTTGCCTTCATTGTATTCATAGAGATCGGAGAGGTTGTTGTACGTCTTGTAGCATACGCACTTCTCGTTCTCTACCTTGATCATGTTGATCGCCTCGACGCTGTCGCTGTAACGGAAGCGGAGGAGAAGCTCGCTTACGCCGTCGTTGTCGATATCGACGATCGCTTTGCCGATGAGCGTCTCTGTCGGGAAGATCGTGTCGTTAGTGTTGTTGACTACCGGGATATCCGCGAGGTAATCGTCGAGAAGATCTGTGTCGTCCTTGACTCTTACCTTGACCTTTGCGACCGCGTCGGAATTCAGCGGCGAGCTTACGGTAATGAATACCGTGCCGGGCTTGATACCCTTGATGTTGCCCTGCTTATCGACCGTTGCGATCTCCTGATCCTCGGATTCAAATGTGTATGTCGGCGTCTTGTAGCCGGAGGAGAGTATCGTAACTCTCGGAGTCGCTGTCTCGCTCTCCTTGACCTCAAGGTAGCTCGTGTTCCACGGCTTCGTAGCGGCGTCCGCCTCAAGCGTAGTGTGCATACCCATATATGCCTCGGAGAACTGCTCGACCTCCATGAGAGTCATATCCTTGGGGCTCTTCTTTGCGCCTGCTGCGGGCTTGTCGGAGGCTGTGTCGGCAGGCTTCTCGGAATCGGTCTCCTTCTTGATCGGGTTTCCGAACTCGTCGTACTCCTGAACCTCTTCCTCGGAATCCGTCTGAGGCTCTGCATCCTCGTCTACGAGCTGGAAGATACGAACGAGAGGCTCCTCGTTATCCGTGCTCGGCTCGTAGTAGAGGGCAAGCTCAAGCTCGCCGTCGCTGTCGAAGTCGTCGATCTTGTTGCCGGAGAGAACTCTCTTGGCCTTTTTCGGCTTGTCCTTCTCGCTGTCGGAATCGGAAGACTTATCAGTCTCGGTATCGGAATCTTCCTCATTGTTCTCCTCGTCCGATGCCTCCGTATCCGTCTCGGAGTCGGGATCAATATCCGTCGTCTCTTCGAGAA
Organism: uncultured Ruminococcus sp.; assembly: GCA_902792115.1. Taxonomy (GTDB): domain Bacteria; phylum Bacillota; class Clostridia; order Oscillospirales; family Acutalibacteraceae; genus RUG592. The sequence continues at coordinate 3,708 of CADAYJ010000002.1, read as the reverse complement.
TGGAGTTGATGAACTTGTTGTAGATATTGAGTGTGCTCTGCTCCTCGTCAATGACGTTTACAACAAGGGAAGCCGTCATTGTCGGGTTGCTCTTCAGAGTGGCCGTAACCGTCGTGCTGCCGGAGGCAATACCGGTGATCTGACCTTTCTCGTTGACCTTGACGATGTTCTCGTCGTTGGACTTGAGCTTGAACGTTTTGTCGGTAGCATTTTCCGGCTCAACGATCAGCTTGAGGTCGATCGTCTCGCCCACCTCGAGGCTTACGGAAGGCTCCGCGAACTTAACGCTCGTAACGTCGCCCTCGACTGCCGAAGCAACGGAAGATGTATCCTTGCCGTCGCCGGAGTTCTTCATAAAGAACGCAACAGCCGCGATGATCGCGATAACGAGCACCGCAATAACGATGCCGATGATGACCTTTGTCTTCGTGGAGAAGGTGCTGTCGTCCTCATCATCCTCGTCGTACTCGTCGTCTTCATCGTCGTCTTCGTCTTCGTGGTCCTCATCGACGTTCACGGTCGTGTTGTACTCGCCGTTCTCGTCGTCTGTCTCGAAGATGCCGTCGCTGTCGAAGTCTTCGTCTTCATCGTCGTCTTCGTCATACTCCTCGTCGTCGTCATCTTCGTCGTCGTCGTATTCGTCGTCTTCGTCGTAATCATCATCGTGGTCGTCGATCTCGGCTTCCTCCTCCTCGGAGTCAACCTCGAACTCGGCGTCGCCCTCGTCGTCGTCCGCTGTAACCACAGCAGCGGCAACGGCGGCTGCGGAAGCGTCTTCTTCCTTCTCGTCCGGCTCTTCCGAATCCTCCGGCTCGTCCTCCTTCTCGGTCTGACGCTCCTCCTTCTTCTTCAGAAGATCCTGCTCTCTCTTTTTCTTGGCAGCGGCAAAAGCGTTCGAGAACGATTTCGCACTTCGTACAGCCGGGGATTCGTTTTCTTCCTCCTCAAGCTGCGCGGCACTGCTGCTTTCATTCAAAAGGTTATCTGAGGACGCCTCGTCAAGACTTTTCGTCTTTTCAAGCGTCGGCTTTGAGCTTTTCTCGGCTTCCTTTGCAAGCCTTGCGCGCTCGGCCTTCTTTGCCTTCGCAGCGGCGATTGCGGCTGCCACTTCCTCGTCGGTCAAAGAAGTCTCGTCAATGTAGTCGCTCATTGTCATCCTCTTTTCTTTAGCTTTATTAATTATCCACTCTCTCATAATAATCGTATCCCTCATATTATTATACGAAAACGGATTGACACGGTCAATGGAACTTTATGCAGAAATTTGGGTGAAATGTCGTATTTCTTTTATGAATTAATGCAAAAAGCGCAAAATTCACCCCAAAACGGCCTGATTTGTCCAACCCCTGGTGCATTTCATCTTAGCCCCGGACACCATCAGACAAAAAATTCGAGAACAATTTCAAAAAAACTGTTCCCGACCAACATTTCAGCCAATAAAAAATCTGCCAAAAAACCAACCGCGTTTTACATTGTTCATTATACAACATTGCGAATTCGTTTTCAAGATTAATCGAAAAAATGTCAGCTAAAAATTTGTCGATTTTTTTGTTTATTTTTTATCACATTCCACTGTGAAAGTTTTTGTCGGTTCGTCATATTGCACCCGGCTCTCCCCATATAAATAGACAAACCGAACTTAGGGAGGCATACGCATGAAGGTTTTTATTCTGACAAGAAAACGGCTCGCCGCGCTCGGTGCGGCACTGGCGCTGATCGTCTGCTTCGGAGCTGCGGGCGCCCACAGGAGCGAGCTTGCCGTCGCCGTTAATGCCGGCGGCAGGAGCATTCCGATATACAGCGTCAAAACGGACGACAAGCGCGTCAGCCTAAGCTTTGACGCCGCCTGGGGCAACGAGCAAACGCAGAATCTGCTCGATATTCTCAGCAAGTATAATGTCAAAACGACGTTTTTCCTCGTCGGCGACTGGGTACGCACATATCCCGACGATGTTAAGAAGATAGCCGCCGCAGGACACGACGTCGGCAATCACTCGAACACACACCCGTACATGACGAAGCTCGGCGGCGACGAAATGAAGAGCGAAATCGAGACGTGCTCCGCGGAGATAGAGGCGCTCACCGGCAAGAAGCCGACTCTCTTCCGACCGCCGTACGGCGACTACAACAACGCTGTCGTAGACACCGTTACAGGGCTTGATATGTACTGCGTACAGTGGAGCATCGACTCGCTCGACTGGCAGGATCCCACACCTGAGGAGATCCTTGCAAAGGTGGAGAAAAACCTCGCCCCGGGCGCGATAATCCTGATGCACAACGGTGCAAAGAACACGCCGGCTGCGCTGCCGTCCGTCATTGAGTATATCCAATCGCAGGGCTACGAGATCGTCCCGATATCGGAGCTGCTGCCGAAGGGCGAATACACGACGGACGTAAACGGTGCGATGATCCCGAAGGAAGACAAGGCGGTGAAGACGGCAGCCGAGGTCGAGCCGCGCACCTCTTCGTCGGAAATGTCGTCAGCGGTATCGTCAGCGACGCAGAGCGCGTCTTCGTCCGTCTCGTCCGGAAATGCGTCGGCGGCGCGCAGTGATATGACCGGCGGAGCTTCCTCCGGGGCGCGCAAGGAGATGATGAGCAGCATGACATCAGGCTCCGTACCATCGCAAAAGGAGACATCAGGAATGCAGCCGTCGGGCGCAGGCATGACGAGCGGCACTTCGTCCGCCGTTTCACGCCCCGGTCTCGCCGGCGAAATGTACGGCAGAGCGACGGCGTCGGAGGGTAAAATGAAAAAGTAGTCTTATCCTTTGCGGGGGAAGCCGTTGAGCTGCCCCCGCAGCTTCTTTGCGGCAATTCTACGGAAGTGAAGAAGCAGCTGTCGAAATGCAGATCATGTATCGTCTCTTTATGGGGAAAATCTCCACATATCGTCGGAAATGTTCGTCATTTTAGCCAACCATTGGTGTGGGTTTTTATGCAATGAGTTGATTTTGAAAAAGTATCTAAAATACCGTTGCTTTTTTGTGCAATCATGATATAATTAGTAATTAGTGGGAATTATTATTTGTCACGTTTGTAATGCGTATGATTCCCGTATGACCAATCATTATTCAACAGTGAAAGGAGTATTCCGAACTTGAAACAGTACGAACCAAACAAGATTTTTAATATCGCGCTCGCAGGCCACGGTTCCTGCGGCAAGACGTCACTCGCGGAGGCTATGCTTTACCTTGCAGGAGCTTCTGACAGGCTCGGCAAGATCGAGGACGGCAACACAACGCTCGACTTCGATCCCGAGGAGATCAAGAGAAAGGTATCCGTTGTTTCGTCCATTGCTCCGCTGGAGTGGAAGGGCAACAAGATCAACATCATCGACACCCCCGGTCTGCTCGATTTCCAGGGCGGTCTGTACGAGGGTATGCGCGCCGCCGACAGCGCCGTGATCGTCGTATCCGGCAAGAACGGCGTGAATATAGGTACGGAAAAGGCTGTTAAGCTCGCCGAGAAGCAGGGGCTTACAAAGATTTTCTTCGTAAACGGTCTTTGCGACGAAAGCGCGCGTTTCTACCGCGTTTTCGAGACTCTCAAGTCTGAATTCGGCCCGTCCGTCTGCCCTGTCGTTGTTCCGTACATCGAGAACGGTCAGGCAAACACGTACGTCAACCTCTTCGATTACAAGGCATATAAATATGAGAACGGCACAGTTAAGCAGGTTCCGCTGCCCGATATGGGAGACAGGCTTGA
>CADAYJ010000001.1:23213-87396 GCA_902792115.1 uncultured Ruminococcus sp. | reverse complement strand
GCAGCCGGGATCGTGCTGTACGCGGCGGCGCTCGTCGTGCGCAGAACGGGCGCGCCGCTTCCTGCGGCACTGATGCTCTTCGTTCCGGCGTATATCGTGCTGGGCTTCGACGTCGTTCTCGGCGCGTTCACGGGGAGCATCCGCGGCCGCGTCTTTGATGAAAAATTCCTCATGACGGTATCGACTGTCGGCGCGTTCGTGATAGGCGAATACCCCGAGGCTGTCGCCGTTATGCTTTTCTACCAGATCGGCGAATTCTTCCAGAGTCTTGCCGTAAAGCGCTCGCGCTGCTCGATCTCCGAGCTTATGGATATCCGTCCCGACAGCGCCTGCGTTCTTCGCGGCGGCGAGGAAATGATCGTTCCGCCCGATACGGTCGAGGTGGGCGAGATCATCGTTGTCCGCCCCGGTGAGAAGATACCGCTCGACGGCGTTGTGACGGGGGGAGAGGCTTCTCTCGACACACGCGCACTCACAGGCGAATCCGTTCCGCGCACGGCGCGCGAGGGCAGCGAGGTGCTGTCCGGCTGCATCAGCGAGACAGGTCTTATCAGGATCCGCACAACGAAGCGCTTCGGCGAATCGACTGCCTCGAAGATCCTCGAGCTTGTCGAAAACGCTGCCGGCCGCAAGGCTCCGACGGAGAGTTTTATCTCGCGATTTGCACGCATATACACGCCGGCCGTCGTGACTGCCGCTGCGCTGCTCGGCGTTCTGCCGCCGCTTCTGCTCGGCGCGGACTGGAGCGTGTGGATCCGCCGCTGCTTCGTATTCCTCGTAATCTCCTGTCCGTGTGCGCTCGTAGTTTCGATACCGCTGACGTTCTTCGGAGGCATCGGCGCCGCATCCCGCAAGGGCGTTCTCGTCAAGGGCAGCAACTATCTTGAAGCGCTCTCAAACGTAGATACAGTCGTATTTGACAAGACCGGCACTCTGACAAAGGGTGAATTCGCCGTAACGAAGCTGCTGCCGGCCGACGGAGTGTCGGAAAGCGAGCTGCTCTCTGCGGCAGCGGCGGCGGAGAGCTTTTCCAACCACCCGATCGCCGTCTCGATACGCAAGGCGTTCGGCGGAAGGACGGAGGGGGAGATAAAGGACTTCCGCGAGCTTGCCGGCGGCGGCGTCCGCGCGGAGCTTGACGGGAAGGAGCTTCTAGCGGGCAGCGCGCGCCTGATGAAGGAGCACGGCATTAATGCCGGGGAGGTCACCCTGCCGGGTACTGTCGTATACGCCGCGTACGGTGGAAAATATCTCGGCGCGCTCGTTATCGCCGACGAGCCGAAGCCCGACAGCGCCGCGGCTGTCTCCGGTCTGCGGAAGCTCGGCGTCAGGAAGACCGTCATGCTCACGGGAGACGTTGAAGCTACGGCAAAGGCAGCCGCAGAGGCGGTCGGAGTGGACGAATACCGCGCAGGACTGCTCCCCGGCGGCAAGGTCGATATCGTCGAGAAGCTCTCGCGTGAGAGCAGCAGCGACGGAAAGCTCGTATTCGTCGGCGACGGGATCAACGACGCGCCCGTGCTTGCGCGCGCCGATGTCGGTATCGCGATGGGCGCTCTCGGCAGCGACGCCGCGATCGAGGCGGCAGACGTCGTGCTGATGAACGACACGCCGTCGTCGCTTATCGACGCGATAGAGACGGCGAAGCGCACAAAGCGGCTCGTCACTCAGAATATCGTTATGGTGCTCGCTGTAAAGGCGGTAATACTCGTCCTCGGCGCTCTCGGCATCGCCGGAATGTGGCTCGCAGTCTTCGGCGACGTAGGCGTTATGGTGCTCGCCGTACTGAATTCGATGAGAGTCCTGCGCGGCGCGAAGGGACCGCAGCGTACACAGTGACCTGTCCGGCCGGAAAAGCGCGCCGTATATCCCGCAAGCCGGGCTGAAAAAGTTAAATTATTGTTTCTTCCAAAAATTGTATTGAAAATCAGGTGAAAATAGGATATAATAAGGAATGACCGGGGCGTTTTTGCCGATTTCCGGATCGCCCGAGGAAATTCAATATAAGGAGTATTTAAAATGAGTGCTTTAAACAAAAGAACAGTTGATGACATCGACGTTGCAGGCAAGAGAGTTCTTGTTCGCTGCGACTTTAACGTGCCGCTGAAGGACGGCGTTATAACGAATGACAACCGTATTACGGCTGCCCTTCCCACGATCAAGAAGCTGATCGAGAACGGCGGAAAGGTCATCCTTTGCTCTCACCTCGGCAAGCCGAAGAACGGTCCGGAGGATAAATTCTCCCTCGCTCCCGTTGCAGTTCGCCTTTCCGAGCTTCTCGGCAAGGACGTTGTATTTGCAGACGACGACAACGTAGTCGGCGACAAGGCTAAGGCGGCTGTCGCTGCTATGAAGGACGGCGACGTCGTTCTTCTCCAGAACACACGCTTCAGAAAGGAAGAGACAAAGAACCTCGAGCCTTTCTCCGAGGAGCTTGCTTCCCTCGCGGACGTTTATGTAATGGACGCTTTCGGCTCTGCTCACAGAGCGCACTGCTCCACGGCAGGCGTTACGGATCACATCAAGGATACGGCAGTAGGCTACCTCATGCAGAAGGAGATCAACTACCTCGGCAACGCAGTTGAGGTTCCCGAGAGACCGTTCGTAGCGATCCTCGGCGGCGCAAAGGTCGCTGATAAGCTCAAGGTAATCTCCAACCTCCTCGAGAAGTGCGACACGCTCATCATCGGCGGCGGTATGTCCTACACATTCCTCAAGGCTCAGGGCTATGAGGTCGGCAAGTCTCTCGTTGACGACGAGAAGCTCGACTACTGCAAGGAAATGATCGCGAAGGCAGAAAGCCTCGGCAAGAAGCTCCTTCTCCCCGTTGACACTGTTATCGCTGATTCCTTCCCGAACCCGATCGACGCAGAGATCGCCGTCGAGAACGTAGACGTTTCCGCTATCCCCGCAGACAAGATGGGCCTCGATATCGGCGAGAAGACAGCCGCTATGTTCGCAGAGGCTGTTAAGTCCGCAAAGACAGTTGTCTGGAACGGACCGATGGGCGTATTCGAGAACCCGATCCTCGCAAAGGGTACGATCGCAGTTGCAGAGTCTCTTGCCGAGACAGACGCTACAACGATCATCGGCGGCGGCGACAGCGCGGCTGCAGTTATCCAGCTCGGCTTCGCAGACAAGATGAGCCACATCTCCACAGGCGGCGGCGCTTCCCTTGAATACCTCGAGGGCAAGGTGCTTCCGGGCATCGCCGTTATCGCCGACAAGTAATCAACAGACGTTTCAGAACAGGCTGCAGGGCGAAGTTATCGGCTTCGCCTTGCTTCATTAATAAAATGTAGGAAAGGAAGTTTATATTATGAACAAGGCACTCAGAAAGGCAGTAATTGCCGGCAACTGGAAAATGAACAAGACTCCGAGCGAGGCGAAGGCTCTTCTTAACGAGATCGCACCGCTCGTAAAGGACGCTGACTGCGAGGTCGTAGCCTGCGTACCTTACGTTGACCTCACAACGGCTGTTGAGGCTGTTAAGGGCACAAACATCAAGATCGGCGCAGAGAACGCTCACTGGGAGGAGAAGGGCGCATTTACAGGCGAGATCTCCACAGGTATGCTCAAGGAGGTCGGCGCAGAGTACGTCGTCCTCGGCCACAGCGAGCGCCGCCAGTATTTCGGCGAGACGGACGAGACGGTAAACAAGCGCACAAAGGCTGTTCTTAAGGCAGGCCTCAAGCCGATCGTATGCGTCGGCGAGCTTCTCTGGGAGCGTGAGTGCAACATCACGGAGGAGGTCATCGCTCGCCAGATCAAGCTCGATTTCTTTGATGTAACGGCTGAGGATATGAAGAATGTCGTTATCGCTTACGAGCCGGTATGGGCTATCGGCACAGGCAAGACGGCGACTGCCGACCAGGCTGAGGAGGTCTGCGCGTTCATCAGAGCGACTCTCGCAAAGCTGTACAGCCAGGACGTAGCAGACGGCGTAACGATCCAGTACGGCGGCTCCATGAACGACGCAAACGCCGCTGAGCTTCTTTCCAAGGAGAACGTAGACGGCGGTCTCATCGGCGGCGCATCCCTCGTAGCTGAGAAGTTCGCGGCTATCGTCAAGGCGGCAAGCGTTTAAACTAATGTGTAGGGTTGTAGTGTGTAGTTAAGATGTAAGACGCTGGGGCAAATATTACAGAAGGTAATTTTGCAATCAGCAGGAAGGGTTTTCAGCAAAGCTCTATGCAGCCTTGAAAGAAACATCGGAAACACTTTATCGGCTTGAGCTTTTGCATGAAACTGATTATCTGACAAAAGAACAGTGATTACACACTGCACACTACAAACTCCACACTGACAAAAAGGGTGTTAATATGAAAAAACCTACAATTTTAATAATCATGGACGGCTACGGCATCGGCGAGGAGAAGGGCAACGCGATTCTCGCAGCCAAGAAGCCGAATCTCGACCGCCTTTTCTCGGAGAATCCGACGACTCAGATCGGCGCGTCCGGTATGGACGTCGGTCTTCCTGACGGACAGATGGGCAACAGTGAGGTCGGTCATACGAATATGGGCGCCGGCAGGATCGTTTATCAGATGCTGACGAGGATCACGAAGTCTATCAATGACGGCGATTTCTTCGCGAACGAGGCGCTCACGGCAGCAATCGAGAACTGCAGGAAAAACGACTCCGCGCTCCACCTGATGGGGCTTCTCTCGCCGGGCGGCGTTCACAGCCACAATACGCACCTCTACGGTCTGCTCGAGCTTGCAAAGCGCAGCGGACTTACGAAGGTGTATATCCACTGCCTGCTCGACGGGCGCGACGTTCCGCCCTCCAGCGCGGCGGAGTACGTTGCGGAGCTTGTTGAGAAGACGAAGGAGATCGGCGTCGGCTCGATCGCAACGATCGCCGGACGCTACTACACGATGGATCGTGACTCTAACTGGAACAGAGTCGAAAAGGGCTACGCCGCTATGGTATACGGCGAGGGCGTCGAGTGCAGCGATCCCGTAAAGGCAGTTGAAAATTCGTATGCCGAGGGCGTTACGGACGAGTTCGTCGTTCCGGTCGTCGTAGACAAGGAAGGCACGGTAAAGCCGAACGACAGCTTTATCTTCTTCAACTTCCGTCCCGACAGAGCGCGCCAGATCACAAGAACCTTTGTGGATCCCGATTTCAAGGGCTTCGAGAGAAGAAACGGCTTCTTCCCGCTCCATTTCGTATGCTTCGCTCAGTATGACGAGTCGATGCCGAACGTCGATATCGCATTCAAGCCGGAGGAGCTTACGAATACGCTCGGGCAGTATATGTCCTCCCTCGGAAAGCAGCAGCTTCGCATCGCCGAGACGGAGAAGTACGCTCACGTAACGTTCTTCTTCAATGGCGGCATCGAGGACGTATACGAAGGCGAGGACAGGATCCTTGTAAACTCCCCGAAGGTAGCAACGTACGACCTCCAGCCCGAAATGAGCGCTTACGAGGTCACGGACAAGTGCGTCGCCGCTATCGAGAGCGATAAGTACGATATGATAATCCTCAACTTCGCAAACTGCGACATGGTCGGTCACACGGGCGTGTTTGAAGCGGCTGTGAAGGCTGTTGAGGCAGTTGACGAGTGCGTCGGCAGAGTTACGGACGCGATCGCAAAGAAGGGCGGCGTCAGCGTTATTACAGCGGATCACGGCAACGCCGACAAGATGATCGCCGAGGACGGCACGCCGTTCACGGCTCATACGACGAACCCCGTTCCGTTCTGCGTCGTCGGATATCCCTGCAAGCTGAGGAAGGGCGGCTGCCTTGCAGATATCGCCCCGACAATGCTCGAAATCATGGGTATTCCGCAGCCCGCAGAGATGAGCGGAACCTCCATGATCGAGAAGTGATACTCTTTCCTATGATAAAATAATTCACATCCCGCGGCTGTAAAAGATCTGCAGCTGCGGGGATTTTTTTTGAATATTCTTCATTTTTTATCCAAACGTCCCTTTTTTTACGCTTTGGGTATAGAAAAAGTTCGGTAATTATTGAGCAAAATTCACAAAAAAATCACAAAAAGTTTTACTGCGGGCAGTTGTTGAGCGCTTTCACGTTTGAAATTGTATATGTAAATGCGGCAAAATATGGCATATAAAATGTTAAATTTTAGTCATAATGGTATCAACGGCTTAAATATTTAACAAAAAACGGATATTATTATATATATCTTTATATTAAACGACGAAAGAATTTCTTTGGAAGATTATTCTATTGAAATTGATTTTAAACTGTGGTAAAATATCCACATAACAAAAAGTAGCATGCATTTTGTTATGAATTTGTTTTTTACAGAATGCTTGTGCCTTGAACTGCAAGTGAGGGGGACAAGAAAAACACAAGGAGGAAAATATGATGAACAAGAAAACTTCGTACAAGCGTATCGTAAGCCTGGTTCTTGCTGTGTTTATGGTTGCTTCCCTGCTTTCTGTTTCCGCAGCTGCCGAGAACAAGATCATCTATGTTAACGGCGAGCTTGCAGTAAACGGCGGCACGTACGAGACAGGCGCTGTTGTTACAGTCGAGACTGACGACAATGTAACTGTTGCAGTAAACGGCAAGACAGTTGACAGCAAGGCTTTCGTTCTCACAACGGACACAACAGATACTCCGGACGCTGCAAACACTAACGATCAGGCTTCTAAAGCTACACCGGATACTCCCGATGTACCGGTTGCAGACGGTTCCGAGGTAACGATCACAGTAACAGATGCAAACGGCAACGTCGTTGCAATTGTAACTGTCAAGGTCGTATCCAAGATCGACGCTGTTGACACAGACGATACGACAGACACTGCTGACAACAGCACGGACGATCAGGCTAAGAACACTGACGATCAGGCTACCAATGACCAGGCTACGTATGACGAGGCAACCAAGGACGAGGCTACTCCGGACGAGGCTACCGACGATCAGCCGAAGGACACAGACGATCAGCCGAAGGACACAGACGATCAGCCTAAGAATACGGACGATCAGCCGAAGAATACAGACGATCAGCCGAAGGATTCAGACGATCAGCCGAAGAACACAAAGAAGGTTCTCAACGGTGACGTTGACGGCGACGGCGTTCTCACAGCATATGATGCACTCTTGATCCTGAGAAACTCGCTCGAAATGGAGACGTTTGATAAGATCCAGACTGCTCAGGCAGATGTAAACGGCGACGGAGTTTACTCCGACGACGCGCTCCTCGTTCTGAGAGCATCCATCGGTCTTGAGAAGCTCAATCCTGAGTACATCGAGGTTGAGATCTGATTTAAGATTCAGCTTAAATGTTGAGTTATAAATGCATGCGATAGCTTGACTACAATACAGCGGACATTCTTCGGAGTGTCCGCTCTTTGTTTTAGCGCCGGACGGAGTTCTCCGGCGTCTTTTTTGTAATAGTTTATACTATCGTCATTGTTTTTTAAAATTTGTATTGTAAAATCAGTTTTGGAAAAAATCCGGAGGAATGGGGAGAACGCATGGACAGCTTGTTTGTCGGGAGAGAGGAGTCTCTTGCCGAGCGTCTGAGGCGCGAAACGCGCCCGATCGTAGTCTACGGAATGGGCAACGGAGCCGATAAGATATTTGACCTCTGCGTGCGCATCGGCGTTGAGATCAGCGATATTTACGCGAGCGACGAGTTCGTCCGCGGTCACAGCTTCCGCGGCATTCGCGTCAAGAGGTACAGCGAGATATGCTCCCTTTACGAAGACTTCGTGATCCTTCTTGCCTTCGCAGTATTCCGCGACGACCTGATGGAGCGCATCGACGGAATGTCGCGCGAGCATACGCTTCTCGTGCCGGACGTTCCGCTCTTCGGAAATGCCGTCTTTGACTTTGATTTCTTTGAAGCCAACCGCAGCAGCATCGAAAAAGCGTATTCGCTCCTTGCGGACGATACCTCCCGGAGCGTCTTCGCGGATATCGTGAACGCGAAGCTTACGGGCAGCTACGAGCTTCTACGCCGCTGCGAGACGGACAGAAGCGAGGTCTTTGAAAATATTCTCAGGCTTTCGCAGAACGAGCGCTACGTCGATCTCGGCGCGTACGACGGCGACACGATCACCGAGTTCCTAGCTCAGACGGGCGGTCTGTACTCTAAAATAACGGCATTTGAGCCGGACAGAAAGAACCGCGCGAAGCTCGAATACAAGTACTCCTCGCTCGACGGCCTGAAGGTCTGCCCTTACGCCTCGTGGAGCGAGAACACGACGCTGCACTTCTCCGGAAACGGCGGCAGAATGTCGTGCATCGACGAAGACGGGTACGACGTTGAGGCGCGCGCCGTTGACAGCGTTGTGATGAGCGCGTCGTATATAAAGATGGACGTCGAGGGAGCCGAGAGGGAAACGCTGCTCGGCTGTAAAAGGCTTCTCGAACGGTGCAGCCCGAAGCTCTCCGTCTCCGCGTACCACCGCGCCGGCGACCTTTTTACGCTGCCGCTGCTGATACACGAGCTTCAGCCGTCGTACAAGATATACCTGCGCCACCACAAATACGTCCCGGCGTGGGAGACGAATCTTTACTGTACGGCTTCGCAGACGTTATGACGTGTAGTCCTCAAGCGCCCTTGACATTGCGCGCGCACCGCGGACGCTGACGCCCTGCGAGAGCATTTGCCGATCCTTCGGCGTGAGGTCGGTCACGCGGACGTTCGTTATAAGAAACGGCTCGTCCTCTCCCTGCTCGCAGCAGGCGACGTAACCGCCCTCGTCGCGGAAGATGTACGTTCTGTTGCAGTCGGACGCGGCAGGCTTGCTGCCGCCGTTTTCCGCCGCAGCCCTTACGGCGAAGCAAAGCGCCAGCGCGATCGCGGCGGCAAGAAGCAGCTTCTTCAATTTCATCATCTCCGATCTGTTGCTGCTTTTATTTTTCGTCGAAATGATGTTTTAATACAGGTAAATTGTGTGAAACTGCACAATTAGATTATTTTATCTGCCAATTTTTGAGAGTTTAGTATATTTATTTTTTTCGCCGAAAATGGTATAATATTCGCATTGGTATGTGAAAATCGAATGGTGCGTCCGCAGACGGCGAGCGCACACGTTTTGAAAGACCGGGAGTTTCCCGTATTAAGGAGGTCTCAGAGAGTGAGAAGAACCGATATTTCCGATTACTCCGATTACAGCGATTTCAATGAATACAAAGAGAAGCGCGAGCGCGCGGGCAAGGAGATCGCCGGTGCTGCCGGCAGTGCCGTGAAAGGCTCGTTCCTGCTCGTTTGGCGCGTTATCCTCACGCTTTTGATGGTGCTTGTCATCGCCGGCATCATCATCGGGATCTCTATGGTGATCTACATCGCGAGCATCGCCAGAGAGCCTACCGGAATAGACCTGCACAGCGCAAAGCTCAACGAGACGAGCTATATATATACGTACGACAAGAACGGCAATCCGCAGCAGTATATGCAGCTTTATACATCGGAAAACCGCGTAATGGTTCCGTTTGACGATATCCCCGAAAACATGAAGAACGCGATCGTCGCGATCGAGGATAAGCGTTTCTACGAGCACCACGGCGTTGACTGGTACCGTACCGGCGGCGCTATCTTCCGCCTTTCGACCGGCAGCGGCCAGTTCGGTGGTTCGACGCTTACACAGCAGCTCATCAAGAATATTTCCGGCGACAACGACGTTTCAATCAACCGTAAGCTGAAGGAGATCTTCCGCGCGCTCAACGTCGAGCGTGAGTTCACGAAGGACGAGATCCTGGAGGCGTACCTCAACACCGTAAACTTCGGCGGTAACAACAACGGTATTCAGGCGGCGGCTACGGCGTACTTCAACAAGGACGTCAAGGATCTCTCGCTCGCTGAGTGCGCTGCTATCGTCGGCATCACTCAGAACCCGAGCAAATACAACCCCCTCGTATTCCCCGAGTACAACAAGGAGAGGCGCGAGCTTGTCCTCGATCAGATGTACCAGCAGGAGAAGATCACGAAGGAGGAATACGACGCGGCTATGGCGGAATCTGCGAATATGCAGTTCGTGGATCCCAACAGCTTCATAGACGAGGAGGCAGAGAAGGTCGATATCGAGGAGATTCAGAACTGGTATATCGACACGCTCTTCTCCGACCTCAAGAGCGACCTCGCGGAGTACCTCGACATCAGCGAGGAGGCTGCGTCCAACAAGATCTACACGGAGGGACTTAAAGTCTACTGCGCAATGGATCTCGACGTTCAGACGCAGGCAGAGAACACGATAAAGAATTACTTCAAGGCAGGCGCAGGCCTCGCCGATCCGGAGCTGCAGTGCGGCTTCTGTATGATGGACTACGACGGCAAGATCATCGCGATCGTCGGCTCCAACAAGGAAAAGGAAGCAAACCTCGAATGGAACCGCGCAGTCGATTCGGCTTTGCAGCCCGGTTCTACGATCAAGGGCGTGACGGCATATCCGCTCGCGATCAACAACGGCAACCTCACATATTCTTCGATCGTACACGACGTTCCGCTCGACGGCTGGTTCCAGGATACCGGTGCCCCCGGTCCTAACAACTGGTATATGTCGTTCTACGGCGATATGCTTCTCCCGACGGCTCTCGAGATGTCCGCGAACTGTCCTCCTGCTCAGGTGCTTGTAAATCAGGTCGATCCCAACGGCAGCGACGGCGTGCGCTATGCGTACGACTACGTCACGAATAAGCTCGGCTGGAGCCACCTCAATTTTGAGATCGACTCACAGAACACGGCAGGTCTCGCGATCGGTGGTTTCAACGGCGGTGTTACCGTCCGTGAAATGGCGAAGGCGTACACGCTGCTCGGCAACGGCGGCAAGGCTTACAAGCCGTATACGTACTACTACGTTACGGACACCGAGGACAACATCATCTTCGACAACCGTGAGCAGGATCCGATCCAGGCTCTTACGGAGGAGACGGCGGCTATCATGAACCGCCTGCTCAACTTCAACATTCAGACGTCTCACTCGACGAACGCCGGCGAGACGAGAATTAACGGCTGGGATATCATCGGCAAGACCGGTACGACGGACGCCGACAACGACTCCTGGTTCTGCGGCTGCTCGCCTTGGGCGGCGGCTTCCATCTGGGTGGGCTACGATACACCGAAAACCGTTCCCGACGCGACAGTCGCGACGAAGCTCTGGAAGATACTCATGGAGCAGTATCTCAACGGCAAGGAGCACAAGGAATACACCTTCCCGGACGACCTTGTCGTCTGCCACTACTGCCCGTACACCGGTCTTCTCGCAAACACCGGCTGCGGCGGCGGTTACTACGGCTACTACAACAAGAGCAATCTGCCCGAATACTGCACGTATCACGGCGGCTACAACGAGCCGTATCAGACGTGGGGCGAGATACACGCAAACGACGCGCAGAACACCGTAAGCCTTCAGGCTACAAGCTCCGCGACGGGCGAGTATGAGCAGTATTATCAGCACAACAACAACGTAAACCTCTACGGCGAGGATTACGACGACGGATACTACGACGAGGACGACGACGAAACAGCAGCCGGAGACGGCACAGCAGCCGGAGACGGCACGGCAGCGGTGGACGGCGGCGCAGCATTGCCTCCGGCAACCGAGAACGGCGGTGACATCGCCCCGGCACCTGTTGACGACGGAGGCGCGGCAGCCGGCGGTGACGCGGCAGCGGCAGACGGCGGAGCAGACGCAGCACCGGCACCGGCACCGGCAGACGGCGGCGCAGACGCAGGAGAATAGTTCGTCGGAAAATCTTACGGCGCAATTTCGGCACTTGATTTAATCAGTGTCTCCAAAAAAATGACCGGCAGGGCTTTTGCTCTGCCGGTTCTTTAATAGTCAGAAAGTGGTGCTGCGAAAGGCTTGCTGCGCTTATTCCAGCTTTCCCTTCGCCCATTCCTTCAGCTCCTCGACCGTCACGTCGGGGAGGAAGCGCTTGCCTTCAACGAGGATCGCGTCGGGGCACGAGGGCGCGAGGTGTGCGTTCGTTTCGCCCATCTCGCAGGAGCCTGCCGTCGCGAACGGTATGATCTTCTTGTCGGCGAAATTGTATTCCTCGAGGAAGGTGTTGATGATCGTCGGAGCAATGTACCACCAGATCGGGAATCCGAGGAAAACGGCGTTGTAGCTGCCGATATCCTCAACGCGCCCGGCGATCTGCGGACGCGAGGAAGCGTCCTTCATCTCAAGGCTCGATCTGCTGTTCGGGTTTTTCCAGTCGAGGTCAGCGTGAGAGTACGGTATAACGGGCAGGATCTCGAAAATGTCGCCTCCGACCGCGTTCGCCAGCTTCTTCGCAACGCCCTCCGTCACGCCCGAAGCGGAAAAATATGCTACCAGAATCTTACTCATATGATGACCTCCTTCAATATTATCAGAGCCGCTTGATGCCGCTTCGGTGCGGCGTCCGGCACTGCACGGATTTACACCATAATTATAATACTTTTTTCTGTCAGAATCAATAGTTTTATTCAATTAGTTACAAAAATTTTAGCGAAATGCGAGGTCGCGCGAGCCTCCGGCATCTGCCGCTGCAAACGCATTCTTAGTGCGCTTTTCACAATTCCTGACACGGCATTTAGTGCAATTCGTTCCCCAAAAGTCGGCGAATGACAAATGTTTCTTTGCGATAATGACGTTTTTGTGAAATTCAACGATATTTTCGCCGTTATGTGTTGAAATGAGGTCAAAATGCGGATTTTAAATTACTTACAGCTATTCTATTGAAAAATCGCGCGGCTTGTGATATGCTAGTAAAAAAGGCGGAAGCTAGAACTGACATTGATAAAAAAATAACAATGTCGCTGTCTTCCGCGATAATAATGAGAGAGTTTATTGTGTCAGGAGAGTTTAGTATGAGTGACGATCGTTATACTGTCATTGACAACGTGGAATCGTTTGAAAAGAAGCTCGCGCAGGTTCGCCGGGCGCAGGCAAAGTACGCGCTCTACTCCCAGGAGCAGGTGGACGCGATATTCAGAGCGGCGGCGCTTGCGGCAAACAACCGGAGGATCCCCCTCGCGAAGATGGCTGTCGAGGAGACGGGCATGGGCGTCGTAGAGGACAAGGTTATCAAGAATCACTACGCCAGCGAATACATCTACAACACATACAGGGACACGAAGACGTGCGGCGTTATCGAGGAGGACAAGGCGTACGGCGTGAAGAAGGTCGCCGAGCCGATCGGCGTTATCGCCGCGGTTATCCCCACAACGAACCCGACTTCAACGGCTATCTTCAAGACGCTTATCGCGCTCAAAACGAGGAACGCCGTTATCATCAGCCCCCACCCGAGGGCGAAGAAGTCCACGATCGCCGCTGCGAAGGTCGTTCTTGAGGCGGCAGTCAAGGCCGGCGCTCCGGAGGACATCATCGGCTGGATCGACGTTCCCTCGCTTGAGCTTACGAACACGCTCATGCGCGAGGCGGACATTATCCTCGCGACGGGCGGTCCCGGCATGGTCAAGGCGGCGTACTCGAGCGGCAAGCCTGCTCTCGGCGTCGGCGCCGGCAATACCCCGGCTATCATCGACGACACCGCCGATATACTTCTCGCCGTCAACTCGATCATTCACTCAAAGACGTTTGACAACGGCATGATCTGCGCGTCCGAGCAGTCTGTCATTGTTCTTGACAGCGTATACGAGCAGGTCAGAAAGGAATTTGAATACAGAGGCTGCTATATCCTCAGCCCCGAGGAGACGGAGAAGGTCAGAAAGACTATCATCATTAACGGCGCGCTCAACGCGAAGATCGTAGGTCAGAAGGCGCACACGATCGCGGCTCTTGCCGGCGTTGACGTTCCCGAGAAGACGAAGATACTCATCGGCGAGGTCGAAAGCGTAGAGCTTGAGGAGGAGTTTGCTCACGAGAAGCTGTCTCCCGTCCTCGCGATGTACAGGGCGAAGGATATCGAGGACGCTTTCGCGAAGGCTGAACACCTCATCGCCGACGGCGGCTACGGCCACACCTCCTCGATCTACCTCAACGCCGTCACCGAGCAGGACAAGCTGGCAGAGTTCCGCGAGAGAATGAAGACCTGCCGTATCCTTGTCAACACACCGTCCTCGCAGGGCGGTATCGGCGACCTTTACAACTTCAAGCTCACGCCCTCGCTCACACTCGGCTGCGGCTCGTGGGGCGGCAACTCAGTTTCGGAGAACGTCGGCGTGAAGCACCTTCTTAATATCAAGACAGTGGCGGAGAGGCGTGAGAATATGCTTTGGTTCAGAGCACCCGAAAAGGTCTATTTCAAGAGAGGCTGCCTGCCGGTCGCGCTTTCGGAGCTTGGCGCAATGGGCAAGAAGCGTGCGTTCATCGTGACGGACAGCTTCCTTTTCCGGAACGGCTACACGAAGCCGATTACCGATAAGCTCGAGGAGATGGGCGTTCAGTACACGACGTTCTCTAACGTCGCTCCCGATCCGTCTCTCGCAAGCGCTCTCGAGGGCGCGGAGCAGATGAAGCACTTTGAGCCGGACGTAATCATCGCGCTCGGCGGCGGCTCCGCGATGGACGCAGGCAAGATCATGTGGGTGCTGTACGAGCACCCCGAGGCGGACTTCCTCGATATGGCAATGCGCTTCGTAGACATCAGAAAGAGGATCTACACATTCCCGAAGATGGGCGAGAAGGCGTACTTTGTCGCTATCTCCACATCTGCCGGCACAGGCTCCGAGGTTACTCCGTTCGCCGTTATCACGGACGAGCGCTCCGGCGTTAAGTATCCGCTCGCCGATTACGAGCTGCTCCCGAATATGGCGATCATCGACACGGACTACCATATGTCCGCGCCGAAGGGGCTTACTGCCGCTTCCGGTATCGACGCCGTATCTCACGTGCTCGAAGCATACGCCTCCGTCATGGCGACCGATTACACAGACGGTATCGGTTTGCGCGCGCTCAAGATGATCTTTGAGTATCTGCCGAGAGCGTACGACGACGGCCCGAACGATCCCGTAGCGCGCGAGAAGATGGCAAATGCCGCAACTATGGCAGGCATGGCGTTTGCGAACGCTTTCCTCGGCGTCTGCCATTCGATGGCACACAAGCTCGGCGCGTTCCACCATATTCCTCACGGTATAGCGAACGCACTTATGCTTGACCACGTAATGCGCTTCAACGCCGCAGAGGTTCCGACGAAGATGGGAACCTTCAGCCAGTACGATCATCCGCACACGCTCGCGCGCTACTGCGAGGTAGCCGATTATCTCGGCATCACGGGCGGCACGGACGAGGAGAAGCTCGAAAATCTCATCAAGGCGATCGACGAGCTTAAAGAGAGAGTCGGCATCAAGCCAACGATCAAAGATTACGGTATAGACGAGCAGGACTTCCTTGACAGACTCGACGAGATGTGCGAGCAGGCGTTCGACGACCAGTGCACAGGCGCGAACCCGAGATATCCGCTCATCAGCGAGATTAAGCAGATGTACCTCAACGCCTACTACGGCAATTTTGAAACGGTATAACAATTCTCTGCACCGGCTGCAATGCGGTCGGTGCAGTTTTAGTGTGGGGAAAATATGAACAGGAAAAAAATAGTGCTCGGGTGGATCCGCATCGTTTTCGGGCTGCTTATCTTCGCCTTCGGAGTCCACCTGACGATCTTCGCAAACATCGGTCTCGCGCCTTGGGACTGCCTCGGAATGGGTATCGCGAAGCACACGCCGCTGAATTACGGAATGGCAATGACGCTCGTCGCCGTGACAGTCCTTGCGATCGACGTCGCGCTTAAGGAGCGGATCGGCTTCGGAACGGTGATCGACGCGCTTCTGACGGGCAATTTCTGCCAGATGTTCAACAGCATAAATCCTTTTCCGCAGAACAAGAACGTGTGGGTGGGCGTCGCTGTGATGATCGCAGGCTTCGTATTCATGGCGCTCGGAATGTGGGTGTACATGAAGGCGGGGCAGTGCTGCGGCCCGCGTGACGCGCTCCTTGTCGGACTCGGCAGGAGAATGAAGAAGGTGCCGATCGGCATCGTCGAGGTGCTTCTGTGGTCTGCCGTGCTGCTGTGCGGCTGGCTTCTCGGCGGATCCGTCGGCATCGGCACGCTCATCAGCACATTCGGCGCAGGTCTTGTGATGCAGGCTGTCTACCGCGTGGTACGCTTCGAGCCGCGCGACGTAGATCACAAAAGCCTGCTCGAAACGGTGAGAGCGCTTAAGGAGCGCAGCGCGAAGGCGGCGTGAGAGAGGAGAGCTTAATATGCTTATCAGAGAATACGCAGAGAAGGATCTGCCGGAGATGGTCGCGATATGGAACGAGATCGTGAAAGACGGGACTGCTTTCCCTCAGGAGGAAACTATGGATCTTCCGAGCGGCGCGGAATTCTTCGCTTCACAAAGCCGTTCGGCTGTCGCCGTCGGGGAGGACGGGCGCATTGCCGGTCTGTATATTCTTCACCCGAACAACGTAGGCCGATGCGGCCACATCTGCAACGCGAGCTACGCCGTGAAAAAAGGCAGCAGAGGGCTGCATATCGGCGAGGCACTCGTGCGCGACTGCATACTGTCTGCGCCGGCACTTGGCTTCCGTGTGCTCCAGTTCAACGCCGTTGTGGAGTCAAACACGGCTGCGCGCCGCCTTTACGAAAAGCTCGGCTTCACACAGCTTGGCGTTATCCCGGGCGGCTTTCGCATGAAGGACGGTCATTACGCGAATATCTGCCCGTATTATATTGAGCTGAGGAATGAGGAATAATGCGCGAGATCATCATCAACAGGAACGACGCCGACCAGCGTCTCGACAAGTTCATATCAAAGCGCTTTAAGAGTATGCCGGCGGCGCTGATGTACAAGTACATCAGAAAGAAGTGCATCAAGGTCAACGGCAAAAAGTGCGAGATCTCGACGCGCCTTCGCGAGGGCGACGTCGTTACGCTCTACATCAAGGACGAATTCTTCGACGAGCCGCAGTACGACGTTTACGACTTCATGAAGGCGCCGGCGAAGCTCGACGTCGTTTACGAGGACGGAAACATTATCCTCATGAACAAGCCGGCAGGGCTTCTCTGCCACCCGGACGAGACGTACCACTTCGACTCGCTCCTCGCGCGCCTGCAGCATTATATGTACGAGAAGGGGGAGTATGATCCGAAGGCGGAGAACTCCTTCGCGCCGGCGCTCGCAAACCGCATAGACCGCAACACCGGCGGCATCGTTATCGGCGCAAAGAATGCGGAGTCGCTGCGCGTCCTCAACGAGAAGATCAAGGAAAGAGAGCTTGAGAAGACGTACCTCTGCCTCGTCCACGGCGTGCCGAAGCGCAGGCAGGCGCTCCTTGAGGACTACCTCGAAAAGAACGAGAAGCAGAACCGCGTATACATCTCGCGCAAGCCGAAGCCCGGCGCGAAGACCGTCAAAACGCGCTACACCGTCCTGAAAACGATGGGGAAGATGTCGCTTTGCGAGGTGCAGCTCCTGACCGGCAGAACGCACCAGATCAGGGCGCACATGGCGAGCATCGGACACCCGCTCGTCGGCGACGGCAAATACGGCACGAACGAGCTGAACAGGGACATTCCCCTGAAATGGCAGGCGCTCTGCTCCTATAAGCTGAAATTCGCCTTCAAAACGGACGCCGGTATACTCGAATACCTCAACGGCAGGGAGTTCTGCGTGAAGGACGTTTGGTTCTTTGAAAAGCTGGGCGTCAAAAGCAGTATAAAGTAAAAAGCAAAATCAAACTGACCAAAAGTCATTTTAGGTATTGACTCTTGGTCAGTTTTGTGCTATTATAGTACTGTGAGCCGGGAAAGCTTTATGAAAAGTCCGTTTTTTTCGGAAAAACGGGGCCGCATTACCGCTTTTAATCAAAAAAGCGCCGCAAAAAATCTCCCGTTTATCCAACTTGGCTATTGCACAAAAATTGCCTTTTTGATATAATAAAGCTGGTTGTATAAACCTACAAAAAATTGCGGGATTCTTTGTGAAAGGTGTGGCGAATCGGTATGAAAAAGCTCGACGAAACGGTCAAAAAGGAAACGCTGTATATCGCTGCGTGGACTTTGATCCTGAGCGCCGTCATGCAGTCGGTGTTCCTCGTGATCGGGCTTTGGAAGCCGGACGTGCTTTTCGGCAACCTTGTCTCGGCGGCAGCCGCCGTCCTCAACTTTTTGCTGATGGGCATAACGGTGCAGAACGCCGTCGAGAAGGACGAGAAGGACGCAGCTCAGCTTATGCGCTTTTCGCAGAGCATGAGAATGCTCATGCAGCTTGCTCTCGGCGCCGTCGGGGTGTTTTTCTTCAACCCGATCGCCGCGATACTTCCGCTGTTCTTTCCCCGCGCAGCTATCGCCTTCCGTCCGCTCTTCGGAAAAAAGCAGAGCGCCGGGGAGGACGAATGAATCTTCAAAGGTGGTGAATAACTAAAGTGAACGATAAAAGATACAGCGCCCGCTTTCGCGCGGTGGACGCGCTGCTGATCGTGCTTATGATCCTGCCGATCCTCTTCGGCATCGCGCTGTATATCCTCTTTACACCGGAGTCTCAGGGGATCGAGATCGCCGGCGCGCGCATTTATTTCACGATCCCGATGCCGCTGCAGCCGCTGCCGATCACCGAGTCGCAGGTCAATTCATGGATCGTTATCGTGTCGGTCTTCTTCCTCTGCCTGTACCTTACACACGGTCTTTCGGCGACGCACCCGACAAAGCGGCAGCACCTCGTCGAGTGGGGCATCGAGCAGACGCAGCACCTCGTCTCAGACAACATGGGCGAGTTCTTCAAGGACTTTGCTCCTTTCGTCGCGTCTATAATGATGCTTTCGGCGCTTTCGAGCCTTCTCACGCTCGTGGGGCTTTATCCGCCGACGTCCGACCTGAACGTCGTAGGCGGCTGGGCGCTTCTCGTGTTTGTACTTATCACATACTACAAATTCAAGTGCGGCCCGATACATTACCTCAGGAGCTACACCGAGCCTGTGGCGTTCCTTACGCCGCTCAACGTGATAAGCGAATTCGCAACGCCGGTTTCGATGGCATTCCGTCATTACGGAAATATCCTCTCCGGCTCTGTAATATCCGTCCTCGTCGCGGCGGCTCTTCAGGGGCTTTCCGCAATGATCTTCGGCAGGCTTCCCGGCTTCCTCGGGCAGTTCCCGTTCCTGCAGATCGGTATACCGGCAGTTTTGTCCGTCTACTTTGACATCTTCAGCGGACTTCTCCAGGCGTTCATCTTCGCGATGCTCACGATGCTCTACGTAGCGTCCGGCTTCCCGGAGGAGGATTACCGCGAGAAGCTCAAGAGGAAGGCAGCGGCAAAGGCCGGAACTCAGAGCGTATGAACAGCTTTACGGTGTATCAGCTTACATACACCGGAGGTACGTTCGGCGCGGACGAAATGAATATGATCCCGTTTGCTGATGAGTATTACCCTCAATACGAGCGTGTGTACAACGAGTGCTTCTTTGAAATGCGGAAGGCTCTCGGTATCAGGCCGTACTGCGTATACTCCGACGCTTCACAGCTTGAAGCCAAAAAGGAAAAGATATTTCTGCTTGCGGACAAGGGTACGATCATCGGAAGCGTCGCGTGCTGCGGCACGGAGATCGACGACCTGATCGTGAATGTGAAATACCGCGGCAGAGGGTACGGCAGGCGGCTCCTCGCATGGGCTGTCAGCCACATGAGGGAGTACACGGACGAGCCGCTTACGCTTCATGCGGCGCAGTGGAACAAAAGAGCGCTTGCGCTGTACACAAATGCCGGATTTGAGATAACGAAAACAGAAAGGATCAATCAGCCAGTTTAATTCAGGTTTGCGAAGGGCGTCGCCGTTTGCGGACAGGGATTATAAATAAAACAATAAAACATAAAGGAGTTTTTAATTATGGAACTTGCAATCGGTATTATTCTTGGATGCTGCGCGCTCGGCGCAGGTATGGCAATGATCGCCGGTATCGGCCCCGGTATCGGTGAAGGCAACGCTGTCGCAAAGGCCTGCGAGGCTATCGGCCGTCAGCCGGAGAGCAGAGGCGCCGTTACAACAACGATGCTCATGGGCTGCGCCGTTGCAGAGACGACCGGTCTTTACGCGCTCGTTATCGCGATCCTGCTCATTTTCCTCGCACCCGGCAGACTTGTCAATATCCTCGTTGAAACGATGAATACACTCGGCTGATAGTTTGGAGTTGTTGTTATGCAGTCATCAGAGGTAATTTCCGTAAATATATGGCAGATAATCATATCTATCCTGAATCTGCTGATCCTCTTCCTGATACTCAAAAAATTTCTTTATAAGCCCGTTGAGGCGATGCTCCAGAAGCGCCAGAGCCTTATAGACAAGGATCTTGAAAGCGCGAAGGAGGCGAACGCCGAGGCGCAGAGCAAAAAGAAGATATATGAGGACAAGCTCTCGGCAGCGGACTCCGAGGCCGAGGATATCCTGAACGAGGCGAGGCGCAGAGCGGAGCGCAAGAGCGACAAGATCGTCGCCTCCGCAAAGGAGCGCGCCGACGATATCGTCAGCCAGGCGAAATCCGACGCGGAGCTTGAAAAGAAGCGCGCCCAGTCGGAGATCAAGCACGAGATCACAGAGGTCTCGACGCTCCTCAGCGAAAAGATCCTCGAAAGAGAGATCAACAAGGAAGACCACAGAAAGCTCATTGACTCGTTTATTGAGAATTTAGGTGACGATTATGACGGAAACGAGTAAGGAATATGCGTCTGCGCTCTTTGAGCTTGCGGCCGAGGAGGAAAGGCTTCCGGAGGTCTCCGAGAGCCTTGCTCTGATCCATTCGCAGTTCCGGGAGAACCCCGGATACGCAGATCTTCTCGCTTCGCCGAATATCCCCGTCAGCGAAAGGCTCGCGGCGATCGACGAAGCGTTCGGCGGTGCTGTCAGCGAAGAGGTTATCTCATTTTTGAAGATCCTTTGCCGGAAGGACAGCATTCGCAGCGTCTACAAGATCATTCATGACTTCAACGACCTCTACCGCACGTCGAGGGGCGTCGCGAAGGCGAGAGTAATTTCAGCCGTTCCGCTAAAATCGGCGGAGAAGGAGAAGCTGAAGGCAAAGCTGGAAAAGCTCTGCTCAAAGGAGATCGTCATGGAGTGCATCACAAGCCCCTCCGTGCTCGGCGGACTTGTCGTCTACGTTGACGGCAGGGTGCTTGACGGCAGTCTCAGGCGCAGACTGCACGATATAAAGGAAGTGATAGAGAAATGAGCCGTAAGCCTGAGGAAATCAGCAGCATTATCAAAAAACAGATCAAGGATTACAAATCGAAGATCGAAATGGCGGAGACGGGCACGGTCGTGCTCGTAGGCGACGGTATCGCGCGCGTATACGGTCTGCGCGAGTGCATGGCGAGCGAGCTTCTCGAATTTGAAGACGGCTCCTACGGCATGGCGCAGAACCTCGAGAGCGAGACGGTCTCCGTAGCTATTTTGTCAGATACAAACAATATCCGCGAAGGCACGACCGTCAGAAGGACGGGCAGAGTCCTCTCCGTTCCGGTGGGCGAGGCGCTTCTCGGAAGAGTTGTCAACGCTCTCGGAGAGCCGATCGACGGCAAGGGTCCCGCGCACTGCGAGAAGACGAAGCCGATCGAGGCGGAGGCCCCCGGCATCATCGAGAGAAAAAGCGTATCCCGTCCTATGCAGACGGGCATCAAGGCGATCGACAGTATGATCCCGATCGGACGCGGTCAGCGTGAGCTTATCATCGGCGACCGCCAGACCGGCAAGACGGAGATCGCGATAGATACTATCATCAACCAGAAGAACACGGGTGTGCTGTGCATCTACGTTGCGATCGGTCAGAAGGCAAGCTCCGTCGTTCAGCTTGCGAACGAGCTTGCTCACGCAGGCGCGATGGAGTACACGACGATCGTCTCAGCCTCCGCGGCAGACAGCGCACCGCTGCAGTATATCGCGCCGTACACCGGCTGCGCTATGGCGGAGTATTTCCGCGAGAAGGGCAAGGACGTTCTCATCGTATACGACGACCTCTCGAAGCACGCCGTCGCATACCGTGCGCTCTCCCTGCTTATCCGCAGACCGCCGGGACGTGAGGCGTACCCCGGCGACGTATTCTACCTCCATTCCCGTCTGCTTGAAAGAGCGGCGTGCGTTTCGGAGGAATTCGGCGGCGGCTCGATCACGGCTCTTCCGATTATCGAGACGCAGGCCGGCGACGTTTCGGCGTATATCCCGACGAACGTCATTTCCATCACGGACGGTCAGATATTCCTCGAGACGGAGCTTTTCCACTCCGGCATCATGCCGGCTATCAACCCCGGTATCTCCGTCAGCCGTGTAGGCGGCTCGGCGCAGCTCAAGGGTATGAAGAAGGTCGCCGGCGAGCTCAAGCTGCTCTATTCGCAGTACCGCGAGCTTCAGGCGTTCTCGCAGTTCGGCTCCGACCTCGACGCCGACACAAAGGCGCGTCTCGCGCTCGGCGAGCGCATCGTTGAGGTGCTCAAGCAAAACCGCAACTCGCCCGTACACGTAGGCTGCCAGGTCGCGATCGTTTACGCCGTTATCAACGGTTATCTCAACGACACCCCCGTTGAGAAGGTACACGACTTCGAGGAGCGTCTCTATGAAAAGCTGCGCACCGAGAACGCCGAGTTCCTGGAGCGCATCGAGGAAGGCTATTTTGACGAAAGCGATATCGAGTCGCTCAAAAATACGCTCAGGGAAATGAAGAGGTAACGGTATGGGAGCAGATATCAAAGCGCTTCGCACCAGGATAAAGAGCGTTGACTCAACGCTTCACCTCACAACGGCAATGGGCTTCGTCGCGGCGTCGAAGATACGCCGTGCAACGGACGCGATGAACCGCAGCCGCCAGTATTCAAAGGCTGTGTCGTCTATCGTGCGCCAGCTCACCGCAAGCCCGGAGTGCCGCAAAAGCCCTTATATCAAGGGCAACCAAAGCGGCAAGACGAAGCTGATCGTGATCGCCGGAGACAGAGGTCTTGCGGGCGGCTACAACGCGAATGTTTTCAGGCTTGCAAGGCAGTTTCCGGACGCGGAGTTCGTCCCGATCGGTAAGCGCGCCTGCGAGCGCTTCGGCAGCGGATTCATAACGTCGGAGGGCTTTTCGCTCCGGGACGGCGCCCAGCTCTCGAAGGAGCTTTGCCGCGAATACCTGGAGGGCGATTTCTCGCGCCTCGGCATCATATACACAAAGGCGATATCCGTCATGACTCAGGAGGCGGCTGTAAAATGGGTGCTTCCGCTTGAGGTTTCGGAGAAGACTGATCCCGTCGGGACCGTCTTCGAGCCGGACGAGCTTACGATCCTCAACACGGCGATACCGGAGTATCTCAACGGCAAGCTGATCGGCTGCGTAAGAGAGAGCTTCTGTGCCGAGGTCGCGGCGCGCAGAATGGCGATGGATTCCGCCGGAAAGAACGCACAGACAATGATCGACGACCTGCAGCTTCAGTACAACCGCGCGCGTCAGGGCGCTATCACGCAGGAGATCACCGAGATCGTTGCCGGCAGCGGCGATGATTGACAATAATAAAGGAGTGAGCAAATTTGGCAAATGCTCAGAAGGGCACGGTAGCGCAGGTCATGGGACCGGTCGTAGACGTCCGCTTTGACGAAGGTCAGCTTCCGCAGATCTACAACGCGCTCACCATGCAGATCAAAGAAAGAACACTCACTGTCGAGGTCGCTCAGCATATCGGCGACAGAACGGTGCGCTGCATCGCGATGGCTTCGACAGACGGACTTAAAAGAGGTACTCCCGTTACCGACACCGGCAAGGCGATCAGCGTTCCCGTAGGCAAGGAAACGCTCGGGCGCATCTTTAACGTCCTCGGAGACACCGTTGACATGAAGGAGCCTCCGAAGGACTGTGAGCGCTGGAACATTCACCGCAGCGCGCCGGAATACGACGAGCTTTCAACGTCTACGGAGATCCTCGAAACGGGCATCAAGGTCATTGACCTCATCTGCCCGTACTCAAAGGGCGGCAAGATCGGCCTATTTGGCGGCGCAGGCGTCGGCAAGACTGTCCTCATCATGGAGCTTATCAACAACGTCGCGAAGCAGTACGGCGGTATCTCCGTATTCACGGGCGTAGGTGAGCGCACACGTGAGGGCAACGACCTCTACAACGAGATGAAGGAGTCGGGCGTACTCGGCAACACGGCTCTCGTGTACGGTCAGATGAACGAGCCGCCGGGAGCGAGAATGAGAGTCGCGCTCTCCGGTCTTACGATGGCGGAGTATTTCCGCGACGAGGAAGGGCAGGACGTTCTTCTCTTCGTTGACAATATTTACAGATTCACGCAGGCAGGCTCCGAGGTATCGGCGCTGCTCGGACGTATGCCCTCCGCCGTAGGCTACCAGCCCACGCTCGCAAACGAGATGGGCGCTCTTCAGGAGCGTATCACCTCGACGAAGAAGGGCTCCATCACGTCCGTCCAGGCTGTTTACGTCCCCGCGGACGACCTCACCGATCCGGCTCCTGCGACGACGTTTGCTCACCTCGACGCGACGACGGTCCTGTCCAGAAGCATCGCTTCGCAGGGCATCTACCCGGCAGTCGATCCGCTTGAATCGACGAGCCGTATCCTCAACCCCGATATCCTCGGCGACCGCCACTACAAGGTCGCAAAGGAGGTTCAGAGAGTCCTCCAGCGCTACAACGAGCTGATGGATATCATCGCGATCATGGGTATGGACGAGCTTTCCGACGAGGACAAGCTGCTCGTTCAGCGCGCAAGAAAGGTGCAGCGCTTCCTTTCGCAGCCGTTCCATGTATCGGAGAAGTTTACCGGCATCGAGGGCGTATACGTTCCGCTTTCCGAGACGATCCGGGGCTTTGAGGAGATCCTCGAGGGCAAGCACGACGAACTTCCCGAGTCGGCGTTCCTCTTCGCAAGCACGATCGACGAGGTCGTTGAGAAGGCGGCTCAGTCCGGAAAGGCAGCGAAATGAGTACGTACAAGCTGATCATCGCGACGCCGGACGGCAATAAATTCAGCGGCGAAGCGGCGAGCCTCTCCGTCAGAGGCTCCGAGGGCGATCTCGCCGTAATGGCAGGTCACATTCCGTTCATAACGGCGGTCAAGCCGTGCGAATGCACCGTCGTCCTGCCGGACGGAACGGAGAAAAAGGGCGATACAGACGGAGGAATCCTCACCGTATCGCAGGAAGAAACTACGCTGATGTCGAGCACGTTTACATGGAAATAAGCGTATAGCTATACAGTAAGGGGGCAGCCTTTCGCGGCTGCCCCCTTGTTCGTCGGGAAGGCTTTTGGCGCCCGCTTTTTGAAAAAAGCAGGGCAAAAGATTTCTGATGTGCTGTTCTCAGTTAGCAGAGCGTGAATAATTCAGGTTCCTTAATCGTCTCCTATGGAGTCGCCTTCATCGCCGCCGCCGGAATATCGGAACGGAACGAAGAACGCGAGAAGTATCAGGTAAACAATAAGCAGCCTTTCAATGTCGCCCCTCTGCTGCTCCGAGAGATCAGCAGAATAATTTTCAAAGACGAATTTGTCCTCCGCTGCGTCGCCGTAAACTCTGACCTCAATGTCGTCTCCCGGCTCGTATTCGATCGGGCTGTTGAACGAGCCGGTGTACGTCGCAGAGCCGGTATCGTTTTTATATTTGTAATCGTAGTCGAAGCGTACCTGCTTGCCCGTAAAGGGAATGACCTGAGGGTACTTGTGCGGCTCTCCGACAGCCGTGATCTCACCGGTGCAGGAGGTGAAGCCGGAGTGCACCACGTTGTTTATCCAGCCGGGAACGCAGGCGTACGCGGCGGTGCAGAATGAAGCCAGCACGTATATGAACGCGATGACCGCGAACGCCCCCGAGAGGCAGCCGCCTCTCGTATTGGCGATGTAATACTTCTGGACGTTGATAATGTGCCCGATCACCGCGCAGCCGATCGCAGCAGCCGATGCGCCGATCACGACGACGGGGTAGAGAGGTATGTGCAGCGCCCCTGTCATTTGGCAGATCATGGCGCTTCTGTATGTAAATACCGCGAGAGCGATTCCGACCAGTACCTTGATCAGTGAGCCGATCGTCAGCTTTGTCATGTGCATGATTCCGTTCATTTTACCACCTCAATAATCCTTCAGTTCTCTGATGTACCTGAACGTCTCGTCCTCGCCCTTCTCGCTGAGCATACGCAGCAGTGATTCAAGCAGGTCGGACGTTTCACTGTTGATCATGCGCGTCTTCTTTGCCTTCATGAAGTAGGCGAGAGGCGCGTCGTCGGTGTATTTGTCGCCCATGTAGATTTTGCTGGCGGCAACTCTGTCACAGAACATCTCCTTGACGTACCGCAGCGGCATCTTCACGCCCTCCATTCTGCGCGTCTTCGGGTTGTAGTCCGTCCAGTATTCAAAGTGGTGGCGGTTGCGCCCCTTGTGGTGCAGCCACGCTTTGGAATATCCGTAAATCTCGCGCTCCGCCTCGTTCGGGCTGCGGCTTCCCTGGTAATACCTCGCGCCCGGGATAAATTCTGTGGGAGAATATTTTGAAAGATCGTGGAAAAGTCCCTGCCAGAGTATCCCTGCTTTTTTACAGTAGCGGATGACCATGTGGCGGTGCCGCGTTATCGTTCTGAAATGCCCCAATGCGCTGCCCATACGAGCCGCCTCCCTTCACCTCTTCATTATAATACATTTTACGGGAATTTTCAAGATGCTTGTGCCCGAGGGTGATTTGTGGTAGAATAGCAGTAACAGAGACTATGGAGGTCATGCACCGTGAATGAAAAAACTATCATCGTTCCGGATCATTACAAGCGCTTCGTATGCGCCGCCGACAGCTGCCCCGACACCTGCTGCAAGGGCTGGGATATCGTCGTGGACGACGAAACGCTCGCCTTCTACCGCGAAAAGGGCGACAAAAGGCTCCTTGAAAGGATCGCCCCCGACAGCGACGGCGATATGGTAATCACGTTTGAAAACGGCGTCTGCCCGTTCCTCGAAGGTGGGCTGTGCAGCGTTCAGAAGAGGTACGGCGAGAGACGGATCTGCACCACTTGCCGCGTTTTTCCGCGCGTCTGCCACGACTATACAGAATTCGAGGAGCGCCTGCTGACGCTTGCCTGCCCCGAAACGGCGCGCCTGATGATCGTCGGCAGGGAGGATTTCCGCGAGCTTGACGGACTCCGCGTGTCGCGCACCGACAACGGCTACCTCCGCGAATATATGAATTTCCTTCTCGCAGTCCGCGAAAGGACGTTCTCTCTGCTGCGCTCGGACGAGCCGTTTGTGCAGAAAATGAAGAGCGTGTTCTCGTTTACGGAGCACGCTCAGGCGCTCATCGACAATGAGATCTTTGACGAAGCGCGTCTTGACGGCTGTCCCGATCTCTCCTTCTGCGGAACGGTGCAGGATCGCGCGCGCATCTTCGGGCTTCATTCGCGCCTCGACGTGATGGACGAAAATTGGCTTGCCGAAGCCGTTTCCTGCAAGGACGAGGCGCTCCCCGATTCGATTGACGGAGAGCTTGCGAGCCTTGTCCTCTATTACGCGGCGCGCTACACGCTTACCGCCGTTTCGAGCTATGATGTAATCACGACGATCAAGCGCGCGTGGTGTGCGGCTGTCGTCTGCGGTGCGCTCATATCACGGGAGAATGCGGAGAACGATCCGCTTCGCAGAGCCTTGATTTACCAGAAATACTCAAAGGAGATCGAGCACTCCGACGAAAATCTCGATATCATGACGGACGAATTTCTCTGCGGGGAGCTTTCCTCGCAGCGCATGATAGGGAATTATTAATGCGGTAAATAAACAGTACAATTATCTTCTTTTGCTGCCGAAGTAATAATGGTATACCGATCACCGCGATATGGGCGCGCGGTTAGATATCAGACCAGCGCGAACAGCTCGTCGGGCGAAAGCCCCGGCTGGAGAGCCACATTTATCGCCATGCCGATCAGCAGAGACGCGCGCTTCGTCAGAAGGTCGATCTCTCGCGGCGTGACGATCATACCGGCATACGCGCCGGACATAACGGTGCGCCGCGCCCTTTCGCTCTCGCTCTCGTCAAAGAGCAGGTCGCAGGCGAGCGTCGCCGCGTCAACGACGGTCGGAACGCCCACGGCGATCACCGGCACGCCGAGCGTTTTCTCGCTGAGCGTAGCGCGGCGGTTGCCGATTCCGGAGCCGGGAGCGATCCCGGTGTCCGAGATCTGAACGGTGCAGCCGAGGCGCGAGAGCCGCCGCGAAGCGAGCGCGTCCACGGCTATCACGCAGCCGATCCGCGTGCTCCTGATCACGCCGCGAAGCAGCTCGCTCACCTCAAGCCCCGTCTGACCGAGAACGCCCGGCGAGAGCACGCAAACGCTGCGAAGGTCGGAAAGGCCTAGCGTCCGCGCCGTCTCTCCGGCGATGTGGCGTGTGGCGAGAACCTTTGAAGCAGCCATCGGGCCGAGCGCATCGGCAGTGATATCGCCGTTGCCGATCCCTGCGACGAGCACGCCGCCGTCCTTCGGAACGAGCTGCGCGATAAGCTCCCCGACGGCGCAGACGCGGCTGTCGGCTGCGGTGAAATCGTCGGTGAGCGCCTTGAATTCGCACGTGATGTACGTTCCGATATCCTTACAGAGCCGACGCGCCGCCTCCTCGGTCGCAACGCGAAGCGTCGTGACCGACATTCCCTTCCCGCTTCTTCGCGAGATCGAAACGCCGCTCATGTTTTCCTTGTCAAGCTCCTGCGCCTCCAGCGCAAGATCGGTGCGTACGGACATTGTGATCACACTCCAAACTCCACATTCAAAAGGAGGAACTTTATGAAAAGGGTTGTTGTTTTTACAGATATTTCCGGGCTGGGGAACTGCTCGGGGAGCGCGAATATCGCGGTGCTGTCGGCGCTCGGCGTGGAGCCTCTGATTGTGCCGACGGCGATCCTCTCGGCGCAGACGGGCTTTGAGCAAAGCGCCGTATTCCCGTTTACGGAGAATCTCGGCGCGTATATAGATTCGCTCGAAGCGATAAAGCCGCACGCGGACGCGCTGTACATCGGCTTCATGGCCGGACGCGGACAGTGCGCTCA
The DNA here is from genome assembly GCA_902792115.1 of uncultured Ruminococcus sp. Classification (GTDB taxonomy): domain Bacteria; phylum Bacillota; class Clostridia; order Oscillospirales; family Acutalibacteraceae; genus RUG592. The sequence goes on along the minus strand of CADAYJ010000001.1, from coordinate 58,476 downwards.
CGCAAAACGTCTCGTGCGCGCGTTCCCGGAGGCGGCGCTCGTCGTCGATCCGATCCTCGGAGACGGCGGAAGGGCGTTCCCTTTTTACGGAGAGATGTGCGAGGACGTCGCGGCGCTCGTCCGCGAGGCCGACGTCATTACGCCGAATCTCACGGAGCTTTGTCTGCTTACGGGCGCTTCCTTCTCGGCTCTTGAAGGGCTGCCGGAGACCGTGCTTTTTGACCGGATCGAGTCGCTCTGCCGCACTCTCATGCGCGAAAAGCCGAAGACCGTCGTCGTGACCGGGGTAAACCTCGGTGGCGTGATCGCGACGCTTACCGCAGACGCACACGGATTTTCCGCCGTCAAAACGAAGCGCGTCGGCGGCAGTCTGAGCGGCACGGGCGATATCATGACATCGGTGATCTGCGCCGCTGCCGCGAAGGGAGAGAGCATTCCCGATGCCGCAGCACGCGCCGCACACTTTATCACCCGGGTTCTCGAAGGCTCGCCCGACATCTCCAACAGAAATTACGGCATACCCTTCCAGCCTTATCTTTCAGAGCTTTCGGCTACGGAATAAACTGCGAAAAGCTCCGCACGTTTACATCAAGGTGTAAAGATCGACCTGCTCGCTGCTTTTCAGTGAGTTCATGCGGTTTTTCAGTTCGTGCAGCATTACGCGGGATTCCTTCTCGTCGCGTGCCGCGGCGTATTCCGTAAGTCGCGCCGCAACGAGGTCGGCTTCGTCGAGACCGCCCTGCGGAAGAAAGAACTGCAGGGAGCGCGCGCTGCTCAGCCACTCATCGGCAGCCCTGGTGCAGCCGGCGAAAAGCTGCTCGGAATCGGCGCTTTCCGCTGCCGATATCAGCTCCAGAACGCTGTCCGCCGTGCGGCAGGCTGCCCGTTTTTCAGAGATCCCTATGACGATTATCAACGCGATCAGCGCGAGCGCGGCGTATACCTTTTTCACAGCTCTTTGCTCCTTTCAACGATATTGTATGCGTGCGTGCGGTCCATCGTCATGATGAAGACGTCCTTCGGCTCCAGCTTCTTTTTCTCAAGTATAGCCGAGATCAGCTCCTCGTCGGCGCAGATCAGCCTGAGCGCCGGAGTGCAGAGTGTACCATCGCTTATGACGACGGCCTCGATGCCCTTGTCCTGCGGATCCATTCCGAAATCCTCGCGCGCCGGCGTGTCCTTCTCCGGCTTTTTCAGGACGCTCAGCTTGCCGTTCGTCTCGACGATCGCAAACGCGACGTCGCCGAACGAGAAAACCTCCTGCTGGCGCAGCTCCTCCGCGAGGTCGTCAACGCTCATGCGGAGCCTTTTAAGCTCGCCCTGCTCGACGCGCCCGTCGTTTATCACGACGATCGGCCGTCCGCAGATCATGCGGCGAAGCGGCGCAAACTTGATCATCGCGCCGGAGAGTATCACCTCAGCCGAGACAAGCACCGTCATCGGTATTATGCCGGAAAGCAGCGGCTGCGCCGTATTCTGGACGGACATCGAGGCGATATCGGAGAGAAGCATCGTCACGACAAGCTCCGTCGTTTGCAGGTCGCTGATCTGCCGTTTTCCCATGAATCGTACCGCCGTGATTATCACGACGTACAGCATCGCCGTTCGTATTATCACGATCAACATATTTATCACCGCTTATATTATCCTCGCTTTTACCGCCGATATTCGTTATCGGCGTATATTTATGCCCTTTTTCGGAAATGCTACCGCCGTATGCGAGGTGATATTTTTGAAAAACAACAGCAGTGCGACGGAGAGCGCGGAGATCTCCGGCAGCCCGAACGAGGAGGCGGCGCGCCTGAGGGAGCTTTTCGGCGGCTCGTGCGACCTCACTTTGAAAAACATGAGCGTCAGAACGCATCAAGGCGAAAGATCCGTTCTCGTCGCGTCTATGGAGGGGCTGTGCGACAAGGAGCTTATGACCGTATCCGTTATAAACAGGATCGCCGAATACGTGCCGACGCAGCACGAGAGTGACGTCTACACTCAGCTTTTTCGCAGCATGATAACGTGCTGTGACGTAAAGACCGTGACGACTCTCGGCGAAGCGGCGCGGCTAATTATGTCGGGCTTTGCACTCGTCTTCGTATCGGGAAGCAGGAAGGCGGCAGCCGTCGGCGTTCAGGGTTATGCCTTCCGTGGGATAGACGAGCCGCAGACGGAGGTGCTTCAGCGCGGCAGCAGAGAGGGCTTTACCGAGCCGATCAAGCTCAATCAGGCGCTCATCAGGCGGCGGCTGAAAACGGGCGCGCTCGTCTTCGAGCCGATGCAGGTCGGCATGACGGACGTTTGCCTCTGCTACCTGAGAGATACTGCGCCGCAGCAGCTTGTGGAGCTTGCAAGGCAGCGGCTGCAAAGCGCCGGGCTTGAAGCCGTTTATACGGCAGGCTGCCTTGTAGAGTACCTTGAGGACGGCGGTTCGTCGCTCTTTAACGGCGTGGGCGTGACGGAGCGCCCCGACACAGCCTGCGCGAAGCTCTGCGAGGGTAAGATCGCCGTTATCTGCGACGGCACTCCGAGCGTGCTTATCGTTCCGCACCTTATGACGGAGAATTTCTCCACGCTCGACGACTACTCCGACCGCCCGTACTTCGCAACTATGACGCGATGGCTGAAATACGCGGCTTTCCTCATCTCCGTAACGCTTCCGGGGCTGTACGTCGCGCTTGCAAGCTACAGCCCTGAATTCTTTCCGAGCCAGCTTCTGACGCGCGTCACAACGTCAATCTCAAAAACTCCATTTTCCGCATTCTCGGAGGTGCTCCTGTTTACGTTCATCTACGAGATTATGCGCGAGGCAGGTCTGCGGCTGCCGAAAACGCTCGGTCACGCCGTCAGCATAATCGGCGGACTCGTGATCGGAGACACTGCCGTAAGCTCCGGCTTTATCGGCGCTCCGACGCTGATGATCGTTGCGCTGACTGTTATCTGCTCATACGTCATACCGGACTTGTACGCGCCGATCGCCGCGCTGCGCTTTCTTTTCATACTCTTCGGCGGTATGTGGGGCATATGGGGGATCGTGCTGATGTTCTGCGCGATGATCGCCGACCTCTGCGCGAAGGAGAGCTTCGGCGTGCCCTTCATGCTTCCGGTCGCGCCTGCGGAGCCGTCGGGCTTTCGTGACGTCCTCGTGCGGGCGCCGTGGCGCGTGCTTGCGCGGCGCAAATTTGTTGCCGGAGGTGAGGCGTAATGGAAAAAGGCAGGAAACTGCCGGCGTTCGGCTTATTCTCCCTGTTGACGGTCTGCGGCGTTTTTTGCGCCGCTCTTTACTCGCGTTTTTCCGCATCAGTGCCCGATCTTCTTTCGTTTGCGGCGGCTCAGACGGCTGCCGCTGCAGCAGGCGTTCTCGCGGTGTTCTTCGCGCCGGGGTGTGACGCAGACTCGGCGGAAAAGGATCGCTCATTCTCTCCTGAGGGCGTTCCGCTCGCCGTCTGCCTGATGCTCCTTGCGGCGGCGCGCCTTTCTGAATTCGCGCTCTTTCTCGGCACGTTTACACACATGAGCCTTCGGTTCGCGGGCTTCGTCGCGGCGCTGCTCGCCGTTTCGCTCTCGGCGGCGCGCCGTGGGATAAGCGCTGTCGGGAGATGCGCCTGCGTCCTTTTTGCGGCGAGCGCTGTCGTCGGAGTGACAGGCTGCGTCCTTCTCTCTTGTCATTCATCTTACGGGCTGTCGGGGCAGACGATCACAGCCGCGCCGCTTCTCAGAAGCGCGGCTCTTACCGCCTCGCAGCTTACGCCGCTTGCCGCCGTCTTCGCTTTTCCGGAGGCTTACAGCGAAAAAAGCAGCCGCGTATCACTTGCACTCGGCTGCATCGCGGCTCCTGCGTTTGCGGCGCTGCTTTCCTTGCTTTCGCTTTCGGCGATCGGCAGAGCCTCGCTGCTTACCGATTTCCCCTTCTACACGGCTGCTCAGGCAGTCGGAGTCGGCGCGGTAAAGCGGCTCGACGTCCTCTTCCTCTGCGCGAGGAACTGGGGCGCGTTTTTGCTGATGTCGCTGCTGTTCTGCTCGTCACGCGAGCTTTTCAAGCGGCGCAGCGGCGAGCGGATAGCGGACGTTCTCACGGCGGCAGGCGCGGCGCTTGCAGGCGGCTGCGCGTATCTTTCTCTGCGCTTTGACGCTTGCAGGCGCGTGATTCTCAGCCCGTGGCTGACGCTCTCGGCGGTGGCTCTCGCGCTGTTTGTGATACCGCTTATTCGCCGAATCTCCACGGGAAGACCGGCGCGGCTCGCGGCGCTGCTGCTTGCCGTCTCGCTTGCTGCGTTCACTCTTGGCGGCTGTGAGAAGGTGCAGCTCCAGGACAGAATGATCGTCAAGGGCGTGGGTATCGACAAAAGCAGCGGACAATACCTCGTCACTGTCCAGTATCTCGACAATTACTCGGACGGCGACAAGCAGGAGAACAAGGCTGTCTCCGTTATAGGCGGCAGCGTGAGCGAGGCGCTCGGGCGGCTTAAGGACAGCACCGGAAGCGAGCCGTTTTTCGGGCAGACATCGGCGTTCATAATCGGCAGCGAGACTGCACGTGACGATCTATACCCGGCTCTCACGTACTTTTTGAAATACAGCGAGGTTCGCCCCACGGCCAGATTTTACCTCAGCGAGACGACGGCGCTTCAACTGCTGACGGCGAAGAATGACGGCAAGCTCGTTCCTATCGACCACCTGACGGCGATATCGCCCTCCGGATCGGACGACGACCGATTCACTCTGCTGCGCTTCATCAACTCGCTCCAAAGCCCGACCGATACGCCGTGCGCCGCCGTCCTCGGGATGTGCGAGGGTGATATCCGCCTCTCGACAGTCGCGTACCTGCCGCCGGGGCGTGTAAATATGCTTTCAGATGAGGATTATCTGGCATATTGCCTTCTGACAGGGCTTGACAGCGAGGCGGTCGTGCGCGCAGGGAACTGTTCCTGCGAGGTCGTGCGGTGCAAGGCGAAAGGGACGGTCACACCGGGCGGCGAAAGGGCGCACGTCGAGCTGCAATGCGATATTCGCCTCAGCGCTCTCGAAAACGACGGCTTGACGAACGGGGAGCTTTCCGCGCTCTTTTCAGGGGAGCTGACAGACCGTCTCGAAGCCTCCGCGAGATCAGTTATCAACGGCTCCGGGTGCGATATCTACGAAGCCGGCCGGTCGCTCACAGCGAAGGAGACTCGGGCCGCCGTAAACGGAGGCTACGAAGATTTGCTGCGCGGCGCAGACGTCACCGTGACGGCAAAATGCGAGGTAACGCAGGCAAAGGCGCTCAGATGACGAGGTGCTGCGGCGAAGCCACCTCAGACCGTCCTTAGGGATACGGTATGGCGCAGGCACAGAGTTTACGATTTCCATTAAACTCTGTGTGCGTACTGCCCGTGGCCGCTCAGCCGCCGGAAAGATTGCCTCGATCTCTTACTCTCCCTCGGCGCTCGCGAATTTGCTTCGCTTTGCCCGCAGCTCGATAAGTATTCAAAAACCCCCTCTTCCAAACGAAAGAGGGGGTTTGCTATGCTTCTTCGCCGATATTATGCGTCCGGTGTGAAGCTGATAAACTTAGTCTTTGTTTCGCTGGAGCTGATGCGGAAGGCGTTCTTGCCCTCGGGGATCGCACCGCACTTCCATGTGTTGTATGCGCCGCTTACGTCGGAGGCGCTCCAGTCCGTTCTGTACAGCGTGATGCTCTTCCAGTTAGACGGAAGCTCTGCGTATGAATACTCGGAGCTGTCGTTTTCGGGATCCTGCTTCGTCGTCTCGATCGCCTCGTTCGTATCGTCGTTTACGATCCAGATCTTGCAGCCGTCGTCAAATACCCAGCCTGCGCTGTTGACAACGTAGAATACGTCGCCGCCCGGAGCGGGAGTCGGATTGTCCGGCGTCTTGCCGCCGAATGTGAACTCCGTGCCGCAGAGGCAGCCCTCGTCCTTGAAGCCGACGGAATATCTGAGGATAAGCAGCGAGTCGTTCGCGATGATCTCCTTATCGCCGTCAACGTCTGCCTGCGCCATCTGAGCGTCCGTGAGCGTCGTTGTGATGCCCGTTATGTAGCGGAGAAGATCGAGCGCGTCGTCGGAGGCGATAACCTTGTCGTTGTTGAGGTCGCCGTAGATCAGCTTTTCGCCCTCGGGCTTGTCCGGCTCGGTGGGCTTCGTAGGATCGTACGTCTCGGGATCGAACTCAACGAGTCTGTTCTTGTCGTCGGAGAAGATGGAGACATTCGTCTTCAGCGCGAGATCCTTCGTCTTGAGGTCGGAATTCGTGCCGTCGAGAATGATAACGTAGCCCTTGCCGACGGGAATGTCGGACGGTACCTCATAAACCCAGAGACCTGTCTTCTCGTCCTTGTCCATCGGAACGCCCGGCCAGCCGCCGTTCTGAGCGATAAGCTCCTTTGTGCCGTCGTCCTTCTTTTCCTCGTAGAATGCGTATACATTCGGCTGAGCGAAGTTTTTCTTCGAGTTGTCGAAGTAAACGAATACGCCGGAGTGATCGACAACAGCCTTTGTGTAGACATGAGTTGTCTCCGTCGTGTTTGTTCCCTGCGTCGCCGTAGCCTTTACAGTGATCTCCTTGCCCGGATCAACGCCCTCACCGATAACGACGTCCTTTGTTCCTGTGAATGAAACAGTATTGCCGCCGTCGATCTGATATGTACCGCTCTCGGCGTTTTCAAGCGTGAGAGTCACCTTGAAGGTGTCCGTCTTGAAGGAGGTGTTCTCGGAGGAGAAGATAACTCTCGGAGTTGCGACAGCGCCCTCGTATACAACGGCGATGCCCGTGTCGCCGACCTTGCCGGTGATCGTGCCGTTTGCAACGGTGAACTGAGCGCCTGTAACGGCGTCGGTGTATGTGCCGTCCTTCATTGCGTTCGTCGCGAGGGAGATGTCGGACGATTCGCCGAGGTTTACGATAACGATACCGCTGTCGCCGCGCTGAACGGCTACCGTCGTTTCATTGTTGAGAACGGCGTCGTCTGTGCCGACGTACTTGTTGTGGAACTTGTTGATCTCGCAGACGACGGAGCTTTTCCAGGAGGGATCGCCGGCGTTGCCCATGAGCGTGTCGGGGCGCGCGAAGAAGAGAGACTGAGACTTTGCTCTCGCTGCGATAATCGCCCACGCCTTCGCGATGTCCTCGTTGGAAGCGGAGGCTGTGTTCTTGAGTCCTGCGGAGCCGGAGTCGCCCATGTACGTGTCGTGAGACTCAGCCCAGAGGACGAAGTTTGAAGGATCGTCGTAGGAGTAGGAGTAGCCCTGCGCCTGAGCGACCTTCTCCGGCTTCTTCGCCATAACGCATACGAGCGTTGCGTCGCCGGCCTTGTTGTCCGTCAGATGGAGATACTTCGTGTAGTCGGTCGTCTTTCTGTTCTCGCCGGGCGTGTTGAGCACCTCGCCGTAGCAGAAGAGGTCTGTGCCCTTGCTCTCGGCGTACTGAGTCGCTGCGCCGATCACGTTCGGCCAGAAGTCGGAGGCGTAGTCGCCGTCGGCAGGAGTCTCGATGTGCTTTGCCGCGTCGAAGCGGAAGCCGTCAACGCCGCAGTCGATGCACTCATCCAGGAGGGAGATAACTCTGCTCTGAACGAATTCGTCGCCAGTTTTGAGGTCGGGCAGCTTGCTCAGAGAGCCTTGAACGATGTACTGTAACTTGCTGTCGAGCGGATCGCGCTCCAGCTGGTGGAAATACTTGTCTGTGTTTGCGTAGATCTCCGGCTCGTACGTCTTGATATCCTCGCAGTACGTGTTGTAGAACTGATCGTCCTTGTTCGCCATGTGGTTGGAGACGATGTCGCAGATGATCTTGATGCCGTACTTGTCAGCCTCGGTGCAGAGCGCCGTCAGCTCGTCCTTCGTGCCGAGCCAGCTCTTTTCGGCGACGGAGAAGGAAAGCGGCTGATAGAGCTTCCACCACTGACCGCTCGTGTCCTTCGAGTTGCCGAAGTCCTTGGGCTGCTGGACGGGGGAGGTCTGAACGGCTGTGTACCCTGCCGCCGCGATATCGGGCAGGTTTTCCTTGATCGTGTTGTACGACCAGTCGAATGCGTGGAGCATTACGCCGTCGGTCGTTTTGGCAGGCAGACCGTAGTCGGACTCTGCCGCCGCAGGGAGAGCGCCGGTGCCGGCAAACGCCGAAAAGGCGAGAGCCGCAGCGATGGAAGCGCTGATGAATCTTTTTTTCATAATTGATCCTCCTTGATGGTATTTGCGGATCGTGCAAAACGCCGCAAGAGTTCAATTTATATTATACATGGTTTCGGGATTTTTTTCATCAATATTTTGAATAAAATTTCACGGAAATTTTTGTAATAAGCAACCAAACAAAAAAAATACCGGAGCGAGCTTGCTCCGGCAGGGTTTTAAAAATTGCAGATAAACACCGCGAAATATACGCGCGCTGTCAAACTGATCTTATCGGTTGTTTTCGATGTATTCAACAATGTCGCCGACTGTCTTGATGTTCTCGATGTCCTCGTCCATGACTTCAACTTCAAATTCATCCTCGATAGCCATCAGAACGTCTGCCAGGTCAAGAGAATCTGCGCCGAGATCCTCCGCAAGATCTGTAGCCATTGTGATTGAGTCCTCATCCTCGCTGAACTGCTCGGCAAGTATTTTTCTGATTTTCTCGAATACCATGATTGTTCCCTCCTTGTTGACACGGATATCCCGCCGCAAAGCCGCGGGGAATTGCCTGCTTTTGCCGGATACGGTCTTTTGCCGTAAAAGCAATAGAACAGTGCTAATAAAAATATTATTAGCAAAAGCCGTATTTGTCAATATGATTTTTGAAATTTTTTGAAAAAACCGTTAATTTTTTCTCCGAAAGTGGTTTATTGCATAAAATCAGCACTGTTTTATTAAAAAATCCACAGGTGTACAGGTGCCCGGATTTTTGCTCCGGAAAGCGGAGTTCCACAAATAATGCCTGATGTGTATTTTGACGGAGCGTTTGTATTGACATGATTTTCCGTATTGTGTATAATAATATGTATAGATACGGTTCGGCGGCGTTCTCAGCCTGCGGCGCGTATCCGCCATATGAAAAGGAGTGAAAGGAATGGAAGATATTATAGATACTGCTATTGATACGGCTATCGACGCAGCAGCTCAGGAACGTCTTACCGAGATCGCCCATATGACCGACGTGCTTACGATCGTTCTGATCTCAATGGTCATACTTGCGAATATCGTGGCGATAATCCTGCTGATCGTCCAGTACCGCCAGACGAGGCGTCCGAAGAATGTCAGCGAACGGTTCAAGCAGTATACGACTACGGTCGGAACGGTAGTCTCGGTCGAAAAGGTCGCGTACTACATAAAGAGGTACGTCAAAAAGGACACGACTAATGAATCAGGCGATAAAAAGGCGAAAGCCGATATAGCGCTGTCCGACAAAAAAGCGCCCTCGCCCGTTGAGAAATACTCAGGCAGCGAGGTCGTCCTGAAATCGCCGGAGGAGCTTGCGGAGGAGACGGAGAACGCGACGCTGGAGATCAGAAAGTTCCGCTACAAGGTCTTCTACGAATTCACCGTCCCGGACAGCGGAAATCTCTACACCGGCGAGTGCTACATTTACGATCCGCACGCGATATCGCCCGGAGACATTATAGAGGTAACGTACAAGCCCTCCGATCCTATGATCAACTTCACCGATTACAGTATGCCGGCGGGGTTCCTTGCAAAATAACTGAAACAGGAGTTTAACGATATGAGCAAAAAGCATTACGGCGTTATCGGCCACCCGATCGGGCACACACTCTCGCCCTTTATCCACGCTCGCCTGATGGAGCTTTCCGGCATTGACGGAGACTACGGCGTTTTCGACGTCGCGCCCGGGGAGCTTTCGGAGCGCTTTAAAACGGAGCTTTCGGAGCTGGACGGCTTCAACGCGACTATTCCCCACAAGCAGGCTGTGATACCGCTGCTCGACGAGACGGACGAAACGGCTGCGCTCTACGGCTCCGTCAATACGGTGGCGTTCGACAGAAGCGGCGGAAAAACGCGCTCAAAGGGCTGCACGACGGACGGCATCGGCTTTACGTCTGCGCTCGAAAGCGCAGGCATCGAGATGGGCAGCGTCGTAACGATAGTCGGCTGCGGCGGCGTAGGCAGAGTCTTCGCGAATACGTGCGCGAAGCAGGGCTGCCGCCTCAATATCCTGGAATGCAGCGCTGCGCTCGGCGGCGCAGAAGACTTTGCGGCGTCGATAAACGAGCGCTTCGGCGAGGGAACAGCGAGTGTATTCCTCACGGAGGATTACAGCGGCGAGTGCGACCTGCTCGTAAACGCGACTCCTGTCGGAATGGCTCCGAACGCGGACGCCTGCGCCGTATCGGATATCGTTATCTCCGGCGCGAAGGCCGTTTTCGACGCGGTATACAATCCCAGCGAGACGCTCCTCGTCCGCAAGGCGAGAGCGCTCGGCAAAAAAGCGATCACCGGAATGACGATGCTCGTTTACCAGGCGGCTGCGGCGCAGACGTTCTGGAACGGCTCGCATTTTGAGAAGGAAGACATGGAGCAGCTTGCGCGCGACTGCTTCAAGGAGCTGGAAAGACGATGAAAAAGAATCTTATCCTCTGCGGCTTTATGGGCAGCGGAAAAAGCACGATCGGAAAGCTGCTCTCCGAAAAGCTCGGCGCGCGCTTTATAGACACGGACTCGTACATCGAGCAGAAGGAGGGCATGACGATCTCCGAGATGTTCGAAAAGTACGGCGAGGAGTATTTCAGGCAGCGCGAGCTTGAAACGTGTGAAGCGCTCTCGCAGCTTCAGAAGACGGTCATTTCGACGGGAGGCGGCACGCTGCTGCGCGACGATAACCTGCGCGCGCTGAAAAAAAACGGAGTCGTTTTTCTGCTGAACGTCTCGTCGAGAACAGTTCTCACAAGGCTGAAAAATGACACGACGCGGCCGCTTTTGCAAAAGGAGGACAAGGAGAGAGCCGTTAAAATGATGCTCTCGAACCGCACGCCTCTTTATAACCGCGCCGCCGACTACGTGATCGACGCCGAAGAGTCACCGCGCAAGGTCTGCCTCAGGATCCTCTCGATCTACAACAGCCTCTGATGAAATTATTATGGAGCTGTACTCCTTTGACAGAACAGCAAGCCTGCGGCAAATAATTTCAAGCGCGGCAGCGGTTTTGCGTTTTTGAGATTTTTAATCAAACATTTGAAGGCGCCGCCTTCACGATTATCCATTCTTACCACGAAGGGTATGATCCTTTGACCAATGAGAAATTTGCCGCAGTGCAGGCGGCAGTGCTCACGGTGCTCGCCGTGGCGCCGGCTGCGCTCGGCTTTTATCTGAAAAGAAAAAACAGACTGACAGCAGACCGCCTCTGTATGCTTCTCATATTCGGCGGCATCGTGCTGAGACTGATGTATATATCGTACACCGACGTGACGGCCCGCCAGCACGACGTCGGTGATTTTTTGAGGAAAACAAGCGGTCACGCGGGGTATATAAAGTACCTTCTCAGGAACAGGCATCTTCCTGATTTCGATCCGCGGCTTGCCGATCAGTTCTACCACCCTCCGCTCCATCACATCATCGGGGCGCTCGTGCTCGCGGCAGTACGCGCGCTCGGCTTTGATCCGCTGCGGACGGGGCCGGTCGTGCTGCAATACATTGCGGCGGCGTATTCGTCGCTCTTCTCCGTCCTGATGTGGAGAACGCTGCGTCATATCGGCATTAAGGACGAGCCGCTCGTGCTGGCCTGCGCCGTGTCCGCATACCACCCGACGCTGATAATCCTTTCCGGCAGCATCAACAACGATATGCTCTCGATCGTCCTCGGTACGGCGGCGGTGTTCTTTACGGTGCGCTGGTCGAAGGAACGGCGGCTGCGCGATATTATCGGGGCTGCGTTTGCACTCGGCTTCGGCATGATGGCGAAGCTCTCCGCCGCGCTCCTTGCCCCGGCGATCGCCGCCGTGTTTATCACTGTGCTCGTGAAAAAGCGGAAGGAGTGGAAGAGCCTTCTCACGCAGTTTATCGTTTTCGGGTGCATCTGCGCTCCGATCGGGCTTTGCTGCCCTGTGCGGAATCTCGTGATGTTCGGCGTTCCGTTCGGCTACATTCCCGCCCTCGGAAAGGATTCAGGTCAGTATATCTCCAAAACGCCCGTCGAGCGCATAACGGATTGGTCGCTCTTTCAGCTCTCGTCTCCGTTTACTCAGTGGGAGTGGTACCACGACGATTACAACGAGTTCAACCCGATCATCGCGCTCCTAAAAAATGCGATGTTCGACGAAGACGCGCCGTTCATCGGCAGCCTCACGCTGCAATCCTTTTGCACGGCGCTCTTTTTCGCGGGCGCGGCCGTCGCTGCCGTATCCGTTTTTGCGGTGATAACGCTGTTTTCAAAAAAAGAGAAGCTGCCGTTTGAACTAAAGCTGATGTTCGCGGTCATGTACGCCGTCACCTTCGGCAGCTACATCATATTCTGCTTTCGCTATCCGCAGGTCTGCACACAGAATATGCGCTACTGCGTGCCGCTGATCGTCTCCGGCACCGCCGCGCTCGGTCTGCTCATGCGGCGCGCCCCGAAAAGCGGAAGGCTCACGCGGTGCTTCGCAAAGGCTGCACGCGGCGCGATACCGTTGATGTGCGCGTTCTCGGCGTTCGTATACGCGGCGCAGATGTACCTCCGGCTCGGCAGGTGATCGTGCCTCGCCCAAAACAGATATTAATACTTTAAAGAGGAATACAGAAATGAATATAGTTATCGTAGGCTTAGGCATAATCGGAGGCTCGCTCGCAAAGGCATTCTCCGAGTATACGGATCATCATGTTATCGGGATCAACAGAACGGAAGCGACGCTCGAAAAGGCTCTCGCCGACGGTGCGATCGACGAGATCGGCAGCGCCGAAGCGCTCTCAAGGGCTGATATCGTATATATGTGTACGTACCCGGAGCATATAGTCTCTTACGTTGAGGAAAACGCCGCGCGCTTCAAAAAGGGCTGCGTCATAACGGACGTCTGCGGAATCAAGCGCGAGATCTGCGGCGCGATGCGTGACGTCTGCGAGAGGAACGGCCTGATCTTCTGCGGCTCCCACCCGATGGCAGGCAAGGAACAATTTTCGTATGACGCAGCCGAGGCGTCGCTTTTCAAGGGCGCAAGCTATATAATCGTGCCGTGCGGAGCGGGGGAGGACGCCGTAAAGCTGCTCTCGGACCGCGCGTATGAGCTGGGCTTCGGCAGCGTCAGGATAGCGACACCGGAGGAGCACGACAGAATGATCGCGTTCACGTCGCAGCTTCCTCACGTTCTGGCGTGCGCCTACGTAAAAAGCCCCTGCTGCCCGAAGCACACCGGCTTCTCCGCCGGCAGCTACCGCGACATTTCCCGCGTCGCCTCAATCAACGAGAATCTCTGGACAGACCTGTTTCTCGACAACCGCGAGGATCTCTGCGAAGAGATAGATATTCTCATCGACAACCTCGCGATGTTCCGCAGCCTCATCAAGAGCGGAAGCGCCGACGAGCTGAGAGAACAGCTCAGGCAGAGCCGCCTCGTCAAGGAAGCTCTTGGGGAGTGAAGATAAATTTGCACAGCCTTTGGCTTGATAAGAATAACAGTGTGAATAAAGGGTGTTGACTATGTCAGACATAAGGCTCCTTCCGTCGTCGCTCAAAGGATCGGTCTCCGTGCCTCCTTCAAAGAGCGACGTTCACAGGGCGATAATATGCGCGGCGCTTGCAAAGGGGCGCAGCGTGATCTCTCCCGTCGCGTTCTCGCAGGATATCCTCGCGACGCTCGACTGCATCAAGGCGCTCGGTGCCGAGGTCACAGTCGGAGAGGACAGCGTGACCGTTGACGGCACGCATACATTTGAAAAAGAAGGCGCGGAGCTTTTCTGCCGCGAGTCCGGCTCTACTCTGCGCTTCATGATTCCTGTCGCGGCAGCCGGCGGCGTTGCCTCGCGCTTTACGGGCGCAGGAAGACTGCCGCAGCGCCCCCTCGGAGTGTACACAAAGCTGCTCCCGGCTCACGGCGTATCGTGCAAAACGGAGGGAGGTCTGCCCTTCGAGACGGGCGGCAGGCTCACGCCGGGCGTATTCGAGCTGCCCGGAGACATCAGCTCTCAGTTCGTTACGGGGCTGCTCTTTGCGCTTCCCCTGCTTGACGGCAGCAGCGAGATAAGGCTCACGTCTCCGCTCCAGAGCCGCGGCTACGTCGATATGACGCTCGACGTTATGCGCCGCTTTGGCGTTTCCGTAGAGCAGAGTGATTCGGGCTTCCTCGTGAGCGGTCCGCAGTCTTATACGCCTTGCGCCTACGAGACGGAGGGCGACTGGTCGCAGGCGGCGTTCTTCCTCGCAGGAGCGGCGATCGGCGGCGACGTCACCGTCACCGGGCTTCGCCTCGATTCACGTCAGGGTGATAAGGAGATCGCGGCGCTGCTCGGGCGCTTCGGCGCGTCTGTTGAAACGGCTCCCGACGGCGTTCGCTGCAAGGCAGCCGGTCTTTCCGGAATAGAGATAGACGCCTCGCAGATACCCGATCTCGTGCCGGTGCTTTCCGTATGCGGCGCGTTTGCAAAGGGCGAAACGAGGATATACGGCGCCGAGCGCGTGCGCCTTAAAGAAAGCGACCGCCTTGCCGCGATGAAAAACGCGCTCTCCGCGTGCGGCGCTGATATTGAGGAAACTCCGGACGGTCTGCTCATACGCGGCAGGGAGAGCATTCCCGGCGGCTGCGCGGACGGCTGCAACGACCACCGCGTCGTAATGTCGATGGCGATAGCCGCACTCAAAAGCGAGAACGGCATAACGGTTTCCGACCGCGAGAGCATCACGAAATCGTACGACGCTTTCTTTGAGGACTACCGCGCGGTGAACGGAAAGACCGTTTGAGCATGACGCTCAAAAACGCAAAGCGTAAAGCTCCCGAACGGTTCGGGAAGCTGATCGACCGCGCAGGCGATTTGCTTGACTTTACATACCTCGGAACAATATAAAATGATCTTATACATAAAAAGGGATTGGGTGATCTTATGGGCTCTGTTTTCGGCAGCAAGCTGCATATTTCAATTTTCGGTGAGAGCCACGGGCCGGCTATCGGCGTCGTGGTGGACGGCTTGCCGGCGGGCGAGCGCATCGACCTCGACGAGCTTACGCGGCAGATGCAGCGCAGAGCGCCCGGCGGCGATAAAACGGCGACTCCGCGAAAGGAGGCGGACGCTCCGGAGATACTCTCCGGTATGCTCGGCGGCGTTACGACGGGCGCTCCGCTGTGCGCCGTGATACGCAACACGAACACGCGCTCCGGCGACTACGGCAACATCATGAGCGCGCCTCGCCCGGCTCATTCCGATTACGCCGCTCACGTCCGCTACGGCGGCTTCAACGACGTTCGCGGCGGCGGACACTTTTCCGGCAGGCTTACGGCGAATATCGTCTTCGCAGGCGCAGTATGCCGCCAGATACTAAAGCGCCGCGGCATCGACATCGCGGCTCATATCTATTCGATCGGCTCCGTTAATGACGCGCCGTTCGAGCCGACAGGCATTCCGGCGGAGCTTATCGAGCGCCTCAACGGAGCGAAGTTCGCGCTTGTGGACGAGAGCGCGGAGGAGAAAATGCGCGCTGCCGTCTCCGCCGTACACGAGAAGGGCGACAGCATCGGCGGCGTCGTCGAGTGCATCGTTCAGGGCGTCCCGGCAGGCGTCGGCGAGCCGATGTTCGGCGGCGTTGAGAACGTAATCGCGGCGGCGGTGTTCGGAGTGCCTGCCGTCAAGGGCGTGGAGTTCGGCTCCGGCTTCGCAGGCTCCGCAATGACCGGCCTGCAGAACAACGACGAGTTCTACTTTGATGAGAACGGCAGTGTCAGAACGAGAACGAACAACCACGGCGGCGCTCTCGGCGGTATCACGAGCGGAATGCCGATCCTTTTCCGCGCTGCCGTCAAGCCGACGCCCTCCGTCTCCGCCGAGCAGAAAACGGTAGACCTTCAGACGGGTGAGAATACAACTCTGTCAATTAAGGGGCGCCACGATCCCTGCATCGTGCCGCGCGCCGTTCCCGTTATCGAATCCGCGGCAGCCGTCGCACTGATGAATTTGCTTTGATATACAGAGGTTATTGATATGGATCTGAAAAATATAAGAAATGAAATAGACGAGATAGACGCGCAGATCGTCGCGCTGTTCAAAAAGAGAATGGACTGCTCCGTGGCCGTTGCAGAGAGCAAAAAAGAGACGCATACGCCGATCCTCAACGAAAAGCGCGAGGAGGAGGTCCTTTCGAGAGTGGAGAGCCTCGGCGGCGAATACGGCAAATACGCGCGTCTTCTCTACGGCAACATCATGGCGCTCTCGCGCGAGCTGCAATACGCAATTCTAAACGGCGACAGCGAGCTGAAAAATACGATCGAGTCGGCAGAGACCTCTCTTAACCGCGAAAGCTCGCAGTACACGATCGCGTGCCTCGGCGCGGCAGGATCTAATTCGCACATCGCCGCGATGAAGTTCTTCCCGAACGCCGAGATCAGTCTTGAGAAGAATTTCGACAAGGTCTTCGAGGCAGTCGCCTCAGACCGCTGCGACTTCGGCGTGCTTCCCGTCGAGAACAGCTCCGCCGGCTCCGTGTCGCGCGTGTATGACCTGATACTTAAATACCGCTACTTCATCGTCGGCGAGACGGATCTCCCGATCGAGCACTGTCTCTGCGCGATACCGCAGACGGATATCTCGAATATCGAGGTCGTCGTATCGCATGAGCAGGGCCTTTCGCAGTGCTCTCTCTTCATCAGCGAGAACGGGCTGGAGAAGAAGAAGTGCGGCAGCACCTCCGCGGCGGCTCAGACGGTCGCGCAGGAGAAGCGAATCAACTGGGCGGCGATCTGTACGAAGCAGGCGGCAGACGAATTTGGCCTCAAGGTGCTTGACAAGAATATCCAGAACAACGACAACAACTGCACGCGGTTCATCGTGATCTCGAAGAAGGCGATCATCACGGAGCGCGCCAGCAAGATCTCGCTCTGCTTCACGCTCAACAACCGCCCCGGCTCGCTCTACACCGTTCTCAGCCGCTTCGCGTCTCACGGCTTCGACCTCACGAAGATCGAGTCTCGTCCGATACCGGACGCGCAGTTCGACTACCTTTTCTACCTGGATTTTATCGGAAACGTCCGCGAAAACGAAAACAACCGCCGTATGCTCTGCGCGCTCAGCGAGGAGCTTCCCGAATTCTCATTCCTCGGAAACTACTGATCGGGAGCTGATATCAATGAAAAACAAGACTCTGCTCGTCTCGCGGCTTTCCTCCGCCGTCAACGCGATCAGCGCACTGCTTGAGGAGAACGGCTGCGAGGTAGGGGCCGTCGTAAGCGACGAGCAAAGCGCGCGCGAGCTTGCGAACGACACCGTGTACGACACCGTCGTAATAAATTCGCCGATAGAGGACTCGGACGGCGTAGACCTCGCCGTGACGCTCAGCAAGAACACGATCTGCGGCGTCGTCCTCATTGTGCCCTCGGAAAAGGCAGCCCACATCGGCAAGACCGTCTCGGACTACGGCGTCGTCGTCGTTTCCAAGCCGATCAACAAAATGCTTTTCCGCCAGCTTCTCGGAGTCGTTCAGGCGGCTCAGAAGCGGTACGCGGGGCTTTCCCGCGAAAACGAGCGGCTGCGCTCTACGCTTGAGGAATCGAAGCTGATAAACCGCGCGAAATTCCTGCTCATGCAGTACCTCGCACTCTCCGAGGAGCGCGCCCACAAGTATATCGAAAAGCAGGCGATGGACATGAGGATATCGAAGGTCGAGGTCGCGCGGCAGATAATGAAAACGTACTCGTCGAAGCACTGATGTGCAGCGCGAAAATGACTCGAATTCCAACGCGAAAGGGGACATATAACGAATGAACGAAAACGAAAATGAACTTGTTAAAAAGAAGCTGCGCCGCTTTACCGTTCCTCACCATGACGGTTACCTCGGAGGAGTGACTTTTACAGCGATCGGGCTTGCAGGAGCTGCAGCGGGAGTAGTCGAACACAGCGTTAAGATAATTCTCTTCGGAGTTGCCTTTGCCGTTCTGCTCGGCGGCTGGATTCTTTCCGACGCGATAAAGGAAACGAAGCGCTACAATGCGCGTCTTGAACGCATAGAGCAGGCGGGCGGGCTGGAAGCGCTGCTCACAGACTTTGAAAACGGCTCGAAGGCGTTTGGCGGCCAGCTTATCGTCGGAAAACAATTTCTGATAGGCAAACGCACCGGCGCTGTGCTGCCGTACGGCGAGATCGTCAGAATGTACCAGTACATAGAGAAAACGAACGGGATAGAGGACAAGCGCTTCGTCAGAGTCAACACGGCAAACGACGGCGTGATCGACCTGTGCAGGCTGAAGCTGCGCGGAAAGTCGAACGAGGAGTTCGAGCAGTTTTCGGAGTACCTCGTCGGTGTAAATCCGAATATCGCCCTCGGCTACAACGGTTGAGGTGCGCTATGGAAAATGAAACGAAGAAGAAGCTGCTGAAATATGCGCGCGCTCCGCTGTGGCATTTGACTCTGGGCGTCTGCACCGCGCTGTTTGGCTGCGGTTTGGGGATCTGCATGGGAATAAACACGAGAGACATATTCCCTGTACTCCTCTGGACGATCGGCCTCGGTGGTTTTGGACTATATAATGTCGGACGCTACATAGTGTCCGATATCCGCCTTCGCAGGAAGATATCCGGGATAGAGAAAAAAGGCGAGGCAAGAGTGCTTGAAAACGATTTCAAAAACGCCGCGCAGGCTTTCAGCGGCAGCATTATTCTCGGTGACCGGTTTATTATCGCGAAGGATTCCGGAAATATCCTCGTTTACAGCGAGCTTCAAAGGATACAGACGATGTCCGAAAGCAACCTCGGCATGAATAATTATGTCATCTACGTGCGGACTCCCGACAGCAGCAGGCTGCGCCTCTGTACCGTTGACCGCCGTATGATAAGTAACGGAGAGAAGGAGTCGGTGTATAACTGGCTGCTGTCGAAAAACCGGGACTTGAAGCCGGGGCAGATAATATGATAACGTGATGTAAGGGGGAGACCGTAAATGGATTACAGCGAAGAGAAAAAACAGATCTGCAAATTTGCGGGCGTGCCGCCGTGGCACATATTGGTCGCCGCCTTTTTGTGCGCCGTCGGCGTGTTCTTTTTGTGTATGCCGTACCTCTTGACCTTTAAGATTATTATGGCAGTATTTATGTTCGGCATGGGCATATTTACGCTTGTGAGAATGCTGGTTTTTAATATCCGTCTCAATAAGCGCATAAGCGAGCTGCTCGAAAGCGCCGACGCACGCATACTCGTAAACGATTTTCAAAAGGCAGGGCGCGCCTTTCGCGGTACGGTTATTCTCGGAGACAAATTCATAATACCGAAGGATTCGGGGAATATTGTTGCGTATACCGACTTTGACAGGATATACTACATGACGAACACATACAGAGGCAGGAAAATGAGCTCCAGCGTTTATATCCGCAATACGGGAAGCGGAAAAAAGCTCGTGCTTTGCACGATCCCTCAAAAGATATTCAATGATGCTGAAATGCAGGGCGTGATATCTTACATGACTTCAAAGAACCCGAAGCTCACATACGGAAACTGACAAAAATCAAAGAGGTCTTTACAATGAACAAGAAAAAGCTGCTTATCATTTTTAACCCGTCGTCCGGAAAATCGACGATACGGCAGGAGCTTTGGCAGGTCGTCGATATTTTTGTAAAAGGCGGCTACGACGTCACCGTCTACCCGACTCAGAAGCGCGGCGACTGCGGCGAGGTCGTAGCAGAGCGCTCGAAGGAGTTCGACGTTATCGTCGTCTGCGGCGGCGACGGCACTCTCAGCGAGGCGATACAGGGAATCGTAACGCTGCCCTCCGGCGACCGTGTGACGCTCGGCTACATTCCCTGCGGCTCGACAAACGACTTCGGCGCGAGTCTGGAGATCCCGTTCGAGATAACGCAGGCGGCACAGACCGTCGTAAAGGGCAAGCCGATCGCCTGCGACTGCGGCCGATTCAACGGAAAGCCGTATCTTTACATCAGCGCCTTCGGCATATTTACGGACGTCTCCTACGAGACGCCGCAGGAGATGAAGAACAGGTTAGGTCACGCCGCGTACATCATCGAGGCGATCAAGCGCCTGAAAAACTATTCTTACTACCATATTCTGGTAGACAGCGAGGAGCTTACGCTTGAGGACGATTTCATCGTCGGCTTCGTCTCGAATACGACGTCGATCGGCGGCATGAAGAACCGCTTCGAGTACGAGCCGCTTCTCAACGACGGTCTTCTCGAATGCGTCCTGATCAGAAATCCAACGTCGCCGTCGGAGATGCAGTCGATCCTCTCGGCGATCGTGACGCAGGATCTCGACTGCCCGAACATCGTCAAGTTCACGACGAAGCGCGTGACGTTCACCTCGACGGAGGAGATCAAATGGACGACCGACGGTGAGGACGGAGGAAGCCACAAAAAAACGGAGATCGAAGTGATCCCCGGAGCGTACAGAATTATCGTGTAAAAGACGGGCTGCGAGGGCAGCCCGTTTTTAATAAGAATTGCGGAAGCGTTTCGTGATTTAAACTGCGATCAGCACGACCGAGAACAGGTAGGCGAAATACAGGTTCTTCCTGGCGGCGAGGTATGCGCTGCCGATGAAAAACGCGACGGCGGTGTAAAAGAGCGCCGTGGTCACGCTGCCGGTCGTGATGAAGTGGGAAAGCCCCCACGTCAGAGCGAGGATTAAGCCGCCCCACGGGATATGCTCGTTTCGGATCTTTGTGAGCTTTTCGCAGCCCTCCTGGAAGAACGCCGCGCTCAGAAGCAGCAGCGCCGCCTCAAACAGGTGGTACAGATACAGAAAAATGAACTGGAACCACCCCTGCTGCTTGAAATCCAACACCATCTGCCAGCTGCCGAGCAGAATGTACTTGACGCCGATCGACGACGACAGCAGCAGCAGCGCGATCACAAGCCCCCTCACGGACGGCTTGTTTGATTTCTTGATGAGGTCGTAGCCGTACACTCGCGCCGCGATGTAGTACAGCACGAGCGCAAGCAGCCCCCAGAGGAAGAATACGACTATCCAGTGAGTCACGCTCTCCGTAATGGAGAATTTGTTGTATTTCTTTGAAAAAAGGAACTCCTCGACCGCAATGATCGCGAATTCCGAGTGAAGCCCGAGCAGCCCCACAAGCCCCAGCAAAAAACACGGGGCAGGGCCGAGCGTTCTTTTGACCTTGCTCATTTTGCACCTCTGTGATGTTTTGTAACGGCGCGTCGAAGGAAGCGGAAGAGTTGTGAGGACTGCCGTTTTCATCGTTTGTTTATCAACCATTATATCATATAAGCGGCGAAAAGTCTATCTGATTTGCAGCCGGGAACAAAAGTGAGCGGAAAAGGCGGAAGTAGAAAATTCGCGGAAATTTTTGTACAAATTGTTGAACACACTGCCGGCGCATCGGCGGATAAAGGCGGAAATCTGCGTAAAATGGCGATTTTTCAGCCGATATTCACCGGAAAACATCGTTTTCTTCGGGTGCATAGACGCCTCAGACCTTGTTGTTTCAATAATATTTATTAATAAAATTTAAAAAATCATATTTACTTTTATGCAAATAATATGGTATAATACAGTGGAGGTTTTCAGGCGCTGTATGTACGTACGCGCGCTGTGAAAAAATCAGAATTCGGAGGGCAAGTAAATGGATAAATTATCTCCAAGCCAAATTTTTTCTAAGACGCTAAAGTTCGTCATTCTGAGAATGGCGGTACCGCTTGTGACGGCGATCATTTCGCTCATCACCCTAAAGATCATCACCGGCATTGTGACGAAGGGAGATGCAGACTCAAAAATGGGTATCATCTCCACTCTGATATGGCTCATCATCACTGCCGCTGTGTTCTTTGCGATCAATTTCTTTGTCGGATACAGGTTCCGCGCCGGTCAGATGGCTGTTATCACAGACGCCGTCTCGGTCAATATGATCCCCGAGGATATGGGCGCGCTCGCGAAGGAGAGCGTGGATTATCGTTTCCCGTCCGGCATCGAGTACCTCACGTATAAGATGAGCGTAATGCGTTCGATCCAGCAGCTTCAGATGCAGCTCAACACCTTTGCCGAAAACAGGCTCAAAGTTCCCGTTCTCGGTCAGCTGATCCGCTTCTGCCAGTTTGTGATCGGTCATTCTCTCAGCTTTACTTACGATCTCATTCTTTGCTACACCTTCTGGCGCGACGGCAAAACGCTCTACACGAGTGCCGCAGACGGAATCGCTGTATACTGGGATTCGTGGAAGAGAATTTTCCAGAACGTCCTTCTTCTCGCGATCTATATTATCGTCGGCATGACGCTCGGCTTCTCGATGATATTTGTGCTCGTTGCGGCTTCCTGCGCTCCTGCGTCAGGTTCGTTCGCCGGCGCACTTGCAGGCATAGTAGTCGGTTATCTCGTTTGTATGGCGGCAAAGGTCGTTCTCGACACCAACCTCACTGTCAGAACGCTCGACGCCTTCTTCGAGGAAGCTCAGTACGCAGATTACAATGCAGAAGAATATGAGAATATGTGCAAGTATTCCAAGGTCTATGATAAGCTCTACCGCAAGGCCTGCAACGAGGCTTTTGCTCCGGCTCCGCAGACGGCGCCGAACCCCAACCAGGGCGATTATATCGGATAATATTGATTTTTTCTCATGTTTCTCCTTTCATAGAAGCTGCCCCCGGTACACAGAGTATCGGGGGCAGCGCTTTTGTTTATGTATACCGGGCTTAGTTCACAGCCGCTTCAACGGCCTGCCTGATCGACTTCACTCCGATTATCTCCATTCCGGCGGCGGACTCCCCGGAGATGCTTTTCAGACTGTAATACGGAACGATGCAGCGCTTGAAGCCGAGGCGCGAAGCCTCGTTGACGCGCTTTGAAAGCTGCGAGACGGAGCGTATCTCACCGGCGAGACCTACCTCTCCGATGATTATCACGTCGTCCGGAACAGTGACGTCCTTAAGGCTGCTTACGAGCGCAAGCGCAACGCAGAGATCGGCGGCGCGTTCGTCGAGCTTGAATCCGCCGACAACATTCACATACGTATCGGCTCCGGCGAAGTAGTAGCCGCCCTTCTTTTCAAGCACGGCGATGAGCAGATTCATTCTGTTGTAATCGAAGCCCGTCGCCATGCGGCGCGCCGTTCCATAGCCGGAATTTGCTGCGAGCGCCTGAACCTCGGCGAGGATAGGCCGGCTGCCCTCCATTATGCACGTTACGCACGTTCCGGAAACGCCCTTGGGACGGCCCGAGAGGAATACCATCGACGGATTGATGACCTCGCAAAGCCCCTTGTCCGTCATCTCAAAAACGCCGATCTCGTTCGTGGAGCCGAAACGGTTCTTGACGGCGCGGAGAATGCGGTAAGAGAGCTGGCGGTCGCCCTCGAAATACAGCACCGCGTCAACGATGTGTTCAAGCACCTTCGGACCGGCGATAGCGCCGTCCTTGTTGACGTGACCGACGACGAGTATCGGTATCTCAAGAGATTTCGCCGTACGCATCAGCAGATTGGTGCATTCGCGCACCTGCGTCACGCTTCCGGGTGACGAGCTGAGCTGCGTGAGATTCATCGTCTGTATTGAGTCGATGATAACGAGATCGGGCTTCTCACTCTTGATATGCTCCGAAACGACCTCGACGTCCGTCTCCGTCAGTATCAGAAAATCGTTCGTCACGCCGAGACGGTTTGCGCGCAGCTTGATCTGCCTTCGCGATTCCTCGCCGGAGACGTACAGTATCGAGAGCGAGCCTGCAAGATTCTGGCAGACCTGCAGAAGGATCGTAGATTTGCCAATTCCGGGATCGCCGCCGATAAGCACGAGCGAGCCTTTGACGATGCCGCCGCCGAGGACGTTGTCAAGCTCGCCGATGCCCGTTTTGTACCGCACCTCGTCCGTCGTGTCGATGCTGTTCAGCCCCACGGGTGAGCTGTACGTCGAGGACGGACGCGCTGCCTGCTTCGTATCCCTTGCAGCCGGCGCGACTATTTCCTCCTCCATCGTGTTCCATTCGCCGCAGCCGGGGCACTTGCCGTACCATTTCGGCGACGAATAGCCGCATTCGGTGCAGACGTATGCGCTTTTTGCCTTTGCCATGATGATCCTCCTACCTGGAAAAAATGCCGCAGCTGCTCCGCTGCGGCTAGGTTGCTTTTTGCTTTCAGAAAACCTTCTCCACGACCTTCCCGGACTCCAGCGACGCTCTGACGTCTATGATCCGCTGATTTGAAGAGCCGCGGAACTGCAGGTCGAGCGAACGCTTGCCGATTTCAAAGGGACCGTCGATGAGGTAGTCCGTTTCCCTGAGCAGCGCCATTCGCGCGGGATCGTTTCCCTTCAAAAGCTGCTCGTACGTAAAGCCGGTGTATGTAATGATGTCAAGCCCGCGCGCGTGTATCTCCCGCGCAAGCTCGGCAAGCGCCGCCGGCTGCATGAACGGCTCTCCGCCCGAAAACGTGACGCCGCGCAGAAGCGGATCGGAGTCGATCGCCTTTAGAATGTTTTCCGGGTGGCTGATGTAGCCGCCGTTGAAGTCGTGAGTCTGAGGGTTGTGGCAGCCCTCGCAGTTGTGCGGACAGCCCTGCGTGAAGACTGTCATTCTAAGCCCCGGACCGTCCACGATTGATTCCCTGATAACGCCGGCCAAACGAAGCTCCTTCATAAAAAGTCACTCCTTTTCAAACTCAAAGGGAACGCGGAGACGCATCGTTCACGGCGGACGCGAAGATAACGAGCGCGCTCTCGCCGTCCCTGCTTCTGATCAGCTTGTAAACGATGCGGATATCGGCTGCGGCGATCTTGACGGAGAGAAGGCTCTCGCTGCCGCTTTCGGCAGCCGCCTTTCCATAGCCGCCCTCCGAGCGCTTGAACGGGTTTTCACGCAGCTTGATGATCGCCGCGCGGATCAGCGCTCTGTCGTGCTCCGAAAATGACTCCATATCGGACGCGAATTCGCGCAGGTAACGTACCTTGATCGTCATTCAAAATCCACCCCCACAAGAAGCTGCTCCATCAAAGACGGCGCATTCGTTCTCTGGGAGAACTCCTCGTGCGTGAGCAGCGTTTTCGGATTCACGCCGTCGAGACGCAGAGCTGCCGCCGCGACGGCGCGCATCTCGTTAAGCTCGTCGAGCAGTGAAAGATACTCGTCCGGAGCCATCAGCACGCACTCCGGCACGTTGTTTTTTATTACGACCTTCGTACCCGAGGCGCGCACCTCGTCGAAGATCTGCCCCGCATAGCCCTTGTTGAGAAGGGAGATCGAGACTGTATTTTCGATTGCACTTCTGATCTTGCCCATTACTTTTCCTTCCAGCTTCCAAGCCCGAACAGGCACGACATAAATGCCACGCCGGACGCGCCCATCGCGATATAAGTAGTCATTTCAACATCTTCGCGCACGTTAAAAACGATCGCCGTGATCGTGAGGCCGAAGCAGATCACAAGCAGAACGAGCGAGATGATATAATTCTTCTTCATTAAGACACTACCTTTCGTAATTATGAGAGCGTAAACGCCCTTAATATTATACAACAAACGGAGGCTTATGACAAGAGCCTCCGTCTATTTTATTTCCCGTTGTTCTCGTGCAGCGCGTTTGCGACGGCGGCGAATTCGCCGAGTGTGAGCTGTTCGGCGCGCGCAGTCGGGGAGACTCCGGCTTTTTCAAGCGCCGCGGAGACGTCGCCTTTGCCAAGGTGCAGAGAGTTTGAAAGCGAATTGAGGATCGTTTTCCTGCGCTGTGCGAAAGACGCGCGTATCACGGAGAACATCAGAGCTTCGTCCGAAACGGATACGGGCGGCTGCGGGCGGATATCGAGCCTGATCACGGCGGAGTCCACCTTCGGCGGCGGCATAAAGCTGCCGGCGGAGACCTTGAAGAGCGTCTTCGCCTCGGCGTAGTAGCTTACGGACGCCGTGACCGCGCCGGCTGCGCGTGTTCCGAGCGGAGCCGTGATGCGCTGCGCCGCCTCCTTCTGCACCATGACGGTTATCGAGCGGATCGGCAGGCGCTCCTCAAGCAGCTTCATTATGACGGGCGAGGTGATGTAATACGGCAGATTCGCGCAGACGACGACGTCAAGCTCCTCGAATTCCTCCTCGATCAGCTTTCGCAGATCGACCTCCATCACGTCGCCGTTTACGATCGTCACGTTGTCAAACCCGGCGAGCGTCTCGTCGAGAACGGGCAGCAGCCGCTTGTCAAGCTCGATCGACACGACCTTGTCGGCGAGTTTTGCAAGCTCCGCCGTAAGCACGCCGATCCCGGGGCCGATTTCGATCACTCCGACGCCCTCTCCGGCGCCCGAAAGCCGGGCCATCTCGGGGCAGACGTTCGGATTTACAAGGAAATTCTGCCCCAGCGCCTTTGAAAATGAAAAACCGTGGCGCGAAAGTATGCTTTTTATCGTTCCAATATCGGATAATCTATCCATCAAATACCTCCGATCTTTTGTGCGGAGAGCCTGAGCTGTCTGATGCGCATCTGTCAGACGCAGTTTCGCAGTCCCTTCGGATATCTGTTTTTAAGAGTGCCGTTTACAGCTTTGCCGAAGCCCGTTGTAATGCCCTCGGTGAGGACGGCGGTGAAGCCGCGCAGCGAGCTGTCGGCTTCGATCTCCTCTCCGCGAAGGAAACGCCCAAGGCGCTCGTCGCTCAGCTTCAGCGCGACGCACTGCTTTAGCTG
The DNA here is from genome assembly GCA_902792115.1 of uncultured Ruminococcus sp. GTDB lineage: Bacteria > Bacillota > Clostridia > Oscillospirales > Acutalibacteraceae > RUG592. Next base: position 31,768 of record CADAYJ010000001.1, on the reverse strand, counting down.
CTCCGGCTTTGCCGCCATGAATAGCGCGTGGCACGGCTCGATGCGGTTTTTCTTGATCTCGCCGAAGAGCAGCCCGGCTCTGAGTATGCCCAGCCCGTGAAGCGCCGGGATATCCTCCTCCGGCAGCAGAAGCAGCTTGTCTCCTGCGGACTCAAATCTTTCGCCGAACGGGCGGCCGACAAGCAGCTCGTCGTAAAGGCGCTCAGCCTCCTTGACCTCCGGCGTTCTGACGGCGTGAAAGCCGCTGCCGGAGCGGGGGAGACGCTCGCCCTTCTTTCGCAGCTTTGCCGCAAAATGCCCCTCGCCGCCGTCCTCCGGAAGGATCCTCACGGCAAATCCGAGCGCGCGCCGCCCGAAGCTGACGCCGCAGTCTTCCGGCTCGAAATCCTTGTGGGAATCGAGAAAGCGCTCTATAACGCCCTCGTTCTCCTCTCGGGAGAACGTACAGGTCGAATATACGAGCGTACCGCCCTCGCAGAGAGCCTCGGCAGCGCTGTTCAGTATCGCAAGCTGTCGTTCGGCGCAGGCGTGAGAGTGCTCCGCAGACCACTCCGATACAGCGGCATCGTCGCGGCGAAACATTCCTTCGCCGGAGCACGGCGCGTCCACAAGTACCTTGTCAAAGTACCCCGAAAGCGCCTCGCACAGCCTGTCGGGGCGGCAGCTCGAAACGACGGCGTTCGCGATGCCCATGCGCTCGATATTTGAAAGCAGGATATTCGCACGGCTTTTGATGATCTCGTTGCTCCAGAGCAGACCTTTTCCGCCGAGCTGCGCCGCGATCTGCGTGGACTTGCCTCCCGGCGCGGCGCACAGGTCGAGCACACGGTCGCCCGGCTCGGCCGATAGCACCGTCACGGCTGACATCGCGCTCGGCTCCTGTGCGTAAAATGCTCCGGCGTGGTGCAGAGGGTGCAGCCCCAGCCCCTTCGTTTCAAACGGAATGTAAAAGCCGTTTTCGCAAAACGGCGCGGGTGAAAGCTCAAAGGGCAGAAGCTCCTTCGCCTTTTCGGCGGAGCATTTGAGTGTGTTTATGCGGATACCTCTGTAAAAGTCGTCATGAAACGCAGCGACATACCGCTGAAGCTCCTCGTCTGTGAGCAGCCCGCGCATTTGACGCAAAAAATCTTCCGGTAAATTTTTCATAATGAAGCACCAGTGAATAGGCGCATGATATCGCGGCTGTGAGGAAATAATAATTCCGCAAAGCGAGGTGAATATCATGAGCAAGGATAAGAAAAAGAGAAATAAGAGCGGTGACACACGCGAGTTCACCGCCGTCAGGACAAGCGCCTGCAAAAACGACGCTTGCGACGACAAGCAGCACGCTGAAAAGATGAAGCTCTCGGATCGTGAGATGAAGCCGGGCTTCGAGGTTTAAATCGTTACCGCACTTAGTAACCGAGTGTTTCGCCGACGATTATTACCTTGATTCGATCCTTCTCGCGCTGCTGTCCGCTCACAAGATACGTGCAGCAGATGCGCTCCGGGCTGTGGCAGCCGTCCGTCATTGAAGGACATTCCTGTGAAAGGCTGATGCACCTTCCTGTCTTTGCGCAGGGCGTGGAGAGGCCGAGGCGGACGGTGTTCCTCGGAGCGGCGATCGTCTTAACGCGCAGCGCCGCCTCTTCGAGGTCCTTTACGAGCTTGTTCACTCCGACAACGGCAATGACGCTCTTCGGCCCGAAGGCGATAGCGGAAACGCGGTTTGCGTTGCCGTCCACGTTGTACAGCTCGCCGTTCTCTGTGACGGCGTTGCTGCTCGTGAGGAAAACGTCGGCGAAATACGAGTCGCGGTACAGCTTCTGCTGCTCCTCGCGCGTCTGACACTTCGAGCGGTCGAGGTAATTATACACGCCGCTTGCGAGAAGCTGAGTCGCCCCGACCTCGGCGAGCGTAACGCTGCCGCCGTGGGTGACGGTCGCGCCCTTCGGGATAAGCTCCCCGATAAGCTGCAGCGCGTCCTCCTTCGTCTCGCAGTAATACGGCTTCATATTGTTTTTTTCAAGTGCCTTCATAGCATTGCTGATACGTTCGTCCATAATAATACCTCCGTGATTTTATATATTCAGAAACGCCGTCGCGATGCGGAAATAGATCACGAGTGATACGGCGTCTACGATAGTCGTGATAAAAGGGCTTGCCATTACGGCAGGATCGAAGCCGAGCTTCTGCGCGATCATCGGCAGCGAACAGCCTATTATCTTCGCGCACATAACTGTCGCGACGAGCGTCAGACAAACGACGAGCGCCACAAATACGGTGATGTCGGAATTGCCGAGCAGCAGCCTGTCCACCGTCAGCAGCTTGACGAAATTCGCGCAGGCGAGCGTTGCGCCGCATAAAACGGCGACTCTGATCTCCTTCCAGATAACGCGCGGCATATCGCTGAATTCGATATCGCCGAGCGAAAGACTTCTTATGACCGTTACGGAGGCCTGCGAGCCGCTGTTGCCGCCCGTGTCCATCAGCATCGGGATAAACGAAGTAAGCACGACGAATTTCGCTAGCGCACTCTCGAACGACGAGATTATCATACCGGTAAACGTCGCCGATATCATGAGCAGCAGCAGCCACGGTATGCGCTTCTTCCAAAGCTCGAAGGCGTTCATCTTCGTGTACGGCTTGTCGGTAGGGGAGATAGCGGCCATCTTTTCGATATCCTCCGTTACCTCGTCCTGCATGACGTCCATGATGTCGTCGAACGTGACGATACCTACGAGCCGCCTCTCGGCGTCTACGACGGGCATCGCCAGGAAGTCGTATTTTGAGAACATATTGGCGACCTCCTCTCGGTCGTCGGAGGTGTGAACGTATATGACGTTCGTCTCCATGATGTCCTCTATCTTATCCTCGTAATCCGCCATCAGAAGCTCCTTGACGGTGACGAGGCCGATCAGCTTGCGGTTGTCGTCGCGGACGTAGCAGGTGTAGATCGTCTCCTTGTCAACGGCAGTCCTTCGGATACGCAGGAAAGCGTCCTCAACGGTGAGATCCTTTTTCAGATCTACATACTCCGTCGTCATGATAGATCCGGCGCTGTCCTTCGGGTAATTGAGGATCCTGTTGATCTCGCTTCGCGTCTGCGGATCGGCGTGCTTTAAAATACGCTTGACGACGGACGCAGGCATCTCCTCGATGATATCGACTGTATCATCGACGTACAGATCCTCAAGCACCTCCTTCAGCTCGGAATCACTGAACGACTTGATGAGCAGCTCGCGCGTGTCGCCCTCGATGTGAACGAACACCTCGCTTGCAAGCTCCTTCGGGAGAAGGCGGAAAACGAGCGTGGAGTACTTGTCTGCAAGCTCCTCCATAAGCTCCGCGATATCGGCGGGGTTCATCTCGACGAGCAAGTCTCTGAGAACTGCATATTTTCGCTCTGATATGTACTCGGTCACTCGTTCTGCAAGCTCCTCCATGTCTATCTTCTCTTCTGCAGCTGTGATCTCATTCAGTTCGTTCAAGAAAAACACCCCGTTTCATAGTCGGAATAACGACAAAAAAGCCCTGCACATCGGAGGAGCAGGGCGAAAATCCGAAGCCTTCACGCAGCTTTTGCGCGAAAGGATGAGCGATCGTACGAGCTTTAGCATCACAGGGCGGTGAAGCTGCGTTAAGTAACACCTTAATACGATGTCACCTGCTGGCCCTCTCGTGGTGTCTCCACCACTTTGCGGCAGCAGCCCATATCCCTATGGTAGCCTTACCTACCGATGAACACGCTGTTTTAGCGAATGATGCCCGATCGGACGAACGGCCGCTTCCGCGCACAGACAGGCGCCGCGCCGCGATCCTTTCGGTGACTATTAAAGTGTAGCGCGATTTCACCATTTTGTCAATAGAGATAGAGAAAGAAAAGAGGTGGTTACTAAATTTTAACATTTGGCGTCAAAGGCGCACGCCTGAATTTCAGAACAGGATCATTTAGTGCGGCAGCAGACGCGGCAATGATCCTGCTCTGACAGAAGCTCCGACTCAACTGCCTTACAAGGTTGCAAAAAGATCCGGTTTGAGGTATAATACGATATATGAAAGAAAACTTGACGCGGAGGGCGATCGAATGGGAAAAGAACAGCTGCAGCTTTTGGAGAGCGACGGAATGTACATAAGCGTTCCGGAGGGCATCAGTATGCGGCCTATGATAAAGGCAGGCAGAGACGTCGTTCTGGTCGAGAAGATAAAGAGTATGCCGAAGCGGTACGACCTCGTCATGTACATCAGGGGCGAGGATATCGGCGTTATCCACCGCGTTATCCACTACCGCGACGGAACGTACATCATCTGCGGAGACAACTGCTGGCAGCTCGAGTACGTCGCGCCGGAGCAGATCAAGGGCATCGTCACGAAATACTGCCGCAAGGGCAAGTGGCGCAGCGTCGATTATCTCCCTTACAGGATATACGTCCGTCTGTGGGTAGACCTTCTGTTCTTAAAGCGCCCCGTCTTCTTTGTCCGCGACAAGACGAAGCGTATCCTCGTCCGAATCAGAAACGCGCTCTTCCGCCGCACGCCGGAGAAGCAATAACGAAAACGATCCCCCGGAGAAGGCTTCGGGGGATTTTTAACGTATCCCACCTAAAAAAAGAAGAAGCAGACGCTTTGCATCTGCTCCTTATGGCGGAAGCGGTGGGATTCGAACCCACGAGCCCGTGAAGGCTACCTGATTTCGAGTCAGGCCCGTTATGACCACTTCGATACGCTTCCCGGTGTTGATTTGTACGCCGCAACGAACGGCAATGTATATTATAACCGATTTCTTGAAATTAGTCAAGTGGTGTGGTATAATTTTTTTAAAAAGAGGGTGGTGAGTATGCGGAGGTTTACAAACGGTCATTATTATTCGCTCAATCAGTACGTCCGCGAGACGTTCGGCTGCAAGGCGTATAAGATTGCCCTGAGCGGCGGCTTCACGTGCCCGAATCGCGACGGAACGCTCGGCGTCGGCGGCTGCATATTCTGCAGCGAGGGCGGCTCGGGGGAGTTTGCGGAGAGCGGAGCGCTTTCCGTCTCGCAGCAGATAGAGCTTGCGAAGCGGCGAGTGGGTGAGAAGACGCGCTCGGGGAAATATATCGCATACTTCCAGTCGTTCACGACGACGTATATGCCGCTGCCGCGCCTCGAAGCGCTGCTGACCGAGGCGATAGAGAACGAAAGTGTAGCCGCTGTGTCTGTCGGGACGCGCCCCGATTGTCTGCCGGAGAACGTGCTGTCGCTGCTCGGCAGGCTCTCGCTCCGCAAGCCGATATGGGTGGAGCTGGGGCTGCAAACGGTCAGCGAGCGCACCGCGGAGTATATCCGCCGGGGCTATCCGCTCGCGGTGTACGACGATGCGGCGCGGCGTCTGCGCCTGCTCGGTATACACACGGTCGCCCACGTTATTCTCGGGCTTCCCGGCGAAACGGAGGACGATATGCTCGAAACGGTGCGTCATGTCGGAGAAACGGCGGACGGCGTGAAGCTGCAGCTCCTCCATGTCCTGCGCGGCACCGACCTTGCGCGCGACTACGCCGCCGGTGCGTTTGATACGCTCACAAAGGACGAATACATCGGCATCGTCTGCCGCTGCATAGAGAACCTGCCGGAGGATACCGTTATCCACCGGCTGACAGGAGACGGCGACAAGCGTCTGCTGACAGCGCCTCTCTGGAGCGCCGACAAGAAGCGCGTTTTAAACGACCTCAACAAAGCTCTGAGAGAGCGAAACGTCATTCAGGGCGCGGCGCTGCAAAATATTTGTTAAAGAAAGGAAGCATTAAAATGAACACATACAAGACATTCGGCACCTGCTCGCGTGCGATTAATTTTGAAATGGACGGAGACGTTATCCGCCGCGTCGAATTTGAGGGAGGCTGCAGCGGCAACACACAGGGCGTTGCGCGGCTCGTTGAGGGCATGACGGCGCAGGAGGCGATCAGCCGCCTCTCCGGAATCAGCTGCAACGGCCGCCCGACCTCGTGTCCAGACCAGCTTGCAAGAGCGCTGCGCGAGTACCTCGACGGCCGGAACGCCTGACAGGGAGAGATAATCATGATAGACCAGTTTTCAAGGACTGAGATCCTTATCGGCAGCGAGGCGGTGAACGCTCTGCATAAGTCGCGCGTCGCGGTGTTCGGCGTCGGCGGCGTCGGCGGTTACGCGGCGGAGGCGCTTGTGCGATCGGGCGTCGGCGCGATTGATCTTATTGACAATGACACCGTGAGCCTCACAAACCTCAACCGCCAGATCATCGCGCTGCACAGCACGATCGGGCGGTACAAGACGGAGGTCGCGCGCGAGCGCTTCCTCGATATCAACCCGCGGCTTGACGTTCGCGTCTTCAATGTGTTCTATACACCCGAAACGTCGGGTATGTTCGATTTCGGCGATTATGACTATGTCGTTGACGCGATCGACAGCGTGACGGGGAAGATCGAGCTTGTTATGCAGGCGAACGGTTCCGGCACGCCGATCATCTGCTCGATGGGCGCCGGCAACAAGCTGCACCCGGAGCTTTTCGAGGTCGCCGATATATACTCTACGTCGGTCTGTCCGCTCGCGCGCGTGATGCGCTCGGAGCTAAAAAAGCGCGGCGTGAAAAGGCTGAAGGTCGTTTACTCGAAGGAGCCGCCGATCAAGCCCGGCGTGAGCGGAGAGAATCCGGGAGTCCGCCGCAGCCTGCCGGGAAGCACGGCATTCGTTCCGAGCGCCGCCGGGCTGATCCTCGCAGGCGAGGTGATCAGGGATCTTGCAGGGGTGTCATGATAATACACTATTCTGCTTTCACGGCTGCTTTGATAGCTTCATATGTAAACTCCGCCGTGCCTTCGCCGCCTGCCTTGTCGATGTTCTGAGTGAACTCGCCGCCGCCTGCGTACATCCTTCCGAGCGAGAGAAGTATCTCGTCGGTGCATTCGTAGAAATTCGCGGTGAGGAAAGCGCGCAGCGTCTCAACCTGCTCCCTTACGCGCGGAGCGTCCGGGGGAAGATCGCGCAGCTTCCCGAAGACCACGAAGATATCCATAATGCGGGAGGCGAGATTTTTCTCGTCCTCACTTGTGCGGCCTTTCGATTTCTCCTCAAATTCCTTCCACTGCGGTGTTCCAACCCACTTTTGCTTTGCCTGTTCTGTGTATTCGTCTATTTCCTTTACGTCAAACGGATCAAAATCCATGTGATCAACTCCTCTCAGCTTTAGTCCCTTTGCGAGGACGATAAGGTTTTCAATGTGCTGTTTTTTCATAGTAAGAATTGTGATCTGGTCGTCGAGCGCACGTGTCATATCGTACGCAGGGCTGTCGAGTATCCTGCCGATGTCGTCGAGTGAGAATTCAAGCTCGCGCAGCAGGAGTATCTGCTGGAGCCTCGAAAGACACGCTTCGTCATACAGCCTGTACCCGGAATCGGTGCGGCGCGCCGGGGACAGCAGACCTTTTTTGTCGTAAAACCGAAGCGTGCGTATGCTCACGCCCGTGAGCTTGCTCACATCATTCACGGTCATCATGTTATCACCTCCGTATAAACATAATAAACCATAACGTAACGTCACTGTCAAGAGGGAAAATCACAATTATTTATAACAAATCTCACTTAACATCTTGTATTTTTATGTAAAACTTGATATAATGGACTCATACAACAACGGTTGAGAGGTGATCCGCATGGAAGAAATCAACGAGATGGAGCTGCAGGAAAAGGTGATGCAGTTAAAGTATGAGGTCGAGGACAAGACGAGCGAGGTGCTGCGCCTTAAAAAGGAAAACGAGCGGCTGTACCAGAGCGTGAAAACGTCCGTTGAGCAGGCGAGCGCGTTCAGAACGGAGCTTGAGGAGAACAAGCGGTTTTACACGAAGCGAATAGAGGAGCTTGCGGAGGAAAAGGCGAAGCTCTCCAAGGAGCTTGACGTCACAAAGGCGGAGTACGACCGCGTAAACAGCACTTATACCTCTGCGACGAACGCGAGAGACGCAGTTCGCCGCGAGTTCATCGACCGCATGGACAGAGTGCGCGAGACGAGCATGGACGCCGTCACGATGATCGACTATATCCAGAAGGATATCAAAAAGCTGAAGCTCGATCTCGACAATATGTCGCGCTCCGAGAGTACGACGCAGAGCGATATCGAGGACGAGATCCAGCTCATGCTCGACCTTCTCAACACGCACTACGACAAGCTGAAAACGATCAAAAGCGGCTTCTACTCGATCAACAAGATCAAGGAGTACGAGAATCCCCTCGACGACCTCACCCTGATGCGCGAGCAGCCAAGGCTCGTTGACGGGAACTACGTTGACTGAGATAATCGGAATTCATAATGAAAAACTGCGGAAGCGCTAGCGCGCTTGATCTGCAAGAAAGCTCATTCGGGCAGTCAATCTCTGCATACCGAAGACCTTCGGCGGACCAAGACAAAGCCTTCCGTTTTTTCGTCTCACAAAAATCAAACAGAAGCATTCCGGGTCTTCCGATTTGCATTAAGGAGGCACTGATTAAAGCGAGTGCTCAGATTGCGCCGCCAGATTTTCAGGCAGGTTGCATGAAACGACCGCAGGAATACTGACGTATTTCAAGGG
>CADAYJ010000001.1:0-23208 GCA_902792115.1 uncultured Ruminococcus sp. | reverse complement strand
TACTGACGTATTTCAAGGGAGTTGAGTGCAAGATGCCGAAAAGATGCAAGCAAGATGAGTGCTCAGTCCGCAGGACGTGATTTAATCAGTGGCTCCTTAATTCTTGATCTTAAAAGCCGAAGCCTTTCGGTAATATCCTCCCTCGCCTCTGAATACAATAAACCGAGGTGGATTGACATGGAGAAACTGAAAAGGATCGTTTTCAATGTGGTTTTCTACATAACGGTGCTTGCGATCATCGCTGCAGTGTTCCTGGCGATGATCCTTGTCGTGATGAAGCTGAATGTATACGCAGTGACGGGCGAGCCGGCGAGCGCGAGGTGCGTCGTGATTGATCCCGGTCACGGCGCGGAGGACGGCGGAGCTGTGAGCGCCGAGGGGCTTGTTGAAAAGGACGTGAACCTCGATATCGCGCTGCTTCTGCGCGACGAGCTGGAGCTTTCCGGCTATCGCGTCGTCATGACGAGAAGCGGCGACGAAATGGCAGGCAGCGGCTCCTCACTCTCGGAAAAGCGCAGGAGCGATTTTGCCGAGCGGCTGAAAATGTACAACGGAAGCGGCGTGGACGCCGTTGTGAGCATTCATCAGAACATCTTCTCGGACGCATCAGAGCACGGCGCGCAGATCTTCTATTCGCCGAACGAGGCTGCGAGCGAGCGCCTTGCAGACTGCGTCCGCCGCTCCGTTACCGCACTTTTGCAGCCGGAGAACGAGCGCCCGCTCACTAAGGCCGGCAGCAATATTTACCTTCTGAACAACTGCGAAAAGCCGTGCGTCCTTGTCGAGTGCGGCTTTCTTTCCAATCCGGACGAGGCCGCGCTCCTTTCGGACGAGGAATACCGCAGAAAGATGGCTTTCGCCGTGTACTGCGGCGTGCTGGAGTTTTTTGCCGGAAATTAGCCGGATCCGGAAGAGTGTGTAACTGAGCCTATCACGAAAAAAATATCCATAAAAGAAAAAAATTACCGCATTTGGGTATTTTTTTAAAAAAGCTCTTGACAAAGACGCTTTTATAATGTAAAATGAATAATGCAGTTTGTGCAATTAACTCCTGCGTGTTGCGGTTATTTTTGAAGCTCGCATCGGTGAACGCACTTAACGGGGCGCTCAAAGCAGCGTGTCCGGGTGCGCTGAGCCGCCGGGTTTTCCGGCACGTCTGAGAACAGCGTCTGCCCTTGCGGCGAGACGTTTAGTGAGGAGGGAAATAAATGGCTGAGATCAGAATTAAAGATAACGAGTCTCTTGAGAGCGCGCTCAGAAGATTTAAGAAGCAGTGTGCAAGAGCCGGCGTTATTGCTGAGGTTCGCAAAAGAGAGGCTTATGAGAAGCCGTCGGTAAAGCGTAAGAAGAAGTCCGAGGCAGCTCGTAAGCGTAAGTATAAGTAATCGGCTTATACACACAATGTCCGAAATCAAGGTGCGGGCGGTCATCAGACTGCCCGCGCTTTTCTTTATATTACATCACATTAATTCAAAAGGAAAGCAGGTCACATCATGAAAAAGATCCTTTTTATCCTCGGCCCGAACCTCAACATGGTGGGGCTTAGGGAGAAAAACATCTACGGCGCCGAAACAGCGGAAACGATAAACGAGGACGTCCGCCGCTGGGCTTCCGAATTGGGTTTTGATATCGAGATATTCCAGTCAAACGGCGAGGGCGAGATCATCTCCAAGATACACTCCGCTCTCGGCGGGAAGGATGGCATCATCATCAACGCCGGCGCATATACGCATTACAGCTACGCGATACGCGACGCGATCGCCTGCGTGCCGTCCGTTCCGACGATCGAGGTGCATATGTCGAACGTCCATGCGCGCGACGAGTTCCGCCACAAGACGGTGATCGGCGCAGTTTGCCGCGGCCAGATCAGCGGCTTCGGAAAATTCAGCTACCGCCTCGCGCTTGAGGCGCTCTCAGATATCTTTGAAAGCGAGGAAGAAAAAAATGACTGACAGCGGCGAGCTTTCGAGCTTCAGAAAATACATAAAAATGAAAAAGCTCGAGTCGAAGCTCTCTCACGAGGGCAAAGAGGCGGCTCTTGTGACTCATGAGAAAAACATTCGATACCTGACAGGCTTCCCGAACAGCGAGGGCACTCTCCTCGTAACGCGCGACAAGGCGTATCTGCTCGTCGATTTCCGCTACGGCGAGGCTGCGCAGAAGAATGTGACGAACGCCGAGGTCGTCGTTTACGACAAATACTACGACGCTCTCTGTACGCTTATCCGCGACCACGGAATACGCGACCTGCTGATCGAATCGGAATACATGACGGTCGCCGGCATGAATTTGCTTGAAAAGCGCGTCGAGGGTACGGGCTGCCGCATCATGGCAAACGACCGCCTCGACAAGCTGATCTCTCTCCAGCGCATCGTGAAATCGAAGGAGGAGATCGAGAAAATGCGCCGCGCCCAGCAGATAACAGAGGAGGCGCTGACGGAGCTTCTCAACATCGTAAAGCCCGGCGTCAAGGAGTCAGCGCTCGCCTTTGAGCTGGAGTACCTCATGCGCCGAAAGGGCGCGCAGGGCGTCTCGTTCGATCTCATCACGATCACCGGAGCGAAGACGTCGATGCCGCACGGCGTTCCGGGCGACTGCGAGGTAAAGCGCGGAGACTTCGTCACCTTCGACGTCGGCGCGCTTTACGACGGCTACCACAGCGACATGACGAGGACGTACGCTGTCGGCGAGGCAAGTGACGAGCAGCGCGAGATCTACGACACGGTGCTGAAAGCGCAGCTCATGGGGCTTGCGAAGGTCAAGGCAGGCATCAAGGCGTACGAGGTTGACGCGACGGCACGCTCCGTTATCGCGCGCGCAGGGTACGCCGATTACTTCCGCCACTCCACCGGTCACGGCGTGGGGCTTGATATCCACGAGCAGCCGTTCGTCTCCGCAAAGGGCGAAACGCTTCTCAGCGAGGGCATGGTGATAACGGTCGAGCCGGGGATATACCTGCCCGGAAAATTCGGCGTCCGCATCGAGGACATGGTCGTCGTAACGAACGACGGCTGCGACAACCTCGCAACGCTGCCGAAGGAACTGATAATACTGTAATCATAACCTTTCATTATACCATATAAAATAAAAAAAGTCCACCGATTACGCACACGGCTGCAAAACCGATCTTCGTGCGCTTTCGGCGGTCTTTTTTTTGCTTCGCTGCGTATCCAAAGCGTGCAAACAAAGCCGCTAACCGCGAGACAAAAAACAATTTTTGTGCTAGAATATATACAAGGGGGCTGAAAAGCTCCCGGGCATCGGCGGCTTTCGTTATTGGCTTTTGTTCTTCTTGAAGTTTTCCCGACTCACTCGAACGAACGTCTTGCCTAACTCAACGAAGGTCGCCTGCTGCTGAGGCGTCATCTCGCGGAAGGTTTTCAGAAGCCCCTCCTCGGCGGAGCTTTCCGAACCGTTGCTTTGGGTATCGAGAAGAAAATCGACAGTCACACCGAAATATTCCGCGATAGTTTTAAGCGTTTCAAAATCCGGCTCGCTGACGCCCCTCACGTAGCCGCTCATTGTAGACGGCGCGATGTGAAGATCCTCGGCGGCGAGCTTTTGGGTGATGTTTCTTTCCTCCATAAGGTAACGCAGCTTCTCGTTGAATTTCAACTCGATCACCTCCCTCTGTACGGGAAATTCGTACTAAAAACGAGAAACTCATTCAATACTATTATATGTAAAAATACACGAATATCGGTGAAATAACGTGTTTCTCGTTGACAATACGTGTTTCTCGCTGTATAATACAATACAGCGAAGTAATATAATAATGAAATTAAGGGGAAATATTAATGAAAAAAACACGAATCATTTTAGCCGGCGCAGCCGCAGGAGTTCTTTTGATTCTGTCGGGCTGCGGAAAGACGACGATAAAGGTGTCCGATTACGTGAACGTAAAGTTTGACGGCCTTGACGGCAAGGGTACCGCGATGGTCACGACGGACGGCTTGGAGGGCGCTGTCGAGAGGGCTGTTTACGGCAAGAATAAAGCGGGTGCATTAGAGGGCATCGACATGGCATTTGAGGTAATGGACGCCGTAACATTCACGCTCGACAACAGCACGGATCTTAAAAACGGCGACAGTGTGACGGTAAATATCGAGGTCGATGAAGATACCGCACAGGAGAACAATATCAAGTTTACGGGAACGGAGCCGATGCAGTTTACCGTCAGCGGACTTGACGAGCCTGTAATGATCGATCCGTTTGATCCTGCTTTCTTTAACAACGGAAAGGAGGACGGCGTCAATATCAATATAACCGGAGCTTCTCCCGAGGCAGAGGTGAGGGTGAAAAACAATCTTCCGGATTCCGAGCCGGCATCTAAGATCATATATTCGGTCGATGAGGAGAAAATCGCGAAGGGGCAGGAGATAACGATCAAGGCGTCCGCAGGGTACGGACTCGAGGAGATGGGCTATATGCTCTCCGCTGAGGAAACGAAGTACAAATGTGACGACGTAGACGTGTACCTGTCAAGTCTTGATGAGATCTCGGACGAAAAAATGAACTGGCTGATTGAGGAAAGCAGGAAGCTGGCAGAGGGACGTGACGAACAAAATAACGGCCTCGGTCTGAATCTTAAATCGGGAGATCTGGAGCTTAATGCAGGACGCTTTTCAAACCTGAAATTCACAAAGGCGTATTTTCTCACACCGAAAGAGGCTTTTGAGACGTATTCTGACGTTGAGGAGATCGGCGACTACTGGGGCGGAAACGCAAGGATGAATAAAAGCGGCCTTATCCTTTGCTACACCTGCGACGTTAAGGATCACAAGAACGTATACGGCTGCTGCTTTGCTTCCGATATCGTTGTGAAGCCGAACGGCGATTACGAATTTGATGCGGTCGGTTTGAAGGCAAACAACCTTTTGTATGAGACAGAGGATTATTTCAAGACTAAGTTTATAGATCCTCACCTTGAAAAATACGACGGTACGGAAAAGAACCTGTAAAGTGGAGAGGCTTATTATTGCAAATGCAATAATGCCGATTTAAGGAGGCACTGATTAAATCGAGTGCCCATATCGCGCAGTCAGATTTTCAGGCAGGTTGCACGAAATGACCGCAGTAATACTGACGTATTTCAAGGNACTGACGTATTTCAAGGGAGTTGAGTGCAAGATGACGAAAAGAAGCAAGCGAGATGGGTGCTCAGTTCGCAGAACGTGATTTATTCAGTGGCTCCTTAACAATTATAAAAAAGGCGCTGCCGGAGGATTACTCTTCCGCAGCGCCTGTTGTTTTGTTATTATTTCTTCTCCGGCTCGCCGTAATCAACGCCGAACGTCTCGACCGTCACGCTCTTCATGACCTGGGGATCGAGCGGCTTGTCCGCGAAATCCGTGTCGCACTCGGCGATCTCGTTTACTGTGTCCATGCCCTCCGTTACCTTGCCGAAAGCGGCGTACTGGCCGTCAAGGTGCGGCGACTTCTTGTGCATTACGAAGAACTGTGAGCCTGCGGAGTCGGGAGCCATAGCCCTCGCCATTGAAAGCACGCCCGGCTCGTGTTTGAGGTCGTTCTTGAAGCCGTTGGAGGCGAATTCGCCCTTGATGGAGTAGCCGGGGCCGCCCGTGCCCGTTCCCTTCGGGCAGCCGCCCTGTATCATGAAGCCGTAGATAACGCGGTGGAACGTAAGACCGTTGTAGAAGCCCTTGTTCACGAGCGAGATAAAGTTTTTGACCGTGTTCGGCGCGATCTCCGGATAAAGCTCCGCCTTGAAGACCTTGCCGTTTTCCATTTCAAATGTTACGATTGGATTTGCCATGATAGTTTCCTTTCCGTGCAGATGCACTGCGTGATTTGTTGTATATAAATTTATTGACCGGCTTAATATGGGTGGTGATAAAAGACGGGGGACAGCGCTTTTGAACGATATCCGCTGCCTCTTACCCCTTGCAGATTATCCTGGTTTTCCCCGGATCGACTCTGTCTCTGTCTACGGTCAGCTCGCCGATCCGGTCGGCGGTGATTGTGCCGCTTTTCGGGTTGAATACGCTGTCGATCGTGCCGTCGATCTGCGCGTCTACGTCGGCGTATTCAAAGGCGAGCGTCGTGTTGATAAGGCGGCAGCCGCGCATTTTCAGCTCGTCTATGTAGCACAGCCCCTGAAGGCTTTCGATCGTGCAGTTTATGAACGTCACGTTCCTTGCGTTCCAAGCGAGATATTCGCCGGTCAGGAACGAGTCGTAAACGGTGACGTTCTCGCTGTTCCAGAAGGCGTCGCGCCCGACGATCTTTGAGTTTCGGATCGTTGTGTTCTTAACTCCGTCGAATGAGTATCCGCCGACGAGGTCAAGCCCTTGTGCGTCAACGTCGGTGCAGTTCATCGCAAAGTAGCTGCCCTTTGCCGTGACGTTTTTAAGCCGTGCGCCGCGGCAAGCCCAGAGCGTTTCGTCGCCGTCGGTGAAGCTGACGTTTTCGAGTGTTACATCGCTGCAGCGGCGAATGCACTTCGGCGCGTCGATAACGGAATTTTTGACGCTCAGCTCGTTGATGTACCAGAAGCCGGCGCGGCAGTCCTTCAAAAAGGTGCAGCCGTCAACGGCGATCCTCCTGCCGTACCAGACAGGGTACTTCCACTCAAACACGCTCCTGTTTATCTCAATGTCGGAGCATTCCTTGACGGCCGATTCGCCGCCGCAGAAAACGCAGTCGTAGAGGCGTGCGCCGCTCTGCGCGTAGAAGGCGCGCTCGCCCTTTAGTATTTCCTGCCTGATATCTCTCATTGTTACGTCTCCTTATTGCTTTTGAGAGGGTAGAGAAGCTACTTCTTTTCCTCTCTGTCGCTTTCGTTGTACTTGTCGCCGAACGTGCGGCCGATGAAGCGGTCGTAGAAGGTGTACAGCTTCTGCGTGCCGTTTTCGAGGTGGTAGTAATGAATGATGTACGGGAAGAGCAGGCCAAGCTCCAGAACGAGGAGTATCAGCAGCGTGAGCGCCTTGAAGTACATCATAGCGACGAGCGTCACGATCGTTATGACCGCGAACATATGTGTCACGATCAGGTGAATGAGCCGCTCATGCTGGAAAAACTGCGTCTGAACGAGGAGCTGCTCCTTAAGCTCCTTACGCTCCTTTTCCGATAGCTCAGGGAGCCTGTCGGGGCGAGTCTGCCCGTCGATATATTCAATATAATCGCATAATCGCTTGTACATTTCGCAACCTCCTTATCCTTTCGCGTCGTACCACGTTTTTCCGGTGTGCGCGTCCGCCGTGAGCGGAACGGCGAGAGAGACTGCGCTCTCCATCTCCTCGCGGAGTATCGCCGCCGCCTTCTCCGCCTCGTCGTCCGGCGCTTCGACGATCAGCTCGTCGTGTACCTGAAGAATCAGCTTCGCTCTCATGTTCTCCGCCTTCAGCCTGTTGAAAACGCGCACCATCGCTATCTTGATTATGTCGGCGGCTGTGCCCTGTATCGGCATATTCCGCGCAACTCTCTCTCCGAACGCGCGCATATTTGCATTAGACGCTTTCAGCTCCGGCAGGTAACGCCTGCGCCCGAACATCGTCGAGACGTAGCCCTTCGACTTTGCCTTTTCGACCTCGCTCGTCATGTATGAGTCAACGCCGGAGTAGTGGCGCAGATACGCCTTGATGTAGCTGTCCGCCTCCTTGCGCGTGACTGAAATATCCTTCGCGAGCGAGAACGCGCCGATGCCGTAAACGATGCCGAAATTGACGGCTTTCGCGCGGCTTCTCATCGGCGGCGTGATCATGCTCGCCGGCAGACCGAAGACCTGCGAAGCCGTGACGTTGTGGATATCTACGTTCTCGCGGAACGCGCGTATCATTTCCCCGTCGTTCGCGATGTGCGCGAGCACGCGAAGCTCGATCTGCGAGTAGTCGGCGTCGGCGAGCGTGCAGCCGTCGGATGCGATGAAGAATTTTCTCAGCTCGCGTCCGACCTCGGTCCTCACGGGAATGTTCTGTAAATTCGGCTCGAGCGACGAGATGCGCCCCGTCCTCGTCTCCGTCTGATTGAAAACGGTGTGGATCCTGCTTTCGCTGTCGCACACCTTGACGAGCGCGTCGCAGTACGTCGATTTCAGCTTCGAGAGCGTTCTGTATTCGAGCACCATCGGCACGACGGGGTGGACGTTTCGTATTGCGTCGAGAACGTCGGCATTCGTCGAGTAGCCCGTCTTTGTTTTCTTCGCGCCGGGAAGACCGAGTGATTCAAAGAGCGCCGTTCCGAGCTGCTTCGGCGAATTGATGTTGAATTCGTAGCCGACTTCGCCGCAGATATCGGCGCGCAGCTTTTCGGCTTTCTCGCCGAGCGCGGCGCCGTACTCCTCAAGAGCCTGCTTGTCCACCTTGAAGCCGACGTGCTCCATGCTTGCGAGGACATTTGCAAGCGGTATCTCGATATCTCGAAGCAGGGAGAGCTGGCTGTTTTCATTGAGCTTTTTTTCGAGGACGCTCCAGAGCCTCGGCAGGTAAGCCGCCTCCCGGGCTAGCTGCGCCGAGTATAACAGCGAGTCCTCGTAGTACCTGACGGTCACGCCGTATTCGTCGAAAAGGCGCGCCGTGTCGTAGGCGCTCGCCGACGGATTGAGGATATACGCCGCAAGCTGCACGTCTCCGGCGATGCCCCGGACTTCGGCGCCGTGATGTACGGCGAAGCCGCAGAGCGCCTTTGAGTTTGCCGTGAATTTTTTGATCCCGTCGTCCTTCAAAAGCTCAAGCAAGAATTCCCTCGCGCCGTCCTGAATGACAGCGACGCTTTTCTCGGAGGCGACGTATACGGCTGAAACGGCGCCGCTTCTGTCGGCGTCCGACGTAAAGAAGGCGCTGCCGCTTTCGCGAAGCGACTTTAGCAGAGCGTCCGGCTCGGGGGAGAGGTCAAGCTCCGGCAGCGGCGCGTCGGCGTTGTCCGTGTTTTCCTCCGCCTTGACCTTGACGTCGGAGCGTATATCCCACTTCCTGATGAGCGAGAAAAGCTCGAGCGACGCCAGCTTCGTCATTACCTCGTCGGGATCAAACTGCGTGACGGCGTAGTGCGAAAGCTCCGTGTCGATCGGTGCGTCGCGCCGTATCGTGCCGAGCATTTTGCTCATGAACGCGCTGTCCCTGCCCTCGGCGAGCTTCTTTCTCATGCCGGGCTTTATGTCGATCGTTTCGAGGTTTTCGTAGATATTGTCGATCGAGCCGAAGCGCTGAATCAGATCGGCGGCGCCCTTTTTGCCGATGCCTGCAACGCCGGGAATATTGTCGGAGGTGTCGCCCTGCAGCGCCTTGATCTCGATCATCTGCGGCGGCTCAACGCCGTATTCCTCGCGTATACGCGCCGCGTCGTAAAGCTCCGCCTCGGGCTTTCCCAGCTTCGTGGCGGCGAGCCGCACGGTGACGTTCCCGGAGACGAGCTGGAGAGAGTCGCGGTCTCCCGTCGCGATAACGCAGGAGCAGCCCTGCTCGTCGCACTTCGCGGCGAGCGTTCCGAGGATATCGTCCGCCTCGAAGCCCTCGCATTCTACGAGCTTGTAGCCGAGCGCGCGAAGCAGATCCTTCAGAACGGGGAGCTGCTGCGCAAGCTCGTCCGGCATACCGTGTCGATTTGCCTTGTAGCCGCTGTACGCCTTGTGGCGGAACGTGGGTGCTTTAAGGTCGAACGCGATCGCGACCGCGTCCGGCTCGGCGCTTTCCTTGATCTTGTCGAGCATCGTGAGAAAGCCGTATATCGCGTTCGTGTACTGTCCGTCCTTCGTGGTCAGCAGTCTGATGCCGTAGAACGCGCGGTTGACGATGCTGTTTCCGTCAACGACCAAAAGTGTCATAAAAAACCTCCTGTTGTGACCTTCGGATTTTGCAAAGCCGAAGCATACGGGATATCCCGGTCAGCTGATAAGCCCGTTTACGGACGTGATCTCCCTGTCCTTGATATATACTCTCGGAACTCTCTTCCCGACGAGGCAGGCTATCTCGTAATTGATCGTGCCTGCCCACGAAGCGGCGTCGTCCATCGTTACCTCGCAGCCGTTCGAGCCGCCGATAACGGTGACGGTGTCGCCGACCTTCACGTTTTCGATGTCCGTCACGTCGATCATGCACTGATCCATGCAGATCCTGCCGACGACCTTCGCCTTCCTGCCGCCGACTATCATATACGCCTGCCTGCCGAAGCTGCGGATATAGCCGTCTGCGTAGCCGATCGGAACGGTGGCGATCGTCATTTCGCGCTCTGCCGTGAAGGTTCGTCCGTAGCTCACGGTCGTTCCCGGAGCGACGCGCTTGATGTGCGCTATGACGGACTTGATCTGCATTGCAGGCATTAAGTCGATCTGCCCCTTCAGCTTGTCGGAGGGAGCGAGACCGTAGAGGATTATCCCGGCTCTTACCATATCCATGTGAGCGCAGGCGTAGTCCATGATAGCGGCGGAGTTGGAGCAGTGGCAGATGAAGCCGTCGCCGACGGCGCCCTTCTCCTTCAAAGCGTCGCAGAAGCCCTTGAAGCAGGCGATCTGGCGCTGCGTATATTCAAGCCCCTCGTCCTTCTCGTCCGAAACGGCGAAGTGCGTGAAAGCGCCCGTGACCTCGATACCGCCGAGCGCAAGGATATCGAGGGCCTCGGAAAGCGCGTCGTCTCGTGAGAGATCCTGGCACATGATACCGATTCGGCTCATGCCTGTGTCGAGTTTAAGATGCACCGGAACGGTCACGCCCTGCTCGCAGGCACATCTTGAAAGCTCCTTCGCGTATTCGGAGGAGACGATCGCCTGCGTGATCGAATTGTTCGCGAGCGTCTTTGCGTACTGCGCCGGCGTGTAGCCGAGGATCAGTATCGGCGTCGTGATGCTCGCCCTTCTCAGCTCGATCGCCTCCTCAAGATTCGACACGGCGAAGAAGTCCGCGCCCAGCTTCTCGTAGAGCGCCGCAAGTTCCTTTGCGCCGTGACCGTATGCGTCCGCCTTGACGACGCAGCACAGCTTGACGCCCGGCGCCGTACAGCTTCGGATAACCTTGTAGTTGTGCTCGATCTTATTTAGATTTATCTCTGCCCAAGTCCTTCTGAAATACTCATCCATTGCCGTTTCCCTCCGGAAAAATGTTAGCGCAAAGCGCAATTATCTCATACCTTCCATTATATTACAACTTTGTAAAAAATGCAACACCTAATTGCTCGGGCAGACGCCCGAGGCAGTTCCGCCGGAGCGTTACGAAATTTGAAAATCAGTCTCCGCGTTTGTAACCTCCCACTAACCTATTGTATCAAGAATTGGGTATGCGCCCGAGGCAGTTCCGCCGGAGCGTTACGAAATTTGAAAATCAGACTCCGCGCGTGTAACCTCCCACGATATTATTACGGAAGATTTCGCCGCATGAAAAATCTCCCGTGCCGAAGCACGGGAGAGTGACTTTCATTCGGTATCAGAGCATATGGGAGATGATCTCCTCGTGGCTCTGAGCGCTGAGGTATGCAGGAGCGACGTCGAAGACCGTCTTGCAGCCGGATACGCCTTCCTTGTTGAGCCTTACTGCGGCGCGGGCAAATGCTACGAGAACGCTTGCCGTGAACTCCGGGTTGGAGTCAAGCGTCAGCTTGTACTCAATAACGTGGCTGTGCTCGTCGTTTGCGCCTGTCTTGCCGCTTCTGATAACGACGCCGCCGTGCGGAAGACCGCTGTGGTCGCGCTTCATTTCCTCCGCTGTGATGAAGTTTACGGTCGTGTCGTAGTCTGCGAAGTAGTTGGGCATCGTCTTGATCTCGTTCTCGATGCGCGCCTTGTCAGCGCCCTCCTCGGCGACGACGTAGCATACTCTCGTGTGCTTTTCTCTCGTCGTGAGCTGAGGATTCTTTCCTTCTCTAACGGCTTCAAGCGCTGCCTCAACGGGTACAGTGTACTGCCTTGCGTCGAGAACGCCCTCGATGCGGCGCACCGCGTCGGAGTGCCCTTGGCTCACGCCCTTGCCCCAGAACGTGTAATCCTCGCCCTCCGTGAGAATGCAGTTGCTGTAAAGTCTTGCAAGGGAGAACATTCCCGGATCCCAGCCGACGGAGATGATGCCGACATTGCCGCCCTCCTTCGCCGCCTTATCGACGTTTGCGAAGTGAGTGGGGATCTTTGCGTGGGTGTCAAAGCTGTCAATGACGTTGAAGTCACGGACGAGCGCCGGCGTCATAACGGGAAGGTCGGTCGCGCTGCCGCCGCAGATGATCATAACGTCGAGCTTGTCCTTGTATTCGCTTACCTTGTCCGCCGAAACAACGGGAACGCCCTCGGTCGCGATCTTGACCGAAGCGGGATCACGCCTTGAGAAAACGGCGGTAAGCTCCGTATCCTTGTTCTTTCTGATAGCCTGCTCTACGCCTCTGCCGAGGTTGCCGTAGCCGAAAATACCAATTCTTATGCTCATCTGAAAACACCTCTATTGTAAATTTGTGAATAATAACAGCATCACAAACCTCATTATACTACAATTCCCGGTGCAAATCAATACATATTTGATATTTGCAAAAGAAAATTTGCAGGATTTTTTTAAAATCTTGCAGAAATCTTGAAAAAGTGCGTTTTTTATGGTAAAATGTTCGCAAATATGCAGAAAAGCAGCGCCGAACGGTTATTTTGCACCGTGGTTTCAGCTCCGGCTGCAAATGCAGGGCAAAATGAAAAACGGAAACTGCGCTCCGGCTTTTATCCGACTGTCCGCCTGCAAAAAATGCTTGCATTATTGATAGGATAGCATTATAATAGTCCTTATAAGAAAAACGGAGATGGAAAGGAAGAACCATATGTATAAAATACTGGAAAAGGTCTCGCTTAACCCGTCTATGACGAAAATGGCGGTGGAAGCGCCGCTTATCGCTAAAAAGGCGAAGCCCGGTCAGTTTATTATTTACCGCGTCGATGAGTTCGGCGAGCGCGTTCCGCTTACGATCGCCGATACGGACGCAGAGCGCGGCAGCGTTACGATTATTTACCAGAAGGTCGGCGCAAGCACGATGCTTCTTGATACGCTCGGCGAGGGTGATTATATTCTCGATTTCGTGGGGCCTCTCGGCGTTCCGACGGAGCTTGAGGGGTACAAAAAGGTAGCCGTTATCGGCGGCGGCGCAGGCTGCGCGATCGCGTATCCGCAGGCAAAGGCGCTCCATAAAATGGGTACGGCCGTTGACGTTATCGCCGGCTTCAGAAATACGGAGCTTATTATCCTCGAGGACGAGATGAAAGCCGTCAGCGACAACCTCTTCGTCATGACGGACGACGGCTCGAACGGAAACAAGGGCTTCGTTACGAACGCTCTCGAGGACAACATCAAAAACGGCGCCGGCTACGACCTCGTTATCGCGATCGGCCCCGTTCCGATGATGAAGGCTGTTTGCGGCCTCACAAAGCAGTACGGCATCAAGACGATCGTCTCGATGAACCCGATCATGATCGACGGCACGGGAATGTGCGGCGGCTGCCGCCTTACCGTCGGCGGAAAAACGAAATTCGCCTGCGTTGACGGCCCCGACTTTGACGGTCACGAGGTCGATTTCGACGAGCTGATGAAGCGCAACGTCATGTACCGCCCGGCGGAGCAGGCCGCACGCGAGAAAAACTGCAGACTTATCAGAAAGGCTGAGGTGGATCAGAATGCCTAATATGTGCCCTAACAAGACGCCGATCCCGGAGCAGGATCCGAACGTCAGAAACAAGAACTTTGATGAGGTAGCGACAGGCTACACCGAGGAGATGGCTCTTTCGGAGGCGGCGCGCTGCCTCAACTGCAAGAATCCTCAGTGCGTGACCAGCTGCCCCGTAAATATCAGGATACCGGAATTCATAGCGCAGGTCGTCAAGGGCGACTACGAGGAGGCATACAAGGTAATCACAATGTCAAGCTCGCTTCCTGCTGTATGCGGCAGAGTCTGTCCGCAGGAGACGCAGTGCGAGTCGAAATGCGTGAGAGGCATCAAGGGCGAGAGCGTCGGTATCGGGCGCCTTGAGCGCTTCGTTGCCGATTATCATATGAAGCACGCGGCAGAGGCTCCCTCAAAGCCCGCTCAAAACGGTCACAAGGTAGCCGTTATCGGCTCCGGTCCCTCCGGGCTGACCTGCGCCGGCTCCCTTGCAAAGAAGGGCTACGAGGTCACCGTGTTTGAGGCATTCCACACGGCAGGCGGCGTTCTGATGTACGGTATCCCCGAATTCCGTCTCCCGAAGGAGATCGTTCAGAAGGAGATCGCCGAGCTCAAGGCTCTCGGCGTCGATATCCGCACAAACATGGTAATGGGCAAGGTCATGTCGGTGGACGAGCTGCTCGAAAGCGGCTACGAGGCCGTCTTCGTTGGCACGGGCGCCGGTCTTCCGAACTTCATGAACATGGAGGGCGAGGGGCTTATCGGCGTTTACTCCGCCAACGAGTTCCTCACGAGGATCAACCTCATGAAGGCGTATAAGGACGAATACGATACGCCGATCATACGCCCGAAGAACGTCGCCGTAGTCGGCGGCGGCAACGTCGCGATGGACGCCGCAAGGTCGGCGCTCCGCCTCGGCGCAGAGAACGTATATATCGTGTATCGCCGCAGCGAGGAGGAGATGCCCGCGAGAAACGAGGAGATACACCACGCAAAGGAGGAGGGCGTAAACTTCAAGCTGCTGAGAAATCCCGTCAGAGTGATCGGCGACGACAGCGGCAAGGTCGTCGGCCTCGAATGCGTTGAGATGGAGCTGGGCGAGCCGGACGCCTCCGGCAGACGCCGCCCGAAGGCGAAGGAAGGCTCTAACTTCACGCTCGACGTTGACGCCGTTATCATCGCGATCGGCAACGCTCCGAACCCCCTGATCCGCTCTACTACCCCCGGCCTCGAAGCTAACGCGAAGGGCTGCATCGTAGTAAACGAGGAGACGATGGAGACGACGAAGAAGGGCGTTTACGCAGGCGGAGACGCCGTGACTGGCGCCGCTACCGTTATCAAGGCTATGGGCGCAGGCAGACGCGCCGCCGAGTCGATAGACAGCTGGCTTTCCGGAAAAACAGAATAACAGACAATGCCCCGTATCCGAATGATGCGGGGCATTTTGCGTTATCTCATAGCTATTGCAATGTACTGGCACTGAGACGAGTTGAGATTATAATTCACCGTGCCGTCCGTGCCGTGCGTGACGATGAACGTGTCCGTTCCGAGAGCGCAGTTTCCGCTTGCACCGACGGCATATGCCGCAGCGCCGCAGTTCACGGTCGTTACGCCGTTGTCCGTTTTCACCGGCGGCTCCCCGACGGCGAAGTAAAGGACGATCTTCGGGTTAAAGTCAAAGGTGACGGAGCGCGTCGCCGTGTCCGTTCCCTGAAGCGACTTGATCTGAAATGGCGCGCTGATGCGCTGCTTTTCCTCTCGCGTCATGTGCATATTGACGTCCGATTCGTGCTGCCAGATCACCGTGTCGATCAGCATATTGTCTCTTACGAAATCGGTGCGCGTCGGCTTGTCTGTGCCTGACCAGTTGTTGAGCATATAGTGCGGTGTTGTGTTGCTGGAAGCCATATTATCATTCCCCCTCATATCGGTCGAGCTTGTCCCACGTCATGGAAAGGTCGTCCCATTCGTCAAAGCTAAGTTCCAGATCGTCGTAGTCGTCCCAGTCCGCCGTGCGGAATTCGATGTGTACATTCAGGTGGCAGGGCAGAAAAGCCTTTGCCCGAGCAATGATGAGATCCTGCTCCGCGCGCGTGTATATGCGCTGCTCCGGAAGTATGTACAGCTCGTAGAACTGCGGATACTCCGTGATCTCGCACTCAAAGCCGATCGAGCGGAAGAAGCGCTCGACGCCCTGCGGCGTAAAGTCGTTTTCGCCGACGGAGAGCAGAGTCCTTATCATTGCGCGGCGGTCGTCCGTGAGGCAGTCTGTCCTCACGGGACCGTATTGCTCCTCATACCACGCAAGCCCCTCGCCGAACGCCGTGTCAACGAAGCATTCCGTGAGAATATCGTCGATCCTTTCCGAGAGCCTGTCAAACTCTTCGGCGTACGTTTTCAGCTCCTTCGTGATGAGCGAGAAGACGCCGGCGCTGTAAAGTCCGATCGGAGATATAGCTCGCTGCATTGATAATTCACTGTTCCTCATGTCATTCACGCTCCGTTATTGTGATCGTACCGCAGACAGCGGCATGGTCGGCGGGGATCGGCGTGTCGTGTGAAAGCGCTGTGACGAACGAATAATTCAAAACGCCGTCAACGTGCGCGACGCATTCCCCGATGTCGGAGAGATATACCGATTCTCCGCCGCCGAGCAGAGAGAAATAGTCCTCAATCGCCGCGACGCACTCGCTCCTGACCTCGCCGAAATCGTAGCCGTCCCTGACCTTCATCATCATCGTGATGTCAACCGGCACGAACGACAGACGACTTACCTGTACGTCTACATTTATCTCGCGCGCCGTCCGGAGCCTCTCGCGCACCTGCTCAAGAAGCGCCGGAGTAGCCGCGCCGCCGGCTCCCGAAACGAAAACATCCACCGTACCGGGACCACGCAGCATCGGGATCACGCCGACGGCTGCAACGCCGTTCACTGCCAGCGCCTCACGCTCGTAATACGCCTTGTTCGTTCCGTTCGGGATATTCACGTAGCTGTCGAGGATACGCCTGCGCAGATGCTCGTCGATCTCCGGCTCATATCCGCCGTCCGTTGCATTTTCGTTCGTCACGGACGTAACGCCTGCAACCGGCGTTACGATGAGCGATATTCTCTGCGCCGCGACATTTCCGCCGATACCCGGCTCGAGCGCCTCAATATTCGCGACGGCGGACGTGACGCCTGCCGTTATGGTCGCTGTTGACGTCGTTGTGAAGCGAACGGGTTCGTTGCCGGTCGTCGAGACGACCGTTCCTGCCGGAACGACGACGTCGTAGCTCAGCGCGTACGGCAGACGAAAGCTGACTCTTCCCGTCGCCTTCGTTCCGCTGCCGCGGGTTAATCCGCGCTGCGCCGCGTGCAGGTCGAGATATTCGCCGGCGGCCGTCGTCGGGAACATCTGGCTTTTGAGCCAATCAAGCTCCTTAAACGCCGCAACAAGCTCGCCTGCAAGCACCTTCAGACGTATCCCTATGTCGGAAGCGTCGTCCGGCCAGTGACCTGTCTGTACTCTGTATTTCTCGCGCATTCTTTGCAGAATACCGTCATATGTGTCCATTGATGTTTACCTCCTTCTGCACTGCCTCATCACCGGCCTGCACCGTAAAGCACATTCGCCAGTGATCCTCGTCGAAGATCATCATAACGTCCTCGACGCCGAATCCGCCGTGCCCTGTCAGAGCCTCGCGGCAGATCATCATGATCGTCTCGTTCGGCCCCCTGGAGTGATCGTAGCCCGACCAGTCGATGCCGAATTCGCGGTCATAGCGGAAGGAGCCTTTCATCGTTGAGAATATGAAAGCCGCGCGCTGTGCGGCCTCGTCGATGCCGTCCGCAAAATAAGGCCGGCCGTGCTGATCGACGGCAATATCGCCGTCTTCAATGTATGTGTCCATTCGGCTTACCTCCTAGAATTCCTGTCCGTTGATAAGGACGCGGCCGTCGTTTTTCAGGATTATGCTTGCTCCGCCCTTCGAGTAGAGCGCGATCTCGCCCGGCTCGAGCCGAAGGGAGTTTTTTGAGCGTATCCCGACGGCGCAGCGCGTCCGTCCCGACGGAACGACAACAGCCTGCTCGCCCCTCGGCGGCACACATTCGATGCCGTAGGGGAGAAAGAGCGCGGCGCTGCCGCTGCCCGACGAGGAGCCAAGACCGACCGACGAGCCGTCGGAGAAGGAAACGAACGCCGTAAACGGCGAGTCACCCGAGTTTTCCGTGATTTTTTTAGATAACCACATTTACAGCACCTCCTGCGGGGCGAGCGTGACTCGTGTGGTCTGCGTGCCGGCGCTGCCCGTGTATCTTGTTTTTGTGACGATCAGCGCCGTCTTTTCAAGCCCCTGCGCTTCGAGCACGGCGCCCCTTCCGACGATGTCTCCGAGAAAGCCGTGGCAGAGAAGCTCCGCCTCGAACGACGCCGCACGTCCCTTGCGGATCAGCTCGTCGGCGTCCGAGAGCGTGCCGGTGCGGCTGTTCGGAAGGCTTATCCTGCGCTCGCGCGTTATGCCGTCGGACGCGGCCTTGGCGTCCGTTACGACGGCAGGCTTTTCTCCCGTTTCCGCGGTCACCCTGGAGATCAGGCTGTATCGTCTCTGCTTCACCGTGAGCCGCGTGAAAAGACGGCGGTTTTGCACGTTATGACCGTGCGTCACCGGAGAGAAGATAATAGCCTCTCCGCCGAGGCGCACGTCCGGGCGGAAGCGCCCCAGGCTGTCTATCCTGGGAACTGTGCCGAGGAAGATCGAGCAGAACCTCCTGACGGCGTAGTAATGACTGCGACCTCGCGCTACCGTCATTGTGCCGCGGAGCGTCTGCGCCGGCGCGCTGTCACTTGCGATCCCGAACGGTGCAAGGTGGCGCGACGTCATTACCTCCAGAGACGGGTTTACGTATTCGCCGTATTCGCATTCGCTGTCGAGAGGGAGCGCCGCAGGGCTGCGCGCACAGATCGTCGTTGTGTATACGGCGCCGTCTCCCGACGTGATCTGCTCGTCAACGACGCCGCAGAAGCATACGCCCTCCATGCTCTCACCGGGAACGGGAGAGCCGTCGCAGGCGGCGTATATCCTCCAGAGCGGAGGAAGATCCGATACCGGGAAGGTCACAGTCATATCGTCGGCGGGCACGTCAAGCTCACAGTTTATGACGACAGACGCAGCCTCCGGCAGCCGGAACCGACCGCTCTTGTTTTCTCCGAAAAAAATCAAAAGAGCCTCACCCTTTCCTGATCTTCAAGACACATGATGTCGCGTATGCCTTTATTCAGTTCTATAAGCTCCTCCACGGGAACATTGAACCGGTAGGAGATATCCCAGAATGAATCTCCGCTGTTTGCGCGGCAGTACTGCGGCAGAAAGCTCTCGTCCCCGGGAGGATCCTGCGCGATGCGGAACGTGAAGCCTACCGAGATGTGGTCGTACCTCGGCTCGGCGGTCAGCGTCAGGTCGGAAAGCACGGCGCGGAAAGCTCCGAAGTACGGTATCGAAAGGGGAGAGAAGCTGCAGCTTTTGCACAGCCGGCTGAGCTTCTCAAAGTCACGGAAGCATTCCTCGCCGAAAAGCTCCGCCGTTCCGCTAATTACCGACGGCTCTTCCGCGACCGTCTCCAGAGCGCCCTCTCCGGAGAGAAGCCTTTCGTAGCGCAGCTTTTTGCGCCGCTGTATTTTAAGCGTCTTCGGGTTGTGGGAAAGGCGTATCCCTGCGAATCTGATTACTGCGTCGTTCATCGCAGATCCTCGCTTTCCCGGATATCGCCGCCGTAACGGCGCGCCTGACGCTCGTATACGAGTGACAGCGCTTCGGCGTACTCCTCGGCGCCCGGCTCATCAATGATGGTGCCGCCGATACCTCCGATATTTTCTATTATTTCGTTTTCCATGATCATTCCTCCCAAATCAGAAGTCTTCCGTCGGAACGGGAACAGGAACTTCCTCCTCGCGGTCGCGCGGCTCCCATGCCTCGATCGTCAGGTCGGAGACGCTTTCCTGAGTGCAGACGCATTTTACGCAGCGGCAGCGCGAAAACAGCTCGCCGTCCACTGTCAGACGGAAAACGCCGTTTCCGGAAATATCCCCGATGTAATACCCGGGTACGCCGAAAAGCGTGATCTCGTACGTATTCATGCCGTCGTGAACGGCGAACGGCGCCTCGCTGAGAAATGTCATGACGGGGCGCGTGTTGAACGTTCTGATGATCCTGTAAGATGGGATCTCGCTCATTATGTGAAGCATGGGATCGTTCTCAAACCCATCGGCAGTGAAGGAATGCGTCTGGGCGAGCGTAAGCTCTCCGGTGACGCAGGCGGAGAAGGACATACTGTCCGCGACGTACCTGACTCCGCCCATGCTCAGCTTCCCGATCGCCAGAGGGCATGAGGGAGCGGCGAGAAGCTGCATGAGCAGCTCGGCTCTGTATTCGCAGTATAAGCCCTCCTCCTCTGCCGGAGTGAATATCGTTACCTTGAAGGCGAGGCTTTCCGCGTCCGCCTTTTCCGCCGTGACGAACGCCTCCGGAAGCTCCTGCGGAGTATGCGAAAAGGCGTCGATGTACCCCGGAACGACCGGAAACTCATTCTGCGCTTCGCTCAGATAACCGGCGATCGCTTCAATGTATTCAATCATTCGTCCTTCCTCCTTCAAAGAGCCTCAGAACGGCGCGGCAGTAGATAGCCTCGCCCTTGAAGAAATAAAGCTCCGCACTTTCAACGCGGTATATACGTTCGCCGCAGACTATCCTGCTGCCCTTCGGATACTGAGAAAGATCAGGCTCTGCACTGCCGACGTACCGGTATGTGTCGCTCTGCGTTACGCCGTTGACGCCGTATTCAATGCCGCCGAAATCCTTCGTCTTGTAGTGGAACGGAGTGATGAACGCACGCGACGTCACCGGGGAAGAGGAGCCGCGGCGGTAGATGTCGCAGATGCTGCCGTACGTGTTGAGCATATTGTCAATCAATCCTCTGTACAAAGCGTCTCCACCCTTCCGAAAATAAAATTGCTGTCCTTTAGCAGTCCGGAGCACGCTTCAAGCGAGCTTACGTACATTTTGTAAGCATCCTGCACGCCGCTTTTTTCAAGCTCAATGCTGACGTCGCCTGCCTTGAAGGACGAAAGCTCCCTTTTGGAGGCTTCGATCGTTTTGTACTCGTAGTACGCGAGCGCAGCGGCTGCCGCTTCAAGGAGAGACGTTGATTCCGGCGTTTCGCCCGGCTCACGCATTCTTGCTCCGATCTGAGAGCAGGCGTCCTCAACGAGAAAGCCCCATTCGTTCGTTTCTTCATATCCGAGG
The DNA here is from genome assembly GCA_902792115.1 of uncultured Ruminococcus sp. GTDB lineage: Bacteria > Bacillota > Clostridia > Oscillospirales > Acutalibacteraceae > RUG592. The sequence goes on along the minus strand of CADAYJ010000001.1, from coordinate 2,355 downwards.
CCTGTCAGCGCCGAGAAGCGCGTCAATACATCTTCCACATTCATGTTATTCCTCCTTTTTTGAGAGAGCGGAGCCGAAGCCCCGCTCTCAGTCGGACTGCGAAATATTAAGATGTTGTCACTGTGAGAATGGTGGACGCACCGGTGAAGATCTTTGTAAAGCCGACGATCGCGGAGATCGTCGCTCTGCTGAGCTGCCTGTCGATCAGCTTGTCATACTCCGTCATTACGTCGCCGGACTGGACAAGCTCAAGCGCATAGTTCTTGTCAAGGCCGATGACCTTTGCCGAATTCATCGCAGGCGCGTGGATCAGCTTCGCGCCGAGAGGCGTGATCATCTTGCCCGTAGCGTGGAAGTTGTGGCCGGCGTAGGAGTCCTTCATCTCGGTCATGTTGAGCATCTTCATGATCTGAGTAGTCGGAGCGATGATCGTGTTGAGCTTGTAGGGGGAGATGTAGCTCCAGAGATCCACAAGGTCTCCGTATGCAAGAGTGCCGTTCGTAGCTACGGTGTGTGTGGTAGCCGCGTTGCCGTTGCCGTCGCCGTTCGTGATGATCGTGATCGCGTCGTTAAGAAGCTGTGTGGAGATGTGCGCTCCTATCTGTTTGAGCATGACGGTGAAGAGGTCGAGCCTCTGAAAGCGGAGCGCCTCATAGGAGGCACAGAGCATTCTGCCGCGCTTTCTCAGATGGATAAGGTTCTCCTGAAGCACGACGTTCGTCTCGGGGAACGTGACATTCTCATTCGTCTGTCTGATCTCAAGGTCGGAATCCGTCGGAACCGAGGCGACGGAACGGTAGTCCATGCCCTCGATCTGCGTCTTGCTCGCGACGATATCGTCGATAACATCTGCCTGAGTCATGCCCTGATGTACGGCGCGGCTGACGTACTCCGGGAAAAGAGCGGTGGACTGAGCGCGCTGGAAAAATTTCTCGATCCTGTCGCTCCCGGGGCCGCTCACCCTGATGTCAAAGCGCTTGAGCTGGCGCTCGAAGGCGTCAAGTCCTTCAAGCGGAGTGCCTATGTAGTTCTCGCTCGGATCGAGCTTTTCGAGCGCCTCCGTCAGACCGTAGCCGCCGGGCTTGTACATACCTTTTTCGATAGTGATGTTTTCATAAGCTGCCATATTTTTTTACTTCCTTTCTCAGATCTGATAATCCTTGCATTTCTCATGTCTGATTTCCCCGGATCGGTTTGGGGAAAGCGTCTGCGGACGTATCGGCAAAATGCGCGAGGTCATCTCTTCAAAGCCGCTTTTGAGCTTGAGAAGCTCGTCAACGGAGAGGTTGCTCACCATTCGTTCGAGCAGGGAGCATTCGATCCCCACCTTTGCCGTGATGCCTGCCTTGACGACGTCGAGCCTCAGCGCCGACTTGTAGCGCTCGCCCTCCTCGGCCTGCTTTTTCAGCGACGAGATGTACTCCTTGAGCGTGTCGGCGTCCTCGCGCGAGATGGTTTCTGCGCCGCTGCTTGAGCCTCGGCTGTACGCTCCGCTGAGAAAGCTCTTGATAACGCCTGCGTTTTTCTGCGCCGGAACGGCTATGAAGGACCATTCGTAGGCGTCCGTCGGATCGCTCAGGATACCGCAGCAGAGCTTTCCGTCGTAAACCTCGCCCTTCTTGTGTTCGCAGGCGTGGGAGCGCATATCCTCGCCGCAGATCGAGCAGGTGCAGCTTCCGATGCCGCAGCCGACGCTGACCTCCTTCCTTATGCCGCTGTCGAGCATCGCGATGATCTCCTCGCTGCTCTTGCAGCGCGGTATGTACGCCTTCGCGACTACTCTCCTGTACGGCGCGCCGTAAGCCGTCACGCGGCCGGGAACAGTCTCCGTTTCGGCCTTGTAGATCCTCGCGACCTGATTCTTCGCCGACGGATCGTGGTCGTAAATTCCTGTCACGCCGACGTACAGCTCGGCGAGCTTTTCAAGCGCCTCGTCCGAAAAATGCTCGTTGTCTCTGTCGATGTCGTTGTCGCAGAGCACGACGGAGAAGGTGTATACGTCGTCCTCCTTTAGCTGCTTGCGTGAGTAGCGGTTGATAAGCGCAAGCTCGCCGCTGTCCTTTGTGCGTGTTTCTTCGTTTTCTGCGATCATGTGATACCTCCTTATACTGTTTTTCAATTAGGCCTTTAAAGCGTTTTCGAGGAAAATTTTCGCAAGGCAGGGAAGAGGGCACTGTCATGCGGAAATCAGACCGAAAAGATTTAAGGAGACACTGATTAAAGCGAGCGCTCATATTGCACCGTCAGATTTTAGGAAGGTTGCATGAAACGACCGCAGGGTGCGGGTCTCCGGGGGAGACCTCTGCGTAAGCAGAAGCACCGACCGACGCGGCAGCGGAGACTATACTGACGTAT